>CAINDP010000213.1 GCA_903847405.1 uncultured Myxococcales bacterium | reverse complement strand
TACAATCCGCCCGTCGCCGGAGGCTTCCGTGTCAATCCGCCGCCTGGAAGCGTCGCTGCTGCGCTCGGTGAACCTCCTCGCCGTGGTGGAGTGGACCGCCTTCTTCAGCGCCTACATCGTCATGGGCGTCTACCTGGTCGAGGTCGCAGGCTTCGACGACGTGGGCGCCGGTTGGGTCGCGGGCGCCTTCGGACTGGGGCTGTGCATCCTTCCGTCGCTGGGCGGGGCCGTGGCGGACCGGATCGGCTTCCGGCGCATGCTGGTGGGCTCCTACCTCCTCCAGTCCCTGGGGTTCACGCTCCTCGCCTTCGCCCGCTCGCCCGCCCCGGCAGTCGCCGGCCTGGCCCTGGTGGCCATCGGTGGCGCCGCGACGCGAGCGGTCCTCCTGGGCGCCGTGGGGCGCACCGAACCGACGCGCCGCGCCCGGGCGTACTCGGTCATGATGCAGGCCATCAACGTCGGATGCTTCCTGGGCAAGCTCGCCGCCCGCCCCCTGCGCCTGGAGTGGGGCCTCGCCTCCGTGGACGCCTTTTCGGCCGCAGCCTTCGTCGTCGCGGGAATCGTGGCGTTCGTGGCGTTCCGGATCCCCCAGGATGACGTGCACGCCCAGCCCCGCAGCCTCCGCGCGACGTTCGCGGGCATGACGCAGGTCCTCCGGGACGTGCGGTTCGTCGGCATGATCGCCCAGGTCGGCCTGTTCTGGGCCGTCCAGGGACAGATGTACGCCACGATGCCGCGGTTCGCGTTGCGCCTGGCCGGCCCGGAATCCTCCCCGGAGTGGTACGCGATGGTGAACTCGGTGGTCTGCGTGGCCTTCATGGTCCCCGTGACCCACTGGACCCGGGACTGGAGCATGGGCCGGACGCTGCCGATCGCCTTCGGGTTGCTGGCCGCCGCCACCGCGACGATGGGGCTGGGACCCTGGCTGGTCGGCCTGTCCGGCGGGGCCTGGCGCCTGGGCGGCCTGTCGGTGTCCCCCTTCGCGGTGACCTTCATGGTAGGCGCCGGGTTGTCGGGGCTGGCCGAATGCTTCCTGCTGCCGCGATACCTGGACCGGATCGCGGCCATGGCCCCCCCGGGACAGGCCGCGCTGTACCAGGGATACGGGTACCTCAGCGGCCTGGTGTCCAACGTCGTCGGGTGGGGACTTTCGGGATACCTGCTGGAGCGCTGGTGCCCGGCCCCCGAGGGGGTTCCGGGTGCGGTCGAGGCCCTGGCGCTGGCCGCGGCGGGCGATGGCGCATGGCCCGCCCCCTGGTCCGGCGCCCCGTGGATCTTCCTGGCGTGGGCGGCGCTGGCCGTCGGCGCCCTGGCCCTGCTTCCCGCGTGGTCGCCGCCGCGCTATCCGCGGGGCTCGTCGATCGCTGCCCAGTGATTCACCGGGCCGTGGCCGCTGCCCAGGCCGGGGGCCGTCCGGATCGCCTCGGTGATGAAGCGCTTTGCGACCTCGATGGCCGGAAACGGCGCCACGCCCCGGGCCAGCAGGGCCGCGATGGCCGCCGAAAACGTGCACCCGGTCCCGTGCGTGTTCCGATCGGGCGCCCGCGGGCCGGAAAACGCATGCCATTCCGTGCCGTCCCAGGCGAAATCCACGGACTCCCCCGGGGGATTCACGGGACTGTGCCCGCCCTTCATCACCACGATGCGCGGCCCCATGCGACGAATCGCCTCGGCGGCCGCCCGGAAGTCATCCTCGGTGCGCAGTTCGCCGCCCACCAGCGCTTCCGCCTCGGGCACGTTCGGGGTCACCACCAGGGCCAGCGGGAAGATCAGGTCGATCAAGGTCTGGACGGCCTCGGGCGCGATCAGCGACGCCCCGCCCTTGGCCCGCATCACCGGGTCCACGACCAGCCGGTCCACGCCGCGCTCCCTGAGGGCCGCGGCCACCGCGCGGATCGTCGGGGCGTCGACCAGCATTCCCGTCTTGATCGCGTCGGCCCCCACGTCCGCAAGGCACGACGCGATCTGCAGCGACACGAAGTCGGGGGGGACCGCCAGCACGCCCTGCACGCCCACGGTGTTTTCGGCGACGACCGCCGTCACCACGGACTGGCCGAACACCCCGAACCGGTGGAAGGTCTTCAGGTCGGCCTGGATTCCCGCCCCGCCGCTGCAATCCGAGCCTGCGATCGTCAGAGCGCGAGAGACCGGTGCCATGTCGGAGACCTCCTGGATTCCAGGCACCGCCTATAACGCAGCGAAACGTCCGAAGCAAGCGCCGGCGTGGACATCGACGTGGACGCCTCACTCCCCGGTCGCCAATCCCGTCGTGACGTCGTCTTCCGACAGGTGGATCGCGTTCCGCCCCGCGCGCTTCGCCTGGTACATGGCGCGGTCGGCCCGCCGCAGCAGGGTGTCGCCATCCACGGTCAGCCCCAGGCCGATCGCCACGCCCAGGCTGGCGGTGATCAGGATGCCGGCCCCCTCGATCTGGAAGGGGGTCTCGAAGGCCTTCAAGACCTTGCGGGCCAGTCCCTCGGCCGCGCAGACGTCCTTGAGGTCCGAAATCACCAGCGTGAACTCGTCACCGCCCAGGCGCGCCAGGGTGTCCGACCGGCGGATCACGCTCTTCAGCCGGGAACCGACGGCCTTCAGCAGTTCGTCGCCCGCCGCATGCCCGCGGGTGTCGTTGACCTCCTTGAACCGGTCCAGATCCAGCAGCACCACGCCGAAAATCTTCCCACTGCGCGCGCTGCGGGCCATGGCGGCCGCCATCCGGTCGCCCAGCAGCACGCGGTTCGGCAACCCGGTCACGGGGTCATGCGTCGCCAGCCACGCCATGCGCTCGTCGGCCTCGCGCCGTTCGGTGACGTCACGCCCCACCGCCTGGTACTCCAGCGGCTCTCCCCGCTCGTCGAAGGTGGCCCGGTCGGTCCATTGCAGCCATCGCACCACCCCCGCGGAGTTGATCACCCGGTGCTCGATCGTCCCGACCGGCCGGAGGAGCGACAGGCCCTTCAGGTGGCGCCACCGGCAATCGCGATCCTCGGGATGTACCAGATCCACGGCGCGCGTTCCCAGAAGCTGGTCCGGCGTGCTGGAGAACTGCGCGCAGAAAGCGGGATTCACGTAGGTCAGCGTGCCGTCGGCGAGGGTGCGGCAGATCATTTCGACCTGTTCGTCCACGATGCGCTGGAACCGTTCCTGGCTGGCCCGCAGGTGGCGGCCCGCGACGACCTCGGTGGTCACTTCCTCGAAGGTCTCGATGATCCGCTCGATATCCCCGGACCGGCCCAGCAGCGGCGACGCGCTGATCACCACGTACATGCTGCGGCCATCGGGTCCGTGGAACGCGATCCGGGCGCCGCTCACCGGACGCCCTGTCGCCAGGACCTTTCGCGTGGGCAGATCCTCGGTGTCGATCGGCTGTCCATCGTGATCGGTGACGCCATGACCGGGGCACCCCCCCGCCTGCAGGTCCCCCACCAGGGACCCCAGGACGGTCTGTGCACGACGGTTCGCGAACTCGACCCGGCCGGCGCGATCCAGCACCAGGATCCCGACGGGGCTGCTGTCCATGATCCGCGCCGTCAGATCGGTCTGCCCGTCCGGGCTGGACAGGGTGCTCCGCCGGAGGTCCCGGAGGGCCACCCGGCGTTCGTCCTGGGCCCGTCGCCGCATCAGCGCGCCGGTGGCGATGAGGACCAGCGTCTCGATCACCCGGGGCGACTCCAGCGGCAGGGACGTGGGCAGCAGGATGGAAAGGCTTCCGAAGAGCCTTCCGCCCTGCCCCAGGCCCATGACCCAGACCTCGCCGATGTCCAGCGCCGCTTCGGCACGCCGGCAATCTGCTGCGGACATCCGGTTGAAGATCAGTTCCCGGAGCCCGCCGTCCAGTCGGTTCAGGACCGGGCTGGCGATGTCGCTGCACGTGGACTCGGCGTCCACCGGGAAGGTCATCCCCAGGGGATCCCGCCCCAGTTCCCCCAGGACCAGCGCCAGGGTTTCCCCGGCGCCGGCGATCGCCTCGATCCGGAACGCCCGGCGATCGCGAAGGAAAGCGCACACCGTGACGATGCCGCCCCCCAGGAAGTCGCGCGTCCGTTCCGCGATCCGGGAATGCAGTTCCCGCTCGGTCAGGGATTCGTCGGAAACCTCCAGGGCGACCGCGGACAGGAACTCCAGGTCGCAATCGGCCGACCGGCGGGCCTTCCGGGGAGGCTGCGGGGGGGCAGGATTCAATTCATCGGGCATCGAGCACCTATGAGCATTCACGAGCCTTTCGGAACGATGGCGAATCTACAATAGGTCCATCGTGAACTCCAAGGGGACGCCGTGACCGGACCCGGCCGCTTCGGGTCGTCCTGCCGCTTTCCGTGCTTGATTTCGTTGACGCAGCGCCGCCGATGGCCTAGCCTACGCGCCATGAACCTGACGACACAGGTAAGGGGCCGACATTACACGTTCCGGGACCTCAAGGAGGTCCTGGCGAAATCCAACGAGCGAAAGTCCGGTGACGAACTGGCGGGGGTCGCTGCCCAAAACGACACCGAACGGGTCGCCGCGCGGCGCGTCCTGGCCGACGTCCGCATGTCGGAACTGCGCGAAAGTCCTGCGGCTCCGTTCGAAACCGACGAGGTCACCCGGCTGATCCAGGGCGACGTCGATGCCACGGTCTTCGCCCGGATCCGGGACTGGACGGTCGCGCAGATGCGCGAGTACGTGCTGGCCCAGACCACCTCCGGCGAGGACATCGTCGCGGTCGGGCGCGGCCTGACCAGCGAGTGCATCGCCGCCGTTTCCAAGCTGATGACCAACCTGGACCTGGTCCTCGCGGCGTCGAAGATCCGGGTCGTGACCCACGCGAACACCACCCTGGGCCTCCGGGGGCGCCACAGCGTCCGCCTGCAGCCGAACAGCACCACCGACGACCCCGACGCCATCCTGGCCGCGGCGATGGAAGGCCTGTCCTGGGGGATCGGGGACTGCCTGATCGGCGTGAACCCCGTGACCGACACGGTCGAAGCCACCCGGGCCATCCTGGACATGCTGCACGAGTTCACGCGGTCCTGGGGCATCCCGACCCAGCACTGCTGCCTGGCCCACGTGACGACCCAGATGGAGGCCCTCAAGCGGGGCTGCCCCATGGACGTCATGTTCCAGAGCCTGGCCGGTTCGGAACTCAGTTGCTGCGCCTTCGGCATCAACAACGCGATGCTGGCCGAGGCAACCGCGATGATCTCCGAGATGGGGACCGCTCCCGGCCCGAACCTGATGTACTTCGAAACCGGCCAGGGCAGCGAACTGTCCTCGGGCGGGCACCACGGCTCGGACCAGGTCGTCATGGAGGCGCGGTGCTACGGCCTCGCGCGCCACTACCAGCCGTTCATGGTCAACAGCGTCGTCGGCTTCATCGGGCCCGAGTACCTCTTCGACGGCAAACAGGTGGCGCGGGCCGGTATCGAGGACCACTTCATGGGCAAGTTCCACGGCCTGCCCATGGGCTGCGACGTCTGCTACACGAACCACATGGAAGCCGACCAGAACGACCTGGAAAACCTGGCGATCCTGCTGGCCACGGCCGGCTGCAACTTCTTCATGGGCCTGGCCATGGGCGACGACATCATGCTGAACTACCAGTCGACGTCGTTCCACGACAACGCGGCCATCCGGCAGTTGCTGAACCTGCGCCCGACGCCCGAGTTCGAGGCGTGGATGGAGCGCATGGGCTTGATGAAGGACGGCCGGTTGACCTCCCTGGCCGGTGACATGCGGGTGTTCCTCTGATGGACGAGCGCGAACTGAGGGAACTGGTCCGTGCGGTGGTCGTCGGCGCCATGTCCGAGGCCCCTGGCGGGAACGCGACCGGCGCGGCCGTGCCGCCCCCCGCCTTCCGGGAGCGTGGCGTGTCCCCGGAGGATATCAAGCTGGCCAAGAAGGCCGCCGTCTGGATGGGCGGCGGGATTCCTACGCCCCCTGTCCTTCAGCTCTGGCACCCGGCCGGCGATCGGTCCTACTACCTGGGCAAGACCCCGGCGCGCCTGGGCGTCGGTTCGGCCGGCCTGCGGTACCGGACGGAAACGATCCTCCAGTTCCTCAGCGATCACGCCACGGCGCGCGACGCGGTGGCCTCGGTCGTGGATCCGCAGGTGGTCGCCTCCCTGGGCCTGGTGCCCCTGGTGTCGGCCGCGAAGGATCGCACGCAGTTCCTGCGGCGCCCGGACCTGGGTCGCCGGTTGTCCGACGCCAGTCGGGAAATCGTCCAGAAGCAGGCCATCCGCGGGCCCCAGGTGCAGTTCGTGGCCGTGGACGGCCTTTCGGCGACGGCGCTGTCCGTCAACCTGCCGCAGATGCTGCCCCTGCTGAACAAGGAACTGGCGGCTGCCGGCGTGCGCATGGGCACCCCCTTCGTGGTGTCCCTGGGCCGGGTGGTCTGCGCGGATGAAATCGCCCGGCTGACCGGCGCGGAAGTGCTGTGCCTGCTGGTCGGCGAGCGGCCCGGCCTGCGGACCGCCGAGTCGATGGGCGCCTACGTGACGTACATGAAGGTGCGCAATTTCAACGAGGCGATGCGGAACGTGATTTCCAACATCCATTCCGGCGGCCTGCCTCCCGCGGAGGCCGTCCCCGCGATCGTGCAGAACGTCCTGCGGGCGCTGCGCGACAAGCGGACCGGCGTGGATGCCAACGGGTGACGACGGCTGGATGATCCTGGAACCCATCAAGCCCCGCGTGCTCGGCCTCCGGATGATTCCGGACGTGGCGCCGGACCTCGCCCGCGATCTGAAACTGGAACCGCACCACCGCAGCCTGGGACTGATCACCTGCACCAGCGACGACGCCCTGTACGCGGCCCTGGACGAGGCGACCAAGGCGGCCGACGTCGATGTCGTCTACGCGAAGTCCTTCTATGCCGGCTCGGCGCACGCCTCGGGGCCCCTGTCCGGCGAGGTCATCGGCATCCTGGCCGCCACGGACCCCGAAATCGTGTCCAGCGGCCTCCAGGCCTGCCTGCGCTACCTGGACGCCAAGGCGTGGTTCTACGCGGCGAACGAAAGCGGCAGCCTGGCCTTCTTCCCCCACGTGATCCCCTCGGTCGGCCGGTACCTGTCGAAGGTTGCCGGCGTCGAGCCGGGCACGCCCATGGCGTACCTCATCGCGCCGCCCATCGAGGCCACCATCGGCCTGGACGCCGCGCTGAAGGTCGCCGACGTTTCCATGAAGGCGTTCTATGCCCCGCCCAGCGAAACGAACTACGCGGGCGGGCTGCTGACCGGCACGCTGGAGGCGGTTCAGGCCGCGGCGGCCGCCTTCCAGGACGCCGTGCTGGACCTGTCCACCCGCCCGCAGGTGCTGACCCCCGTTCCCGACATGGAATGCCTGACGGAACGCTTCGGACGCGCCCGTGCTGCCAAGGGTTCCGGGCACAAGGCGAAATACCGCATCCTGGACAGCGGGCTGGAACTGGACGTGAAGCCCGACGGGTTCACGCACCTGTTCGACAACCAGTCCCTGGTGCCCAAGGGACACCCCGCGATCCGCTTCCGCGGCAACCTGGACCTCCTGCAGGCCTACGTCCTGGAAGCCCAGGTCGCCGCCCTGGCCGAGGGATTCGGGGACGTGTCCCGGGATCTGGACGACGTACTGAAGTACCTGCGCGAAATCATGGGCGCGGAGGTGCTGGGGCGCCCCATGCCCGAACCGGTGGTGGCTGGATTCAGCGCCGAGGAACTTCACAGGTTGTCACACAACACGATGAAGTTCTTGAGCGTCGGCTGGGTCCTGCCGGACGCGTCGATGGGCGCGACGGTCGTGAAACTGAACCTGGTACGGGCCTTCTGCCGCCAGGTGGAAATCGTCGCGGCGGACGCTTTCGGGGGCGAGTCGCACCTGACGCCCGACAACCGCGATCGCCTGCTGCACGGCTTCAACCGCCTGTCGAACGTCATCTACGTGCTGGTGTGCCGGACGGTGGGCAAGGTGTCCGCCGCACGGCAGATCGCCGCCACGAAACAACCCTAGAACCGGCTGCGGAACTCGGTGGCGAAGGCGCGCAGCGTCCGTGCGGGCTTCCCGGTGATCCGCTCGACGGTCGGGTGGACCGGGGCGACCCAGCCGTTCCGCACCGAGGTGAACAGACCGACCATGAATCCCGCGACCTCGCGCGGCATGCCCAGCCCCAGCATTCCCTCCAGGGCCTGCTCGTCCGTGATCGGGTGGTACCGGATGGATTTCCCGGCGGCCTCGGACAGGATCGAAGCCGCCTCGCCGTACGTCAGCGAATCCGGGCCCGTGAGGGGGTACTCGCAGTTGAAATGGGTGGTGCCCGTCAGACAGGCCGCAGCCACCGCCGCGATGTCCCGGGCATCGATGAACGCGGTGCGCGCCTCGCCTGCGGGCAGGTGGATCGCCGCGTTCCCCCGGATGCCGGCGTTCAGGAAGCCCGACGTGAAGTTCTGCATGAACCAGTTGGGACGGAGGATGGTGTAGGCCACACCCGCCCCCAGCAGGTGCAGTTCCAGGCGCCGATGCGGCATCGTGTCCGGCGCCTGGTCCACGCCGATGGCGGTCATCAGGACCACGTGCTTCGCGCCGCCGGAAATCGCCGCATCCAGGAACGGCGCCACGTGCTCGTATGCGTTGCCGTCGCCGGACGGCAGGACCAGGAACGCCCGTTCGACGCCCAGGACGGCCCCCCGGAACGTTTCCGGCCGGTCGTAGTCCAGCGGACGAACCTGGACGGACGCACCGAAGCGCTCGGCGGCCTTGGCCGGGTTGCGCACGCCGACCACCACGTTTCGGCCCTCCTCCGCCAGCCGTTGCGCCAGTGCGCCGCCGACGTTGCCCGTGGCGCCGGTCACGAGGATGCTGTTCGACATGGAGTGTCCTCACGAAAGGGGGTTCCGGATCAACGTAAGTCCCAATCATCGGGTGTCAACCGCGTCCCTCCCGGCGGACCCGGATTTACCGCTTCAATCCGCGCCGGGCCTGCACCGGCGGCCATTGGTGATTGATTTCCCGTCCTGGCGGTGGCATCTGTAGGCAACGGCTGGGAGGACATCCATGGTTGATCTGCGCACCCGCTATATGGGCCTGGAACTCAGGACACCGCTGATCGTGTCGGCTTCCGGTCTGACGAAGTCCGCGGACGCCGTGAAGGAATGCGCCGCAGCGGACGCGGGCGCCGTGGTCCTGAAATCGATCTTCGAGGAGCAGATCGAGGCGGATCTGGCCACCGGCGAGGACGCGCACCTGCCCGGCCGGCAGTTGCCGGAAGCCTACGACTTCATCAAGGGCCATGGTCGGGATCGCGCCGTCGAGCGCTACCTGGAAACGATCGCGGAGGCCCGGGCCGTCGTGGACATCCCGGTCATCGCCAGCATCCACTGCGTATCCGCCGGGAACTGGACCCACTTCGCCCGGAAGGCCCAGGACGCAGGCGCGTCGGCGATCGAGTTGAACGTCTTCATCCCGCCCATGGACCCGCGACGCACCGGCGCCGAGATCGAACGGACCTACTTCGACATCGCCCGGGAGGTCCGGCACGCCGTGACGATCCCCGTGGCGATGAAGATCGGCCCCTATTTCTCGGGGCTGTCGAACTTCGCGGTGCGCCTGTCGAATGAAGTGGACGCCCTGGTCCTGTTCAACCGTTTCTTCCGGCTGGACTTCGACATCGACCGGATGGCGCTGGTGCCGGCGTCGATGATCAGCGAGCCGTCGGAAATCGAGATGCCCCTGCGCTGGATTTCGATCCTGTCCGGCCGCGTCCATGGCGACATTTCCGCCTCCACGGGCGTCCATGACGGTCGTGCGGTCATCAAGGCCCTCCTGGCGGGCGCCACTTCGGTGCAGGTCTGTTCGACCCTGTACGAAAACGGCCTCTGGTACCTCGCGAAGATCCTGGCGGACCTCCGGGCGTGGATGGAATCGCAGGGGTTTTCCACCATCGAGGAGTTCCGCGGGCGCATGCGGCAGTTGGCCAGCAGCGACCCGTCCGCGTACGAGCGCGTCCAGTTCATGAAGATCCATACCGGCATCGAGTAGCCTCCCGCCCATTGACTTCGCCGACGGCCCGGTCTAGCGTTCGCCGGTCATGGGAATCATCGCCACACTCTCGATCGCCGTGGGCCTGCTGTACCTCGCGCTGGCCGTCCTGGCCCTTTCGCGCGGGCTGGACACCGCGATCAACCGGGCCTTCTTCCTGCTGACGCTGTCCCTTTCCGTCTACAGCATGTGCCAGGCGATGACCTACGAGGCGCCCGGCCCGGAAGAGGCCTGGCGCTGGTTCACCGCGGGCACGCTGGCATGGTTCGGACTGTTTCCGGGACAGGTGCTGCTGGTTGTCGAGCTGACGCGCAGGACCGCGCACCGTCGGCGCTGGCTGGCCCCGCTGGTGTACGGGCCGGTGCTGGTCATCATCCCGCTGGCGCTGCTGCGCGGCACCGTCGGGGCCGAGGCCATGGTCCTGACGGAGTACGGCTGGGCGCGCAGCCTGACGTCGATCCCGAACGTCGCGGTGCTGATGGCCGTCGTCATGTCCGGGTACATCTTCACCAGCCTCGGACTGCTGATCCGATGGATGCTGCGCCTGCGGTCCCGCCGGGAAAAGCGGCAGGCCGAGTGGCTGGTGGGCACCGGCCTGGTCTTCATGGTGGCCCTCGCGACGTTCCTGGCCCTCCACCCGCTGGCCGCCACGCCCCGCATGCCACGCGTCATCCAGGTCTTTTCCGCCATCTGGGCCATCGGATACGCCGTGGCCATCTTCCGACACCGCCTGATGACGCCATCGACCGCCCTCGCGGCAAACGCCATCCTGGATGCCGTCCAGGACCTCGTGCTGCTGGTGGACGAGCAGGGGACCATCCTGACCGCGAACGCCCGCGCCCGGGGCCTGCTGGGATACACCCCCCGGAACCTGCAGGGCCAGCCCCTCCAGAGCCTGGGGGATCCCGTTGCGCTGTCGCAGTGCCTGGCCGGACCGTGGCAGGATTCCCAGCCCACCCGCTGGAACGAGACGGTGCTGCGGTCCAACGAGGGCCAGGAGGTTCCGGTCCTGCTGTCGGTGACTCCGATCCTGGACCTGGACGGCGATCGCATCGGGCTGGCGGTGGTCGCCCAGGATCAGCGTCCCATGCGGGAGGCGCTGAAGACCGAGCGCATCGAGTCCATCGGGGTCCTGGCGGGCGGAATCGCGCACGACTTCAACAATCTTCTGACCGCGATCGGCGGCTATGTCAGCCTGGCCGGCCTGGACGTGCCCGAGGAATCGGAAACGCATCGGCGCCTGGACGAGGCCGGGAAGGCGTGCGTGCGCGCCCAGGGCCTGACCCGGCAACTGCTGACCTTTTCCCGGGGAGGCGCCCCGATCCGCAAGGCCACGTCGCTGGAGGAACTGCTGCGGGAGTCCGCCTCCTTCGTCACGGCGGGATCGGCGGTTCGGGTGGACATCGACGTGCCGTCGAACCTCTGGCTGGTGGACGCCGACGAGGGGCAGATCGCCCAGGTGGTGCACAACCTGGCCCTGAACGCGGTCCAGGCGATGCCGAAGGGAGGCGCCCTTCACCTGGGCGCCCAGAACCTGGCCGCGGGTTCCAAGGGTGCCAACGGCGTCGCCACATCCTGCGATCGCGTGCGCCTGACCGTTCGGGACGAGGGCCAGGGCATCGCGGAGGAGCATCTGGACCGGATCTTCGAGCCCTTCTTCACGACCAAGCCGGCCGGTACGGGCCTGGGCCTCGCCACCGTGTATTCGATCGTCCGGCGTCACGAGGGCGAAATCGGGATCGACTCGCCTCCGGGCGAAGGCACGACCTTCCGGGTCGATCTGCCCCGCGCCCGGCAGCCCACCGGACCGATCGCCCTGCCTGGCAGGAACGCCACCGGGGCGGCCGGCCGCGTGCTGGTGATGGACGACCAGCCGTCGGTCCGCCGGGTGGCCGCCGAGATGCTGACCAGCCTGGGCTACCAGGTCGTGGAGTGTCGCGACGGGGACGAGGCGATCCTCCGGCACCGGGAAGCCCTGGAGCAGGGAAAGCGCTTCGACGCGGCCCTGCTGGACCTGACGGTGCCCGGCGGCCTGGGGGGCGCCGAGGCCCTCAGCCAGATGCGGGCGGTGGACCCCGACGTGCGCGCCATCGTATCCAGCGGGTACGCGAAGGATGCCGAAATGGCCAACTACAGGCGGAGGGGCTTCGATCGGGTCCTGCCCAAGCCCTACTCCCTGGAAGCGCTCCGGGACGCCGTCGAGGGCGCCCGGACGGCCCCGCGGGCCCGCGGCAACCTGGCGGATCCCTGCGGCGAGATCACCCATTGATCACCCCGATGGGACGGATCCGGGCGATCGTGGCCGCGTCCACATAGCGCGGCGTCACGGCCCGGCGGCCGGCGATGGTCTTCCAGGATTCGGCGGGGCGCCCCAGGGCCACCACCGCGCGGATCCGTTCGGACGACGGGATCCCCAGGGCGGCGCCGATCGACCGATCCCGCCGCATGGCTTCCACGACGAACCCGATGAGGCACGTCCCATAGCCCATGGCATGGGCGGCCAGCAGCAGGTTCTGGGTGGCCAGCAAGGCGTCCTCGGCCGGGGTCGTGGCGTCCCGGCCGGAGCAGATCAGGATCACCGCCGGTGCGCCGTGGAACAGGCGATCCCGGCCCCCAGACTTGAACTCGTCGATCGCCAGGCGCACCTTCGGCGCATAGTCGCGATGGAACTCGTGCAGTTCGGCCTTGCCCACCAGGCGCAGGGCGTTGCGCAGGACCGGGTTCGCCGCCAGGCCGCAGAGTTTCTGGAAGAAGGTCAGGACCCGGTTTCCCAGGGCGATCACGGCGGGACGATCGGCCAGGACCGTGAAGGTCCATCCCTGGTTGTTCGTCCCCGACGGCGCGGTGCAGGCCGCCTTCACCAGGTCGTCCAGGGCCTCCCGCGGAACCGCGTCGGCCAGGTAGTTCCGGCACGACCGCCGGGACGCCATCAGGCGCACCAGTCCTGCGGCATCCGATGACGCGGGGGACATCCAGCGGGTGTCCACCTGGAACGTCCGGAAGGCCAGCATGTCCGGGTCCAGGGCGTCCACGCGGATGGCGTCCGTGGGACACACGGCAGCGCAGTGCCCGCATTGCAGGGACTCGGCGCCGACGACGACGGCCTTCCCGTCGCGCATCGCCAGGGTCTCCGACGGGCAGACGGGAATGCACTTCCCGCACCCGATACAACGTTCGGCATCGATCACGGTGGTCACGGTCCGGTCCACGTCCACGCTCCGAAAATCCAGGTCCATTCTTGCGGCGGACCGGCGCCGGGTCAAGCGATTCCGCCCGACGGGCAGGGGACATCGACGGCGCCCCGGCATGCTAGACTGGCCCGTCCTCACGCCGGAGCGCCAGGCCGTGCCCAACCTGCTCCTCGCAGACACGATTCGCAGACTGCCGCCGGGCCGACTGGCCTGCCTCGTCGTCCTGGCCGCAATGCTGGCCGGCCCTCCCGTGCTGGCGGCGCCCGCGATCCCCACCCTGGGCGTCGACGTCCCGATGCGCGACGGTGTCGTGCTGGCGACCGACGTCCACATCCCCGCCGGCGATGCGACGGCGATGCTCCCGGTGATCCTCCGGCGCACCCCCTACGGACGCGC
>CAINDP010000212.1 GCA_903847405.1 uncultured Myxococcales bacterium | reverse complement strand
GGGGGAAGGGAAAATGGGGACAGGACCGGAAAATGGGGACAGACACCGATTTCCGAGGAAATCGGTGTCTGTCCCCATTTTCCGTCCCCATTTTCCCGGCCCCTTACCCCCGCCCCGTGAACCCCCCCGCCCCTTGACCGCCCCGGCCCCAGGGGGCATCCTCGGCGCGCCCTTCCCCGGAGCCCCCACCCATGGCCGACGCGTTGCCCTTCGATCCCCTGCCGATCCTGGCCGCGGAACTGCACCTGCCGCCGGCGTCGGTCGCCGCGGTGCTGCGCCTGCTGGACGAGGGGGCCACGGTGCCCTTCCTGGCGCGCTACCGGAAGGAGGTGACCGGCGGGCTGGACGAGGTGGCGATCCGCGCCATTTCCGAGCGGCGGGACGTCCTGGTGGACCTGGACAAGCGGCGCCGCGCCATCCTGGAATCGATCGCGGAGCAGGGGAAACTGACCGACGGCCTGCGTGCGGCCTTGCTGGCCTGCGTCACGAAGGCCGAACTGGAGGACCTGTACCTGCCCTACCGGCCCAAGCGCCGCACGCGGGCCGGCATGGCGCGGGAACGGGGCCTGGAACCGCTGGCCGCGCGCATCCTGGCCCAGCCGCGAACCGGGGATCCCCGGATCGACGCCCGGGCGTTCGTGAATGCCACGGACGACGCGACGAAGGGCGTGGCGGACGTCGATGCGGCCCTGGCGGGTGCGCGGGACATCGTGGCCGAGGTCGCCGCGGACCGGGCGGACGTCCGGGCCCGGGTGCGGCAGACCCTGCGCGAGCGCGGCGTGCTGCGGTCGGACGCGATCAAGTCCAAGGTCACGGGCCCGACCAAGTTCGAGGGCTACTACGAGTATCGCGAGGGCCTGGCGCGCCTGCCGTCCCACCGTTACCTGGCGGTCCGGCGCGGCGAGGCGGAAGGCATCCTGCGGGTGAAACTGGAGGCGGACGACGCGCCCCTGATCGAGTGGACCCTGGCCCGCATGAACCACGATCGGCGCTCGCCCTGGGCCGGCGAGATGGCCGCCGCAATTGACGACGCCTTCAGCCGCCTGATCCGCCCCGCGGTGGACGGCGAGGTCCTGGGCGAGGTGGCGGCCCGGGCCGAGCGGGACGCCGTGGAGGTCTTTGCGGCCAACCTGCGCGAGCTGCTGCTGGCGCCGCCCTTCGGGTCCCGTTCGGTGGTGGGGGTCGATCCGGGGCTGCGGACGGGGTGCAAGTGCGCCGCAGTGGACGCCCAGGGCGCGTTCCAGGGCCACGTGACCGTCTACCCGCACAGCGGCGACGCGTCGGCCGCACGGGCCCGGGACGATTTCGGGGCCTTCGTTGGTCGCCACCGGCCCGACGCCGTGGCCGTCGGCAACGGCACCGCCGGGCGCGAAACCGAGGCGTTCGTGCGGGACGCGCTGGCGGCCGCGGGCGTGAAGGACGTGCTGATCGTGGCGGTCAGCGAGTCCGGCGCCAGCGTGTACAGCGCGTCGGACGTGGCCCGCCTGGAGTTCCCGGACCTGGATCTGACCGTGCGCGGGGCCATCAGCATCGCCCGGCGCCTGCAGGATCCGCTGTCCGAACTGGTCAAGGTCGATCCGCAGTCCATCGGCGTCGGGCAGTACCAGCACGACGTGGCCGAGGGCCTCCTGAAGAAGCGCCTGGACCAGGTCGTCGAGGACTGCGTCAACGGTGTCGGCGTCGAGGTGAACACCGCGTCGGCCGCGCTGCTGGCCTACGTGTCGGGCATCGGCCCGGGGCTTGCGAAGGCCATCGTGGCCGAGCGGGACCGTCGCGGCGGCATCACGTCGCGCAAGGATCTGCTGGCCGTGCCGCGCCTGGGTCCCCGGACCTTCGAGCAGGCGGCGGGCTTCCTGCGGGTGCGCGGCGGGACGCACCCCCTGGACGCGTCGGCCGTGCACCCCGAGCGGTACGGGCTGGTGGAAAAGATGGCCCGGGATCTGGGCGTGACGCTGGCCTCGCTGGTGGGCCACGCCGAGGCCGTGGAGCGTATCGAACCGGCGCGCTATGCGGGCGGCGACGTGGGCCTGCCGACCCTGGTCGACATCCTGGCCGAACTGAAGAAGCCCGGGCGGGACCCGCGGCGCGAGTTCGAGGCCCCGCAGTTCCGCGACGACGTGCGGACGCTGGAGGACCTGAAGACGGGCATGGAGCTGGAGGGCGTGGTGACGAACGTCACGGCCTTCGGCGCCTTCGTGGACATCGGCGTGCACCAGGACGGCCTGGTCCACGTCAGCGAACTGGCGGATCGGTTCGTGCGCCAGCCCTCGGAAGTCGCGCGGCCCGGGATGCGCCTGAAGGTGCGGGTGCTGGCGGTGGATCTGCCGCGGCGCCGGATTTCCCTGTCGGCGAAGGGGCTGGACAACCGGCTGTAGGCCCGGGGAACGTACGGGCCGCGCCGCGCACGACCTATCGCGCCGCCACCAGCGAAACCGACGAAATCGTGTCGCCCATGCCGACCAGCGTCACGGGCCGATCCACGAGGATCGTGGGCACCGCGATGACGTCGAAGTCCGCGCCCTCGAAAATCCCGGTCGTCAGCAGGGTGCCGTCCGCGCCGCCCGCGCCGCCCAGTTCCGGCAGCGCCGCCAGCCGCTTCAGTTCGCCCAGGCCCACGTCGGACACGTCCTTGCCCAGGGCCCACAGCAGGGCCGCCGGGGTGTCGATCGCGCCCGTGCCCGCCTTCCCGGCCGCCACGACCGCCGCCGTCTGCATGCCGCGCCGGTTGGCCGCCGGGGTGATCCGGAAGCCCTTGCGCTGGATCGTCACGTACAGGCCGTACATGTGCAGTTGCACGCGCGGGCAGCCCGTGTGGTCGAACACGCGGTGCATCGCCCGGAACAGGTGGTCGGCCCGGGGCTCGCGGTTGCACAGTGCCGCCAGATCGTCCGCGTCCAGCAGTTCGATCAGGTCGATCGTTTCGCGCTCGTTCATCCCGATGCTGTCCACCTGCCGGGCGGGTCCCTCCAGCACGTGGCGCCGCACGACCCGGTCCTGCGTCGAGGCGACCTCCAGGTGCAGCAGGCACGCCGGGCTGCCCGCACGCCACGCCCGGATCACGTCCATCGACGCGTCCACCCGATCGGCGCCCCGGGTCCCGTCCGGGAGGGTTTCGGTCAACAGGTGGTAGCCCGACAGGATCACGGCGTCGCAGGGAAGCGCCGCGACCTGCCGCGCGAACGCCTGGTCCACGTGCAGCCCCAGGTTCATCGGGTCGTACGTGGCGATGAAGCGGTTGGACTTGGGGCACCGGATGTCGCCCCCCGGCAGCGGCAGCACGTCGCCGCCGTCGAACTCCAGGATCCAGTGGACCATCGGCGGGTCCTCCCGGGCGATGTCCCGTGCCTTCGCCAGCCCGCCGTCCGCGGCCGTCGATCGCAGGTTCGGCAGGTCCAGGAACAGCCGGGACTGGTCCGCCGGCAGGGAGGCGCAATGGACCAGGACGTCCGCCACGCCGCACACCGCCATGGCGTTCGCCACGATGCCCGCCTGGCCGCCCATCTGCGTGCGGTCGCAACCCACCTGATCGCACGCCCACTGGTACACGGCGGGATCCTCGATCAGCCACTCCTCCGCAAACCCGCCGGCGAAGCACCGCACCAGGCCGCGCACCAGGTCGGCCGGCGTCCGGATCACGCGGGCCATCTGCGAATCCAGCGATTCCCGGGTGAGGCCCGTCGCCGCCACCAGTTCCGCGATCCGCGTCCCCTTCACCTTGATCACCGCGTCGATGTTGGCGTTGAACGCCGTCACCACGCGGCCCACCGTCGCCATCTTCGCCAGCGTCCCCTGGACGTCCCCGTAGTGCCCGCGCCACGTCGCCTTCAGTTCGCCGTCCGTCATCGAAGCCTCCTCGCCGCGTCCCAGCGCGGCGCCGGATCCTTGCACGCCCGGTGCCGTTTGGGGAAGATGGAAACCCACGGAGGTGGATCCCATGACCCCCTGGCGCGATGTTTCGATGGCCCTCCATGCCGGCATGACCGCGTGGCCCGGCGACCCACTGTTCCGCCGGGACCTGGTGGAGTCCCTGGAACGGGGGGACGTGGCCACCGTGTCCGCGCTGCACCTGTCGTCCCACACCGGCACGCACGTCGATGCGCCGGCGCACTTCGTCGCGGGGGCTGCGTCGATCGACCTGGCGCCGCTGGACGTGCTGATCGGGCCCGTCCGCGTGGTGCAGGTGTCCAATCCGGACGTCGTGGACGTTCCGGCGCTGCGGGCGATCGCGCCCCGGCCCGGCGAGCGCCTCCTGTTGCGCACCGCGAATTCGGATCGGCGATTCCTGCAAGGCCCGTTCACGATGGACTACGTGGCTCCCACCGCCCAGGCGGCGCGCTTCCTGGTCGAATGCGGCGTTGTCCTGGTGGGCGTGGATTCGCTGTCGGTCGGTCGTCCCGACGACGGCCTCGAAACCCACCGGATCCTCCTGGGCGCCGGGATCTGGGTGGTCGAGGGCCTGGACCTGGCGGATGTTGCCCCGGGTTCGTACGACATGATCTGCCTGCCACTCCGCATCCCGGGCGGAGACGGCGCGCCTGCACGAGTGCTGTTGCGATGACAGGGCCGGGCGTCAGGCGGCAAGATCGTGCGGCACATCGGACTCGGAACCCTCGTCGCCCAGATCGCGACACGAGGAATCGATAAGGCGGCCAGTCCCGACCGTGAACAGCGCCAGTCCGCCGCTGACGGCCATTTCGACCACCCGGTGGGTCACCTCCTGGGCAACCCACACCAGGCGAACCGCCACCTCCCCAGGGACACGCAACCTCGGATCTTCCCACGGAGCCATCGAACGACCTCCTGATGCTTTACGGACTCAAAATCGCAGCATGCTCCGGGCGTGTCAAGCGGGGCGATGCGAAAATGACGCATGGATAACATGGTGTTGCAAGAAGGATTCTACAACCGTGGCCGAGGAGATCACGGGCGAAAAAAATGTGTCAACCGCGACGCCGGATCCTCGCACCCCCCGGGGTGTCATCGACCGCGACCCCCAGGGAAGCCAGTTCGGACCGGATCCGGTCGGCCCGGGCGTAGTCCCCCGCCTGACGCGCCGCGTCGCGTTCCGCCAGCAGGGCGTCCACCTCGGCGTCGGGGATCGGCTCCTCGGAAAAGTCCATGACCGCCAGGACCCGGTCGGCCCGGTACAGGAAATCCAGGACCAGTTGCGCGTCGCACGTGCAGGCCGTTTCCGACGCGATGCTGCCGTTCGCCACGCGCACCAGGTCGAACAGGGCGGCCCGCGCCCGCGTCAGGTTCAGGTCGTCGCGCAGGGCCGCGAAGAACTCGCGATCCGTCCGTGCGACCGCGTCGTCCATTTCCTTGTGGGGGCCCCCGTCTCGGCGCACCGTCCGCAGGCTGCGGATCAGTTCGTTCAGGCGCGACAGCTCCCGGCGCGCGTTGTCCAGGACGTCAAACCCGAAATCCAGCGGGCGCCGGTAGTGGGCGCCCAGCAGGAACCACCGCACCTCGCTGCCGGTGTACCCGCGGTCCACCAGGTCGCGCAGGGTCACGGCCGAGCCCGCGGACCGGGACATCTTCTTGCCGTCGCGCAGGATCAGGCCGGAATGCATCCAGTACCGGGCCATGGGCTTGCCGGTCAGCCCCTCGCACAGCGCGTTTTCGTTTTCGTTGTGCGGGAAGGCGAGGTCCAGCCCGCTGGTGTGGATGTCGAACGTGTCGCCCAGGTACTTGCGGGCCATCGCCGCGCACTCGACGTGCCAGCCGGGCCGGACCTGGCCCCAGTCCGTCGCCCAGGAAATGCGCCGCCTCAGTTCGCCCAGGTCGGACCGCCGCATGACGGTGAAGTCCCCGGGGTGGTCCTTTTCGTAGTAGTCGAGGTCCACGGTGGCGCCGGCCTTCACGCCCTTCAGGTCCACCTTGCTGAGGCGCCCGTAGCCCGGGAACCGGCTGATGTCGTAGTACACCGACCGCTGGCGCTCGTAGGCGAGGCCCTTGTCCACCAGTCCCTTCGTCAGGGCGATCATGTC
Source organism: uncultured Myxococcales bacterium (assembly GCA_903847405.1). GTDB lineage: Bacteria > Myxococcota_A > UBA9042 > DTJE01 > DTJE01 > CAIZWN01. The sequence continues at coordinate 63,797 of CAINDP010000212.1, read as the reverse complement.
GTCCACGTGCTCGGTGGCGCGCGGGTAGTGGTCGGCCGGGAACATCCGCAGGGTGGCCACGTCCTGGAAGAATTCCGCCGCGTACTGCCCGGTCAGTTCGTCCAGCCGGACCCCGCGGCGCGCGGACTCGGCGATCGTCTTGTCGTCCACGTCCGTCAGGTTGACGATGTGCCGGACCTGGTAGCCTTCGTGCATCAGCATGCGCTTCAGGAAATCGACGGCCAGCAGGCGCCGGATCAGGCCGACGTGGGCGTGATCGTGCAGCGTCGGGCCGCACGTGTAGATGCCCACCTTGCCCTCGACGATCGGGCGGAACCATTCCTTGCGCCGTGTCAGGGTGTTGTGCAGTCGCAGCATGCTGTCACGCCGTGAAGAGGGTCGTGGAAAGGTAGCGCTCGCCGAAGTCGGGCAGGATCACGACGATCACGCCTTCCTCGATGCGGGAGGCCAGGTCCAGGGCCGCGAACAGGGATGCGCCACTGCTCATGCCCACCAGCAGGCCTTCCTCGCGCGGCGACCGGCGGGCGGTCGCGAAGGCGTCGTCGTCGGCGACGTTGACCTTTTCGTCCACCAGCTTGCGGTCGAAGATGCCCGGGACGTAGGCCTCCTTCAGGCTCTTCAGCCCCTGGATCTTGTGCCCCAGGTAGGGTTCGACGGCCGTCACGCGGATGGCCGGGTTGTATTCCTTCAGGCGGCTGGAGCAGCCCATCACGGTCCCCGTGGTGCCCAGCGCCGCGACCAGGTGCGTGATGCGGCCCTCGGTCTGGTGCCAGATCTCGGGGGCCGTCCCGACGTAGTGCGCACGCGGGTTCGCGGGGTTGTTGTACTGGTCGATCAGCATCCAGCGCGTCGGTTCCTTGTCCGCCAGATCGTAGGCCCGCTCGATGGCGCCGTCGGTGCCCATGTGGCCGGGCGTCAACTGGAACTCCGCGCCGTAGGCGGCCAGGATCTTGCGTCGCTCGATCGACACGCCCTCGGACATGGCCAGCATCAGCTTGTAGCCCTTGACCGCCGACACCAGGGCCAGGCCGATGCCGGTGTTGCCGGACGTGGCCTCCAGGATCGTCATGCCGGGCTGCAGGCGGCCCGACGCCTCGGCGTCCTCGACCATCGACAGGGCGATGCGGTCCTTGATGGAACCGCCGGGATTGAAGCCTTCCACCTTGGCCCAGACCTCGACCCGCGGGTTCGGGTTCATGTGCCGGATGGGGACCAGCGGCGTGTTGCCGATCAGGTCCAAAACCGACGGGTGCCGGCGTGCATGAATCGGGCTTTCCATCGCGGGCGGTCCTTGAAAAGAGAAGGCGCCGGAAATCTACCCGAAAGCCGGGGGGAAGGAAAGCCGGCCGGGCCGCCGAGGCCCACGGGAGTTGGCGTCGCGCCGCCGCATTCGTGGCAGCACCCTACTGGATGTTCATCCCGATCCACAGGTCGTTCGGGTACGAATCGCTCCAGTACGCATAGTCGCGCAGGCCGGGGTGGGGCTCGTGGAACTGGGCCCACCGGGTCGAAACCGAACAGTCGAAACGGCCGGCCACGATCCGGGTCCAGGGGCCCCAGGTGGCCTGGCCCGCCGGCAGCCGCATCGTGAACAGGTCGTCCCCGTGTCCCGCCAGATCGTCCGCCGGCACGGTTCCATGGGCATACAGGAACACGCCCCCCTTGCCGTCGGGTCCCAGGGACGGGTTGTGGCTGCGGGTTTCCGGGGGCTGCCGGTCGCCGTGCCAGCCGGCCGCGTCGTGATACCAGTACCGGGCCAGGTTGCCCGTGTCGTTGAAGGCCAGGTGGACCACCCCGTCCCCTGTGACCAGCATCGACGGCCCGTTGTCGATGCCGGTCATCGCCTCGCCGGGAATGGACTGCGACGCGCGCCAGATGCCGTTGGGCGCGCGGGTGCGGACGTGGATGATCCCGTCGTCCACGTAGTTGCCGATGCCCTCCAGCCAGGCCAGCCACAGGGTTCCGTCCGGCGCGAAGGCCGCGGTCGGGTGCCAGGCGTTGCGGCGGTCGCCCTGCACCACGTCGTCGATGGTGACGGGGGGCGACCACGTGGCGCCCTCCAGCACCGAGTACCGGATGCGGAGGTGCCCGTCGATGCGCCGGTTCCAGAACGCATGGGGCCTGCCCGCCGCGTCCGCCACCAGCGCCACGCCTGCGTCGCCCTGGCCGAAGTCGGTCCAGTCCGTCGCCTCCAGTTCCGTCGCCGCCGACCAGAGGTCCGTGGCCGTGTCGATCGTCGCCGTCTTGGCGTGGCCGCTGCGCGTCACCCACAGGACGTGGATCCGCCCGGTCCCGTCCTGCGCGATGGCGGACGACCCGGCGCCTGCGCCCGGCGCGTGCTGGGGATCCAGCAGCAGGAAGTCGTCGGTGCCCAGGGTTTCCCTGGACCGGTAGGCGTTCAGCACGGCCCCGGCACAGTCGGGATAGCGGCTGCAGGTCGGGACCACCGCGTACAGGTAGCCGTCCTCGGAACGCACCAGTTGGCGCGGGGACACGTCGGTGAAGCCGGCTCCGGCCGGGGAGGTGGGCTGGCAGGAAGTGAAGATCGTCAGCAACAGTGCGACGACCCAGGTTCGTTGGATGTTCATCGGATCCGCCCGAAAGGGACGTTCGTACCCTTGGGCCGATCGCGGACAAGATCAATCGGGGAGAATGCGCACCTTCACCCACCCGTTCGGCAGGGTCCAGGGGCCCGGGCCGGTGATTTCGACGCCGTCCACCGCCGCCTTCGCCGCCGTGGCGCCCCGCAGGCGCAGCACCAGGCCCTCGGCGGGCTCGGGATAGGCGCCCTCTGCCGTGCGGGTCAGCTCGATCGCGCCGTCCACCGTCGCCACCGCGTAGCGTTCGTAGCGCGACGCGCCATGGCCGTCGCCCGCATCGCGATACAGCGCGCCGCCGGGCGCCGCGCCTTCCGCCGGTGCCCACAGATGCAGCACGGTCCGTCCGGCGTCGTCCATCGGGACCACCGAGCCCGCCCGGGCGAACACGGGGATGCGGTTCAAGGGGGCGTTGACGATGACGTCGCGGCCGCCGGTGAAGGATTCCTGGTCGTCGATCGCGTACCAGCGGCCCGCAGGCAGGCGCACCCGGCGTGCCGTGGCGCCTTCCTCGATGACCGGCGCCGCCAGCAGGGCGTCGCCCAGCAGGAACGCATCGTCCACCGTCTGGAGGCCTCCGTCGGTCGGATCGTCCCAGAACAGCGGGCGGACCAGGGGCGCGCCCGTGCGGTGGGCCTGCAGCGCCAGCGTGTACCAGTAGGGCATCAGGGCGTAGCGCAGGCGCAGGGCCTCGCGCAGGATGCCCAGGGGCTCCTCGCCAAAGCACCAGGGCTCGCGCCGCTGGGTGAAGAACGCCGAGTGGATCCGGAAGAACGGCAGGAACGCCTGGGCCTGGAACCAGCGGATCATCAGTTCGGTCTGGGGCATGATGCCGCCGAACCCGCCGATGTCCGACCCGGTGTAGGGGATGCCCGACAGGCCCAGCGACAGGACGATCCGCAGCGTCTGGCGCAGGCTCCACCAGTTGCTTTCGCTGTCGCCGGTCCAGTGCCAGGCGTACCGCGGCAGGCCGACCCAGCCGGACCGCGACAGGATCCACGGCCGGGCGTCGGGGCGGTGCCGGGCCAGCGCCTCGTACCCCGCCCGATTCTCCAGCAGCCCGTACAGGTTGTGGCCTTCCAGGTGGTCGCCGCCGCGGCCTTCCATGTCGTGGCGCGTGGCCAGCGGCAGCGTGCAGGTGCCCCAGGCGGCGAAGGCGGCGGGCTCGTTCATGTCGTGCCAGAAACCGGTGATGCCCTGGTCCAGCAGGCGCGGGTACAGATCGCCCCACCACGCGCGGGCCTTCGGGTCGGTGAAGTCGGGGAAGCCGCAGGTGCCCGGCCACACGTCCGCGTGCGACACGCTGCCGTCCGGCAGGGTGCAGTACATGCCGGCGTCCTTGCCCGCCGTGTACACGTCGAAGGTGTCGTCCTTCTTGACGCCCGGGTCCAGGATGGTGACCAGGCGGATGCCGCGCTGCAGCAGGTCGGCCGACAGCGCCTTGAGGTCCGGGAACGCCGTCTTGTCCACCGTGAAGACCCGGTGGCCGTCCATGTAGTGGATGTCCATGTGGATCGACGACAGGGGCAGATCGTTCGCGGCGAAGCCGTCCGCCACCTCGCGGACCTCGGCCTCGTTCCGGTAGGACCAGCGGCACTGGTGGAAGCCCAGGGCCCACATCGGGGGCAGGGCAGGGCGGCCGGTCAGTTCGCTGAAGCGGTCGTAGGCGCGGGCCAGGGGTCCCGGAATCACGTAGTACCGCAGCGCGCCGCCGTCGAACAGGATTTCCTGGGCATCCCGGAAGGCCGCCTTCGCCCTGAACGAGTTCTCGAAGAACACCAGCGCACTGCCGTGGTCCCGCAGGCTCAGCCACACCGGCACGTTCACGTACAGCGGGTCGCTGGCGGGGCCGTAGGCGCCCTTCGGTTCCGTGTTCCAGAAGCCGAACTCGCCGCCGCGGAGGTCCATGGCGTGCGTCCGGAAGCCCAGGCCGTGGATGCGCTCGGTCGGGTCCAGCGTCGCCACGGACGCCCAGCCGTCGCCGATCCGTTCGGGAGGCGTGTCCTGGCGCAGGGGGGCCTTGCCGGGTTCCGCGAAGGCGATGCCGCCGTCGGTGCCCAGGGTCACTTCCAGGGCCGACGTGGACAGGCGTCCGCCGCCGTCCGCCGCGGGGGTCCAGGCGACGTCCACGGCCGGCCAGTCGGCGCGGGCGATGGCATAGGGCACGGGCAGCACGCCGGGCTGCCAGGTCACGCGGGCCAGGTCGGGCGCCAGGAAGCGGATCTCCAGCGTCGCCGTTTCGAACCGCGCGTCCAGGCCGCCTGCGACGGGGGTCGCGTCCAGCAGACGGCCGATCTTCACCCGCTTCCGGGAACGCTTCGATTCGTACTTCCGATCCAGGACGTCGCGGTACACGGCGTACCGCACCGTGCGCAGGACCGTGCGAATTCCCAGGTAGTGCAGGCCCTTCAACTGAGTGGCGAAGTCCATGTCCATTGTGCGCCTCCACGCGGCAGGGTCCTGTTGGATCGCCCCTGGTCGGCTCCGGCTCCGGGGGGGACAGGGGATTCTACACCGCTTGCGGCGGATCGGACGGCGGTTGACACCGGTCGCCTTCCGGCCGACAGTAGGCGCCATTGCGGCTGCCGCAGGCGTGGTGGCCCGGGAACGGGAGGCTTTCAATGCGTGGTTCGTTCGCGTGGCCGTGGATCCTGCCCCTGGTGGCCGCGGCGGCATGCAGCAGCAGCCTGGGCAGCGAAGTGACGGACGTTCCCCGCGAGGGCGTGACCGCCCCGATCCCCTGCGCGCGGCTGGCGGATCCCCGGCCCACCGACACCTGCCCCGAAACCCCCACGGTTGCCGCCGCGACGGCCGGCGCCACGGTGGTGGCCCTGTTGCCCGTGGCCACGGCGGCCTACGGATCGACGGCGCGCTGGGCGGGCGTGATCGCGGGCCGGGACATCAACCGCGACGGTACGCCCTCGGGCGCTTCGGCGTCGGGATGGGCCCTGTCCTTCTGCGACGAAACCAGCATCCTGCAGCTCGACGTGACGGACGGCGTCTGCGCGGCCCGGAACCTGTGCGACTGCCAGCCCGCGGCGACGTGCGGCGCGGTGGTGTGCGACGCGACGAACAACAGCCCGTTCCCCACGACGATGGACTCGCCGGCGGCCATCCTGGCGGCCTTCCCCGACGACCCCGCGAACGCCGCCTACGACGTTTCGCTGGACGTCCGGACCGGGAAGTGGACCGTCACGCGCCTGTCGGACGCGGTCAGCAAGGCCGTCGATGTCGCCACCGAGGCCGTGGTTCCCTGATCCTCCCGCTCCTTCATCCGCACGTTCAGCCGCGCATGTTTCAGGGACGATCTTCGAGGGGCACGACGGTCTGCAGCGTGGGGCCGGTGTAGATCTGCCGCGGCCGGGCGATCTTCAGTTCGCCGTCGGTCCGCGGTTCCAGCCACTGGGCGATCCACCCGGGCAGCCGGCCGATGGCGAACATCACCGTCAGCATGTCCGTCGGGATGCCCATCTGCCGGTAGGTCAGGCCGGTATAGAAGTCCACGTTCGGGTACAGGTTGCGCTCCTGGAAGTAGGGGTCCGCCAGGGCCTTCGCCTCCAGCTCCTGGGCGATGTCCAGCAGCGGGTCCTGCCGTCCCAGGGCGGCCATCACGTCCTTGCAGATCTTCTTGGCCACCCGGGCGCGCGGGTCGTACGACTTGTACACGCGGTGCCCGAAGCCCATCAGCCGGAAGGGATCGTCCCGGTTCTTGGCGCGCTCGATGGCCTTGTCCACCTTCCCGCCGTTCGCCCGGATGTCTTCCAGCATCTCGATGACGTGCTGGTTCGCGCCGCCGTGCAGCGGCCCCCACAGCGCGCAGATCCCCGCGGAAATCGACGCGTACAGGTTCGCGTCGGCGCTGCCCACGGCGCGCACCACCGACGACGAACAGTTCTGCTCGTGGTCCGCGTGCAGGATCAGCAATTTGTTCAGCGCGTCGGCCAGGACCGGGTTGACCGGGTCCCGGACCACCGGGCTGCTGAACATCATGTTCAGGAAGTTTTCGCAGTACTTCATGTCGTGGCGCGGGTACACGATGGGTTCGCCCAGGGACTTCTTGTACGAAAAGGCGGCGATCGTCCGCAGTTTCGACAGCAGCCGCGTGACGGTCATGTCGATGTCTTCCCGGCGGTTTTCACCCAGTTCCGGGTAGAACGACGACAGCGACACCACCATCGCCGACAGGACCGCCATCGGGTGCGCCCGGTCCGGGTAGTGGGCGAAGAAGTGGACCATGTCCTCGTGGATCAGCGAGTGCAGGTTCAGCAGTCGCGAAAACTCGGCCTTCTGCTGCGCGTTCGGCAGTCGGCCGTGCACCAGCAGGTACGCGACCTCGATGAACTCGCAGTGCTCGGCCAGGTCCTCGACGTCGAAGCCGCGATACCGCAGCACGCCGTTCTCGCCGTCGATGTACGTGATGTCGCTGAAACACGCGCCGGTGTTCGCGAAGCCCGGGTCGAACGTGATGCAGCCCGTTTCGCGCCGCAGGTGGCGGATGTCCAGCGCGCGCTCGCCTTCGCTGCCCGCCACGATCGGCAGGTTGAGGGTGGTGTCGCCAATGTGCAGGGTCGCTGTGTCCACGGTGTTGCCTTCCATCTATTGCCCGCACCCCGACAGAATCTGCTTCTTGAGGTCCTTGCAGCAGGTGTTCCCGCCGAAGTAGATGTCCCACAGGATCCGCGCGAACTCCGAACCCGGGATCGGCGCGCCCAGGCTCTTGCCGTTCTGCCTCAGCAGGGTGCCGGTGCCCGGGACGTAGGTGAACTCCAGGACCGACCCCTTCGAGCACTCGTCCTTGAAGTAGCCCTGGAACGTTTCGCTTTGCGCCTTCAACTGGTCCGACGCGTTGGCGGGCATGTGTTCGCGGAAGGACCCGCCGATCGTGTTGCCCATCTTTTCGCCGGACACGTTGCGCAGCATTTCCAGGCGCAGGTGCTTGACCTCGTCTTTTCCGATGATGGCCGACGTGTCGCAAGAACCGCTTTCCGAGTACGCGCCCATGGCATACACGTTGAACATCCACTTTTCGCGCAGCCCGGCGCCCACGCGCTTCAGCGCCTTGCCTTCGACGGTGACCGTGTCCGGGAAGTCCTTGCCCTCGACGGTGACCGTGGCCGCGATGGCCGGGACCGCCAGCAGCAGGACCAGCAACGGGACCATCAGACGGGTGGAACGCATGGGACACCTCCAGTGGGATGCGCCCCGATTCTAGAGCGTGACCGGAAAACCGGGGGGGAATGTGCCGAACCTTGAATTGAACCGAAGGCTTCCGGTTGCATTCGGCCGGGGGGCGCGACGGTCAGTCCATGCCCATCAGGTGCCCGACCAGGATGCGCACGCCGATCGCGATCAGCACGGCCCCGCCCAGCAGCGCCATGCGGTGCCCGAAGCGCTCGCCCAGCAGGCGCCCCAGGCGCAGGCCCGCCAGTGTGAAGGCCGCCGCGACGATGCCGATGACGACGGACGGGTACCAGATGTCCACGCCCAGCAGGGCCATGGACAGGCCCACCGCCAGGGCGTCGATGCTGGTGGCCACCGACAGCAGGATCAGAACCCGGCCCTTCGTCGGATCCTTCACCTTCCGGTCCGCGGAGGGCGGCTCCAGGCCCTCCTTGAACATGCGGCCGCCGACAAAGGACAGCAGGACGAAGGCGATCCAGTGGTCGATGCCGCTGATGTAGTCCGCGACGGTCCACCCGATGAACCAGCCGACCAGGGGCATCAGGAACTGGAACAGGCCGAAGTGGAACGCCAGCCGGAACGCCTGCCGCCCCGACACCTTCCCCAGCGTCATGCCGGTGCCCAGCGCGACCGCGAAGGCGTCCATGGCCAGGGCGACGGCGATCCCGAGGATGACGATCAGGTCCATCGCGGCTCCGTGCGGTCCTGTCGGGGTGTCTTGCAGCCTCCGGCGACGATACGGGGAGGTTCGCGGGGCGTCAAGACGCGCGGGGGCACAGGTGCGCCGGCGGTTTCCCGGTCGCCTGGGCGTGGTTGCCCCGTGCGGGCCCGGCGCGTCGCGTTTCCCCGGCGATCCGGGTGTTCGTCCCGCCGGGTCCGTGTAGCCTCGGAAGTGTCCGGGCAACGGGGGAGGGGGGCATGGCATCGCGTGCGTGCACCTTGGCGTTCTTCCTGGTGGCTTCGGGCATCGGCGCGTGCCGGTACGTCGCGGACGAGGGGGCGGACGTGCCGGAAGATGTGCGGGAGGACGCGCCGCCGGACGTGCCGACCGACGCGCCGGCGGACGGGACGGCCACCCCGGATGCGGCCGCCTGCGACGTGCTGCACTGCGCGACCGGCGGCGAGTGCGCCTGCCACAATCCGGCGAAGACGAAGGTCGACCTGCTGCTGGTGCTGGACGACTCGCCGTCCATGTGCGGCGTGTTCGGCCAGATGGACCGGTTCGTGACGAACCTGGTGGACGGCGCCTGGGACGCGGTCGACCTGCGGGTGGCGGTGACGACGCCGGGAGCCTGCGGCGCGAATCGCCCCGGGGAACTGCTGGGCGCCTTCACGCGTCGCGCCCTGGACGGTCCGGCGCCGTCCTGCCCGGTGCGCAGGGTCCATCCGTGCCTGTCCGACGCCGACTGCGTGCTGGGCGCGATCGTCCGGGAGTGGCCGGACCCCGAACACTGGACCTGCGAGCCCGGGCCCTCGGGGACGCCCTTTGCCTGCGACGCGCCGCCTGCGGGGGACGACCCGGTTCCCGACGGCGCGCTGCACGTCGTGGAGTCCGCCTGCCGGTACCGGTTCGACTGGGTGGGTGCAGGCGGCGCCTGTCCCGCCGACATCGTGCCCCTGGACGGCGACGTGGTCGAACGCACCTTGGCCGATTGGAAGGCCGGGAGGTACACCGGGGACCCCGCATGGAGGGGCCTGTCGGACGACGTCGTCCGGAAACTGCTGGTCGCGCACCTGCTGGGCTGCCTGACCCGGATCGGGCCGTCCGCGGCGTCCTGCGCCGGACCTCGGCAGGGCCTGCGTGCGGCGTGGGAGGCCCTGGACCCGGAAGGTCCGAACGCCGCCCAGTCCCGCGGGTTCCTGCGGGACGGCGCGCTGCTGCTGGTGATGATCCTGTCGGACCAGGACGACTGCTCGTTCGCGGATTCGGGACCCGCGTCGTCCCCGGCCGACTGCGCGTGCCTGCGGGACACGGCCGGTTGCCTGCCCTCCGGGTACTGCGACCCCCTGGCGCCCGGGCCCCTGGTGCCCCCGACCTGGCTGCTGGAACGGCTGGACAGCCTGGGCCGGAGGATCGGCCTGGTGACCTTCGGCGGGGACGTCACCCCCGGTTCCGCGACCTCCCCGACGACGTCGGCTGCGCCCATCCGCCAGCGGTACTTCGATTGCCGGTGCGCGGTGGAGGGGGCGCCGGCGTCGGTGTACGTCTGCGACGGCGAAGGCGGGACGGCGGCGCTGGCCGGGCGGTACAAGGCCGCCAGCGTCGCGGTGTGGCTGGCCCACCATTCGGGCGCCTTCGCGAACCTGTGCGACCCGGTCTGGACGGATCCCTGGCCCTGGTAGGGGGTTGGGGGGCCGTTCCCCGCACCGGGACAGCAAATCGTGCGACCCCCATTCCGCACCCCCCATTGGATGCCTATAGTGGTTCCGACTTTCTCCCGGGAGCCTCCCATGGCCCGACGATGGAACCTGCCGGCGATCGCGATGGCTGCGTCGGCACTGACGCTGACGATGCTGGCAGTGCTGCCGGCGCTGGCCGCCGAGGTCGCGCCCGCGGCCGAAGCGGCGCCGCCGGATGCCGACCTGTGGTCCATGCTGTTCGTGTTCGCCCTGTCCACGTTCATCGGGATCGGGGTCATCGGGCGCGTGTCCCGCCTGCTGCACACCCCGCTGATGTCCCTGACCAACGCCATTTCGGCCATCGCGGTCGTCGGGTCGATCCTGGTGACCGGGTCCGACTACCCGGTGGAAATCCGCATGCTGGGCGCGATCGCGCTGTTCGCGTCGATGACGAACATCGTCAGCGGGTTCCTGATCACCGACCGCATGCTGAAGATGTTCAAGACACCCACGCCGCCCAAGACGCCTGCGCCGGCCGCCACGCCTCCCGACGGAGGCGCGCGATGATGCATTCCATCGTGCAGTTCGCGTACCTGGTCGCGTCGGCGCTGTTCATCCTGGCCCTGTACTGGATGAACGATCCCAAGACCGCCCGCCGGGGCGTCGTCTCGGGCGCCGTGGCGATGGGCATCGCCGTGCTGTCCACCTGGGCGCTGCCCCAGGTCGTCCACCACCTGTGGCTGATCATCGCGGCGGTGGCCGGCGTGGCCGTCGGCATCCCGCTGTCGCGCGTGTCGCTGACCGCGGTCCCGCAACGGACGGCACTGTCCCACGCCTTCGGCGGCCTGGCGGCGGGCCTGGTCGGCACGGCCAAGTACTACCTGTGGGTGGGCGAGGGCCCCGAGCAACTGACGACCCTGCGCATGATCGCCATCGTGGCGGAAATCATCCTGGGCTTCCTGACCTTCACGGGCAGCCTGCTGGCGGCCGGCAAGCTGCAGGGGATTTCGTGGATCCCGCAGCGGCCCGTCACGTTCAAGGGCCAGAACTTCATGAACCTGGGCCTGCTGGGCATCGCGGTCGCCCTGGGCGTGCTGCTGGTGGTCCAGCCCACCGGACCGTGGTCGGCCTACGCGTTCCCGGTCATCATCGTACTGGCCCTGCTGTTCGGCGTGCTGCTGATCATCCCCATCGGCGGCGCGGACATGCCCACCGTCATCAGCATCCTGAACGCCTATGCGGGCCTGTCGGCCGTGGCCATGGGCTTCGTGCTGGACAACAAACTGCTGATCGTCGCGGGCGCCCTGGACGGCTCGTCGGGCTTCATCCTGTCGCTGATCATGTGCCGGGCCATGAACCGGTCCTTCACCAACGTGCTGTTCGGCGGGTTCGGCCAGATCGCGGCCCCCGTGGCCGGTGCGGAAGTCCGCCAGTACAAGTCCGAAACGATCGAAAGCGCGACCCAGGTCCTGGAGCAGGCCTCCCTGGTCGTCATCATCCCGGGCTACGGCATGGCAGTGGCCCAGGCCCAGCACCGCGTGCGGGAACTGTACGACCAGTTGGTACGTCGCGGCATCACGGTCAAGTTCGCCATCCATCCCGTGGCGGGCCGCATGCCCGGCCACATGAACGTGCTGCTGGCCGAAGCCAACATCCCCTACACCGACCTGGTCGAAATGGACGACATCAACCGCGACATGCCCCAGTGCGACGTTGCGCTGGTCATCGGCGCCAACGACGTCGTGAATCCCGCCGCCCGCAACCAGAAGGACAGCCCCATCTACGGCATGCCCATCATCGAGGCCGACAAGGCCCGCACGGTCTACGCCATCAAGCGCAGCAAGAACCCCGGGTTCGCGGGCATCGACAACGACCTGTACTTCCAGGACCGCACCTACATGCTGTTCGGCGACGCCAAGGCCGTGGTCGGCGAACTGGTCAAGTCCCTGGCCGGCGACAGCGGCCACTGAAAAGTGGGACAGTCACCCTTTTTTCCGCCCCGGTCGAAAAATGGGGACAGACACCGATTTTTTCGTTACGTTCCCGCCATCACGAAATCGGGGGCTGTCCCCATTTCGTGCGGGGAGGTGCGCGATGGACCGACGGACGTTTCTGAAGAGTGCGGTCGTGGCCGGTGCCGCGGTGACGCTGCCCGGGATGCTGGGCGCGGCCTGCAACAGCACGGCGCGGCGGGCGGACGGCACCCCCGAGCCGATGCCGGTGGACGCGTTCCTGGCCCAGGGCGCCCGCGTCCTGTGGGTCGCGGCCCATCCCGACGACGAGTGCTTCGGTGGCGTGCTGCTGGCCCGGGCCTCCATCCACTACCGCAACCCGCTGGCCATGGTCGTGATGACCCGCGGCGACGGCGGCGAGTGCTGCCTGCCGGAAGGCTGCCACCCGGACGTCGCGACCGTGCGCATGGGCGAAATGGCGAAGGTGGCCCAGCGGTACCGCGCCGACCTGACGCACCTGCGCTACTGGAACGCGCCGCTGCCCGTCGAGTCCTTCCCCAAGCGGCACGAAATCTACGCGAAGTGGCAGGGCCAGGGCGATCCCATCGGCGACGTGGTCACCGCGATCCGGCGCCACAAACCCGACCTGCTGCTGACGTTCGACCCGAACCGGGGCGGCACCGGGCACCCCGAGCACCAGTTGACCTCGCGCATCGCCACCACGGCCGCGAAGATCGCCGCCGATGCCGCCGTGCTGACGGGCGGCCTGCCGGCGCACAGCGTCGAGCGCACCTACCACCTGAAGAACCGCTTCTGGATCTATCGGATGCTGGGCGCGGCCGACCCGGGCCCGATCACCGAGGTCTTCGACGCCGGCCTGCCCGCCGCGCCCGGCGTGTCCTGCGCGGACTTCATGGCCGACGCCACGCGCCTGCACCGGACCCAGGACAACGACATGGCGATGGTGCGCCGCATCCAGTCCGCCGCGTTCACCGAACTGGCCATGCAGCGCGTGGATCCGTTCACGGGCACGTTCGACCCGGCCGAGCCGAAGGACATCAAGGGGATGGGGTAGGGTCAGGAGCAGGGAAGGGCGTTCAGGGCTGCACGCGGTCCAGGGCGATCACCACCCGCACTGCCGTCCGGCGTTCTGCTTCTTCAGCCACTGGTGCAGCGGCGCGAAGTACTCCAGGATCGCCGATGCGTCCATGCGCGTTTCGCCCGTCAGCGCCTTCATCGCCACCGGCCACGGCTGGCTGACGCCCATCTCCATCATCTTTTCGATCCGCGCGCCGGCCTTCTTGTTCCCGTAGATGCTGCACGTGTGCAGCGGCCCGCGGTGGCCGATCTGCTTGCACAGCGCCCGGTGGAACTGGAACTGCAGGATCGCCGCCAGGAAATACCGCGTGTACGGCACGTTCGCCGGGATGTGGTACTTGGCGCCCGGGTCGAAGTCCGCTTCCGTCCGCGGGACCACCGATTCCACGCCCTGGTACTTGCGCCGCAGGTCCCACCACGCCTGGTTGTACTGGTCGGGCGCGATGCTGCCGTTGAACACGCCCCAGCGCCACTTGTCGACCATCAGGCCCCAGGGCATGAAGGCGATCTTGCCCAGCGCCCTCTTCATCAGCGGGTTCAGGGTGCCGGCAGGCTCCTTGTCGATCAGCCCGATCTTCTTCATGTACCCGGGCGTCACCGACAGCGAGATCAGGTCGCCCAGCGCCTCGTGGAAGCCGTCGTTCGCGCTGTTCAGGAACAGCGGCGACAGGTTCCGGTACGCGTACTGGTAGTAGTTGTGGCCCAGTTCGTGGTGGATCGTCGTGAAGTCCTCGTCGTTGACCTGGATGCACATCTTGATGCGCAGGTCGTCCTTGTTGTCCACGTCCCATGCCGACGCGTGGCAGACCACGTCGCGGTCGCGCGGCTTGGTGAACATGGACCGCTCCCAGAACGACTTCGGCAGCGCGGTCAGGCCCAGCGACATGAAAAAGCCCTCGGCGAACTTCACCATCTGCCGCTCGTCGGTGCCGCGCGCCTTCAGGATCTTTTCCAGGTCGATGGAGGTGCCGGTTGCAGCGTCGGGCGCCAGCATTTCGTAAAGGTTTTCCCACTCCTGGGCCCACATGTTGCCCAGCAGGTGCGCCGGGATCGGCTTGCCGGCGAGGACCTTGTCCACGCCGTAGACGTCCTGCAGTTTCGCCCGCGCATAGCAGTGCAGGTCCTTGTACAGCGGTTCCACCTGCTTCCACAGACGGTCGGTTTCGGCCTGGAAGTCCTGGGCCGGCATGTCGTAGCGCGCCGTCCACAACTGGCCCAGGTTTTCGAAGCCGACCTCGCGGGCCCCCTCGTTCGCCAGTTCCACGAAGCGCTTGTACGAATCGCGCATCGGCGGCGACACCTTGTGCCAGCCCTGCCACACGTCCAGCAGTTCGTCGTAGTTCCGGCTCTTGGCCAGGATTTCGCTCATCTTCACCAGGTCCAGGCACTCGCCCTTCAGGCGTTCGGGGCAGTACTTCCCCTTGCCGTACAGGCTGTCCATCGTGGTGCTGATGCGCGCCAGTTCGGCCCGCTTCGCGGGATCGCGCGGCGCGGGCATGTCCATGGCGACCTTCAACAGGTTCAGCTTGCGGCGCAGCACGTCGGGCAGGGCGGCGCCGTCCCACTTCGTGGCTTCGGCAGCCCGGCGGCCTACGTACTCCATGACCGCCTCGTTGGCCCGGGCGCCCAGCAGTTCCGTGTCGTCGGTGATGTAGGTGTTCCGGACCCAGTCGGCCCGGGCCTGGTAGACCCACAGGTCCATCAGTTCGGCTTCGACCGTTTTCAGCCAGGCCTCGGCTTCGGCAGCCGGGGCGGCGGGGGTCTGGGCGGTTGCGGACGTGGACGGAACCGTCGCGAACGCCGCGACGAACAGGGCAACGAACAGCACGCGCGTCTTCATGTTTCCCTCCAGGGTGGACCGGGCTTGATTCGCACGGATGGGGGGCGGTTGGCAAGAGGGGGATGGTTGCCGGCGTGGTGTCGGGGCGTGCGGTGGTGTCGCGGGGGGTGTGCGGGGATTGGAACGGTGCGGGGGTAACGGACAGGCGGTTTGACGGGGGCCTGGAAGGCGCGGCGGGCGCGGAACGGCGGTTTGGCGGTACGACCGAAGGGGCCGCTGGCGTGGGGAACGGTTCTTGGGGGGCGGTAGGGGGTTCGGATGGAATCGGTGAACGGGTTCGTGGAGTCCCGGCGGGTGCGGCGGGGCGCGGGACGGGTTTGCGGGTTCAGGGGTGCTGCGGCGTGACCTGCGGGACCGGTTGCCGGTACGGACGGCACGAACGGGAAGCCCGGCGAAACGGTCGCGCGGACCCGCGGGCATTGCGGATGCGGCGCGTGACGGATTCGGCGAACCGCGTGTGGGCATCAATGGTTCGCACAACCGTTCGGCCGGTCCAACGGGACCTCTGCCCGGCCCGCAAAAAAACTTGTGCACTCCCGGGAATGCCAGTTCCCCCCCGAACGTCCAGGCCCCGTACCCCCCGTCGCGAGGTGCGGCGGGCGGTGAATTGGAGGACCGATCATGCGACACACCACGAAGAGTTCCTGGACGACGGCGAGGCTGGAGGAACTGGGACGCGTGACCGCGCGCTGCCTGGACAGCGACTCGCGCATGGCCGACCTGGCCACGGAAATGCGCGACGAGGTCCAGAAGCTGGCGTTGGCCACCATGGGCGCCAGGTCGGCGCATGAGGAGGTGCGGTACTTCCGCGAGCAGTGGAAGCAGGCCGGGGCCAAACTGGGAGTGGCGGTGCGCGACGCCGAAATGGACGTCCGCAAGGCGGCGGCGCACGACGTGGGCTCGGGCCTGTACCGCGTCGTGTTCCCCGACGGGCTGACCGGCATCCTGTACGGCGCCCAGTTCATGCGGGTGCGCAAGACCAAGGCGTTGCAGCAGAGCCTGGCGGACTCGGCCGGCATGGAGCCGGTCGCGAAGGCCCTGGCCGCGGCCCTGGCGGCGTTCGAGGCCGCGGACGTCACCTACCAGGGTGCCCGCAGCAAGGCCCTGTCGGCGACCAAGGCCGCCGGCGCCGCCCGGGACGCCTTCCTGGCCGCCTACCGCGTGGCCCAGGGAACCGTCCTGGGTCGCCTGAAGGACGCCAAGGCGGCCGCCGCGCTGTTCCCGGACTTGCGGTCGGTGGTGGCCCCCACCGCGGACCCCAGGGCGGGTGACGAACCGGTAGTCCCGAGCCCCGCGATCCCGCCCGCTCCCCCGTCCCCCGCTCATGCCGACGCCGCGTGACGCACCTGCCCGCGCCTTCCCTTCCCCCGGGCCCAACAGGTCAGGGGGCGGGGAAAGCGAGCGGGGTGGGGACTCACTGCTGTTGACCAGGACAACAACTCGGAATCGCGAATCGAGGTTTCCGCTCAAGGCCGGGACCGTTCAGGGGGATCCTGGCGTGTCCCGACGGTTCCCGGGCAGAGTCATGACCACAGGAACATGTGCGATCGCCTTTGACTGGAGTGCCATGCGATTGAATCGGGGCCGTAGATTCGATGGTTGGGCCCACCCTCGCAGACTCGCGAATCCGTCGCGAGGCGGCAATATCTTCTGCATGGATTGCCTTCAATCGCAGTCCGTCCGACATCCGCAGGCAGTGTTGGCCCCTTTCAGTGCGTCTCCTAATGACATGATTGCGTTTCTACAAGCGATGGAACGCAACATTGATCCACCTCTAGTGAAATCGCGGATGGTGGCTGCCCAACAACCACCGGGCTAACCGAAACCATCTCCAGATTGGCATTCCACCGAAACCTCCAGGAACCTGCTCCGCTGTCTGAAACCCGAAGAGAACCCGATACCAGGCCATACGTCACAGCACCCGGCGCGATGAAGTAGCTAACTCTGCCATCCTCACCCACATACGCGCCGCGAACAGTAATTGACGCGGTGACGCCTGAAAGGTCGTTAAGTGCGATAGCCTCACCTATCCTGGGAGCCCCATCGACTACAAATGGAATTGCAACAGTTAGAGAACTTGAGCAATCCTGCGCAGTCTTTCCCAAAGGCAGGCTAGAATCATCGAAGGTCAAGTTCAGATACACGGTACCTTGCGCATCGGTGGACTGCAGAAGGCATTCTCCCTCAATGCTATTCCCTTGCCTGTCAAGGCAATTGACACCAGCCAATTGTTCCGTTGGCACCGCCGTGCGGCTGTCAAACTGAACCGAGGCGACGACGCACCGCCTATCGAAACAGACATATTGCTCGCTTAGGGTTCCACTTGGGTCCCTATCGCATGTTTCGGAATGCTCGACAACATCGCCGTCAGACGCGAGAAGGCGGCAACCAGCCACACCCAGCACGATGGATGCCATCAATCCAAAGTATCGGCAAAGCCGTCCATGAGAGGTACCGATCAAGAATCTCATCACCGGACCTCCGATACGTACTCCCACGAACTGTCGACATTACCACCAGTCCCCTTACCGACGTGAACGATTCTGGGAGAAATCATCTTTACGCACCAATTGCAACTCCGTTGCGCACTGCTGCTCCTCTTGTTCCCGCGGATTGATCGTGCGTGAAACCACGGATGCATTGCCATGGGAACCCGTTCCGACATCGCTAACAAAGGTGCCCGTCCAACCAGCCCATGCACCTGACACCCGCTCTGTCCCGGCCCTTGCTGATCCCCGCGGCGCACCACTCTCAACGCCCCGCAGCTTCTAATCGGCCGCGGGGGCAAGGTCCGGGCCAGTCCGGCCTGCGGCCGGCACGCGGGTGCAGGTGACGTGCAAGCCGTCGTACAGCCCAAGGCAGGACGGCCCCGCACGACGCTGCGGCAGTCGAGCACTAGGAGTACCGCGGAATCAAGTTGTCGTCGGCCGCACGGGTTGACAACCCGATGCCAGAACTCGGATAGTCTTGCTTGTCCGCAGCAACGAGGTTCCGCGGGGATGAGACGCCGCCTGGTCGCAGTCGTGGCCGCGAGTTTCCTCGCTTCTTGCACATGTTCGGCGCCATTTGCCGGTTTGGGCGGCCTGGGATGTGGGTTCTCTTGCTTGTTCTCGATGGCATACCCGGACGAGTGCGGCCCCTATCCGCGCTGTGACCCCTGGAATCCAACCGGGTTGCTGGTCTGCGGTGACCAATACCCGATCGAATACGGTTCCTGCTGCTCGTGCACCGCCTGTCATCCGAGATGGGAGGCATGCCCTCTGGCCCATGAATGCCTGGAGTCCAACGGAACAGCGTCATGTGTGCATCAACAAGCATCCGATCCCGACTGTCCCTGGCAGGTTGAAGAAACATGGAATGACCCCCACCTGCCGAACCTTTGCGGAGCGGTTTCAACTGTCGGGTGCTGCGATGGTTCCTACTTTCTTCAGTACTGTCGCGACAATGAAGTGTGGGGCGCTCATTGCGGCAAGGTGGCAAAGGACGCCTCCTGCGGCTGGAATCCGAATCGGCAGATCTATGAGTGCGGGTACATCGGTACCGATCCCTCAGGCCAGCATCCGTACCGTTGTCCGGGAGCAGCATGCGTGTCGAGTTGCCAGGACCGCGAATGCGGTAGCGATGGCTGCGGCGGATCATGTGGAACCTGCTCCGAGGGCTCCATCTGCGAGTGGCAGCCGGGACCCTACAAATCTCGATGCGTGGCCGCACCCGGTTGCGACGCTACCCCGTTGGCTGGGTGCTGCGATGGCTCCTTCCTGTTCCGATGCGATGGCCTGGTCTCGCAGGAGACAGCGTGCTTCCGATACGAGGCGCCCGGTGATCAGTGCGGATGGCTTGCTGCTGAAGGGCGCTACGGATGCGGCGCTGATGGGGAAGACCCGAGCGGCGCGGCGCCGCGCCACTGCCCGTGGGTCGTCTCCGCAGGTGCTCCGGATCGGTAACTGAGCCGTCCAGACCAAGGCCCTCCCTTTGAATCAGCCAGTGGGATCGTCGAAAGGAGGGGGCCGTACAACCCGCGTGTGGAACGGACAAACCCCTTCCGTCACGGTCCCTTTGGGCCGGGCACCGGGGTTTGCCACTCACGCGCAAGCCGTTCGACGGGCCCGAAAAGCGCGCGCGCTGGCGAACAAGGTGCTATTGTGCAAACGCACTCACCTACCTCCGGTGGAGCTGTCGTATGACACGCAGGGTTGGACTCCTTCTGGCTCTTTCGATGGCAACGGTCCTTCACTCAATTTCCGTGAATGCCCAGGTCAATTCGACCCCCGCCACCGAAACCATGAGCATCGCGTCGAATGGCGCTCCAGGCGCTCCGTCGGACTCAGGCATGGATGCCATCCAATGGCGGGCGATGCTCAGTCACGTCGGGATCGACAGGAGCAACCGGCTTCTGTCCGAGTATCGTAAGGCGGCTGAGAAGCGCGCTGATGGCCGAGGCGCCTCGTTCTCGTTCAGTGACTTCCTGAAGCAGCGTGAGGCTGAATGGACGCAGCATCGGAACGGCGGCATCGCGGCCCTTGTCGCTGGGGCTGCGGTGGCAATCCTCGGCGGTGTCATGTATCAATGGTGCAAGGTACACAATCGAACACCCGATTCCTCCGGTCGATGGAGCGATGAACCAAACTTCTGTCCAACGGCTGTACTTTCTACAACTCTTCCTGTCAGTGCGGCACTATTCATCGTTGGTGCGCCTCTTGTTGGCGTCTTTCAGACACGTCTCAACGACTTGGAGAGGGCTCGAAGCGAAGGTCGTTCCGAAGGCTCACTTGTCCGCTGGACCGGTATCGCACTTCTCCTTGACCCCATTCGCGGCACACGGGGCGCTTCGCTCTCCTTTGCGTTTTGAACGACCGAGAACCCGGGGCGACCAACGACACGGTTGCCGACGAGAGCCCAAACGATTACGGAATCGCTGACGAGAGCCATGTCGATATCAGAACGGCCTGCAGGCCCGGCGACAGCCGCCCGGGCGAGGCCGCTTGCTTTCCGCCCAACTGCTCCGAGGGCAGGGTGTGCCCACCGGGCGTCCCGACAGGCTGCATCTCAAGCGGCTGCAGTTGCATGGCGGATGGTGCTTGGGCTTGCCTTCCGGACTGCAACCACACGATTGCTTGCGTTCCTTTGACCGACCTACCGGACGATACATCCGGGGATGTCTTGATCGCGGATGTGAATGCTGAGACACCCGAAATCTGAAAGTTGGCCGTGCTTCCCACTTCTCGTCTGTGCCGACGCGGGACGAAGGGATCCCGAAATCGCGACTTCGCGATCGCCGAGGGGCCGGATGACCAGCGAGCGCAAGCCGTTGTTGGACCGACCCAGAACAACGCGAACACCATCCCAGATAGGGGCAACGGTCCCTGGGTGGAACGGTTCCCGCTTGATTGCGCTCCCAGGAAAACCCATCATTGACCAGGCGTTCGGGCAGAAAGAAGAGGGACCATGGGAAAGACGTCCTGCATCGCATTGCTTCTGGCGTTCTCTGCGTGCTCGTCGAGTTCCGGCGCCGCAGACGTCGGCGACCCGGGGTTCGCCGACGTCTCACAGGACACAGCAGCCCCCGCCGATAACGGCCCGATCGACACGTCCGACGGAAGGTTGCTGGCCGAGCAAGTGGATCAGGTCAATGCCTTGGCCCTGGCGAAGGGGATCACGCTGCGACCCTTGACCGTCGGGGACTTCCTGTCGTGGTACGACGACCATCGTCGCTTGGACTTCCTGCGGCCCGATCGGGGACGCTGGGATGCCTACGTTGGGGACGGGAGGCTGCCTCCCGATGCCTCGTTCGAAGTGGGGGACATTCCGTCCTTCCCGCGCATCATCCTGTCGTTCCCGCAGGAGGGAGGCTGGAGCGGCAGTCCGACGGTGATTGAGGGCGATGTCCTGTGGACCATCGATCGGATGGTCGCGACGGCGTGCCTTGCCGAGACAGACGGGTACACGCCGTGCGCGGAGGAGTTCCGGTCCCCGCTGCCGGCGATGGAGAGCGTCGGATGGCCCTCCGGGATTCCGTTGCGCGTCGAGGAGATCCAGGCCACAGGACAGCCGCGCGTCACGCCGGCCCATCCCGAGACGCTGCGGATCGAGATCCAGGTGACTCCGTCGAACCGGACGATCGTGGCGCAGCACCTTTCCGTCGGCTTCGACCCCGCCGGGATTGAGGGTCGGCTGGACGGGATCCTGGCCGCTGATGCCGGGGGTGCGTGGGTGCCGCTGCAGCAGGTGCTGGGGCCGTGGGTATCAGAGAAGGCCGGTACCTTCCCCGGACCTGACGACAATGAGGTCTGCCACGGTCCGGCTCGGCAATTCTTCGAGTCCGCGATGCGGAACGGGCCGTGGGACCGGTCGACCGACGCCACCATGAAGGTGCTGAAGGACGGGTACTGCCTGGTGCCCGACGGCGTGGAACCGAGGTTCGGCGACTATCTCTACCTGGTGAACATGCATAGCGCGAGGTTCGTGCTGAAGGACCCCGATTCCGGGCGCTGGATCGCCTTCTCGGTGCAGTCCGGGGGCAACGCGCCGTACCGCTTCTGGTGGGTGGACGAGGACTTTTCGGGCGCCCCGTTCGACCGCGTCCCAAACCCCGAGGGGGTGCGGGCGCGGGTCGATGTCTGGCGCAGGTGCAAGGCCGAGTAGCAAATGCCGATCCCTCCGCGGCTCTCGATTGCAACGGGGCTTCGATGGAGCGATCGCCGGCGGAATTGCGCCGGATCTTGTAGGGACACGCGCCGGATGCTCGTCCCTGCGGGCCGGCCACCGGGGTTCGTCACTGACGCGCCACCCGGTGGGCCGCCGCTGAAACTCCCCTCCAGGAAACACCGCGACGCCCCCGTCACCGCCGCACTTGTGTAACGACCCTGTCCGGAGCGGCGAGATCGAGGGCGAAGTGTGTGTAGGCTTCTACCAGTTTCCCATCCTTGTACGAGGGCTCGAAGCCCTTGCCGCGAATGATGGTGCACGCCTCGTCGCGATAGGCCGCCGAGACTTCGTACGGTATCGCGTCCATCGATTGGGTCGCGGGATCGATGACGCGCAACACGTGGCACTCGACGAGCTCCTTCCGGTCGTTCACCGTGAACCCGAAGATCACCGCCACGCGACCAGGCTTCGACCGCGGCGCCGAACCTTGGACGGGCTTCGCATCGCCGGCTTCCGCCTGGGCCGTTTCTGCATCCACCAGCCGGAAATCGACCGCCGCCAGGCGGGTGAACGGGTGGGGCCACAGTTCAAGCGACTTGCTCTGCGACTTCACAGGGTAGACGCTGGTGGCAACCAGCCGATCCTCACCCGTCTTGACCATGCCCAGTCGGAACTTCAGTTCCTGTGGGAACGGGTTGTCGATCGTCAGGACCATCCCCACATATCGGCCGGACGTCTGAAGGACCCCTGGGTTCGCTCGCTCGATTGCAAGAACCGTCTTCTCGTGGTCATCCTCCGAAGCCGGATCGGCCGGTGCCGTCCGCTGTTCCAGGTGCAGTGTAATCGTCCGGCCCGGGTCCGCCACCGTGTCCACAGCCTTCAGGTCGATGAGGGTGCCGTCCCTGACCACAGCCTCGACCCGCACCGTTTCACCGGGCAGGATGGTCACAAGCTTCCGATCCATGACGATCGGCGAAGGCCCCGGTATGGCCGTTTCGGATCGGCTCCCGTCCGGGAGTACCAGGCTCACGGTACGTGCCGGCCGGCATAGGACCCCCCGGCAAGCCTGTTCATACCCGGCAGGATCCGCGGCCGCGGTTAGGGACGGCGGGATTGCGGTCGCTGACGCGGGTTCGCCGTTGGCAGCCGGGGCGGAACCCGGCGAACGACATGCAACGACGGCGAGGACAAACGCAGCAAACCAGGATTTCAAGACATGATTCATGGCCCCTCACGTCGGCCTGTGGCCGCACAGGATGCCGGATCCCGGTACCGCCGTCCGCATCCGACTCACCGCGGGCACGCCGGCTCCACCGGACTGCATCCGCGGAGTCTAGTGGGGAGCGCGCTGGTCGTCGAGCGTCAGTTCCATCTGGCAGACTGGAAAGGGGAGATACCGACCTGGCCGCCGTCAAGAGATCGCTTGAAACCCACCGGCCGAAACCGATACAGTTCCCCCGCCGGAACCATCTCGGGCAAGGCGATGTGAATGCGCTGCGTTTCCGCGGGCCTGCTGCGATTCGTCATTCTTTTGGCCGCCTTGACGATCCTGGTGACGACGATCCCCGTTGTTGAATGCCTCGCGAAGAGCGCCACCCAGGAACAACCGCCACCGGATCTTGGCTCCGGTCTGCAGACCGTCGATCTCAGCGGAATCGGACGGGCCCTCATTCTGGGCGAAGTCCTGTATGGCCTTGCCCTGGTTACGCCATCGATCGTCTTCATGGGCCTGAACGCGAAGGACATCGCGGCCGGCCAGAAGCCAAGGAAAGGCACCCGGGTCGGGGCCTACGTGTTTTCGTCGCTGTCCATCCTGGGCGCCATCGGGTTCCTCTACATGGAGGCGGATCGTCCTGCCAGCGGGCCGGGCGAGGTCGCGGGATTCGTCCTGGGCGTCACGGGGACCGCGGTTGGCCTCGCCGGCATCGGATTGGCGATTGCGGGCGAGTTCATGCCAGTCAGAGGGGGCGCTCCCTTGCCTGCGGTCAGCGTGGCGCCCATCAAGGGCGGCGCAGTTCTTGGCGTCAGCGGCAGGTTCTAGCGAAACCGGATTCCCGCGATGGGTGCTGCCCCTGCGTATCACTTGGGGTGGACGAACAGCATAGAAAATTCCGTTCGCCGCCCGTTGTGTGCCAGTCAGACTTGCAGTACCTTTCTGGCTAAATCCGGGGGGGGGAAGACCATGAATCCGTTTACCACCGATGAGGTTCTGGAAGTCGCCAGTGGGCAGAAGTGGATCATGTGGCTGGTGCTGGCCTCGCTGGCGTGCTGGCTGATCCCGTATTCCTTCCTCATCGTCGCCATCCTCAATCTGGTGATGGTGCACCGGTTGGCCAGCGCGATGAAGCTGTCCGCACCGCTGGCCTGGGCGCTGGCGATGATCATTCCGTTGGTGGGCATCCTGGTGCTCCTGCGCCTCAGCGCGAAGGCCACGGCACTCCTGAAGCAGCACGGTGTCGGCGTGGGGTTGATGGGCGCACACAAGGCCGATCTGGACCGACTGGTGTCCGCATCCCGCCAGGCCGCGACGCCGGGACCGGTCTGAACCTTGCGGCGGGGGCGCCTCAACACCCCTCGTCGGTGGTGCCGTCACAGTCGTCGTCAACGCCGTTGCAGGCTTCGTCGGCCCCGGGGTGCACCGTCGGGTTGGAATCATTGCAGTCGTAAGGTCCCCCGCAGGGAGGCCGATCCGGGTAGCCGTCGTCGTCGTTGTCGACGCCCGATTCGGTCGGCCAGGGGTCCTCCATGCACCTGCCGTCCCTGCAGGTCGAGAAGTAGTGACACGTGTAGTCCGTGGGGCAGTCGTCATCGGCCCAGACGCTGACGTCGCCGCCGCCCACGCACGTTTCACGACTCTGGTGGTGGATTTCGGGCCTGCATCGCGACGTGCCGGGGGTGCAGACGGCGTCATCCTCGGCCGCATCGCTGGCGGTGGTTCCCTGGGCACACCCCGCGCCCAGCACCAGGGCACACGCGGCCAGGAAACGTCTCAAGGGGCAGCCTCCACGCGACGTGCCGGTTTTCGATGCGCGAACACAGGCAGTGTATCCGGCTTCGTCACATCCCGATGGAAAATCCCAGCACCGGAAGCCACCCGGACACGTGCCAGCCCGCCGGCTCGCCGGGCGTGAATTCGCGTTCGGTGAAGTGGACGACCTTCCCCATGATCAACGGCACCTCCAGCGACACTTCGACACCGAGCCGACCCCAGTAGTGCCGGTACCGGATCGTGGGTCGCAAGGCCAGGCCTGCCATGGTCCAGGGACCCCCGCCCGCCAACCCGAAGGCGACGCCCAGCATCAACCGATCGTCGGCCCAGCGGTGCAGGAATCCGGCCTCGCCGCCCACCATGAAATCGATCTGCCGGTTATATGGGCCCGGGTCCCCCAGCCCGAAGGTCCAGGCCGTCATCAGGGGAACCGCGTAGGCCGATTGCCAATCCACTTCGAAGAACTGCAATTTGAACCCGGCCTGGGCGATCCTGTTGTGTTCGATCTGGCCTCCCAGCAGGGCTCCCGCCCGCACCCACCCGATGCGGTCGCGCATGCGTTGGAGCGGTGCCGGGGGAACGGCGACGACCATGCCGGGCACGGACGCCGGTTCGGGCAAAGCGCCTTCCGGATCCGGTTCGGCGGCCCCGGCCGCAACCGCCATGGTGGTGATCGCAAGGACCACCAGTGCGTGGATGCCATGTCTCGTCATCAGTGGCGCCTCCGTGGCCGGGTTCCGATGTGGAGTCTGTTCGCAAGGGGCGTGCCAGCCCCCGGCGGATCGGGCGCACGCAGGCTGCAGGCCGCGCTGTGAACGTCCCCTTCCGTTTCCGTCCGGCCCGCATTGGAGTACCGTTGCACCGATTTGGCCAACCGTGTGTTCGAACGGGTCGTTGCATCCTTCCTGTCCCCCCCCAGCGACGCCCTCCGTGGCAAGCGCCGGGGTGGACAGAACGTCGGGGGGGGGGCAATCGTTTGCAGTCTGCGATTTTCGTGTCGGGGGAAACCATGAACCGGGCCGTCGCTCTGCTGCTGCCTTTGCTGCCGTCGCTGCTGTGGTTCGCCTGCGCAGGAACGTCCGACGACGCCATGGACCTTGCCGCCGCCGACGCCGCCGTCAACGCCGACGCGCCGGCCTGCCCGGGCCTGCCCGACGTGCTGCCCGGCGCTTCCACAACGTTCACGCTGGACCTCCCCGGGGACTCCCTCTGCGGTCTGGAACTGTCCGGTGCCGCCGCGCTGCCCGCCGGGGGATGGGTCCTTGCGGGTGTTGCAGGGCAGGGCGACGAAAGGCGCGCGGCCTTGATCGAAATCGATCGGCAGGGCCAACCCGGCCGCTCCTGGGTCGGGGGGCCGGCGCCCACCTCCCTCGTGGCGAACCCGGTGGTTCTGCAGGACGGTTCCGTGGCGATCCTGTGCCATGGCGGGACGCCTGGCGGTGCCTGGCTGGCCCGCGTGGACCTGGGAGCCGCTTCCGGTGCAGCCGTTTCGTGGAGCCTGGAGGAGCCGGGAATCGCGGGTTGGTCGCTGCTTCGTTCCTCGAAGAACGAACTGTGGGTGGCGTATACGGCCGCGGAAGCCTCGACGCCGCCGACCCCCGGCACTCTGCGCCGGTACGCGCCTGCCGATGGCGCGACCCTCGGCGATGTCCCCCTGGACCCGCCGTCCACGGGCACCGGTCTGGTGGAGGACGCGTCCGGCAACGCCGTCTATGCGCCGAGGGGCGCGCGGGCGTTCGACGTCCGGGCGATCGACCCTGCGAACGGCGCCGAAACGTGGCGTCACACCGAGGGCGGCAGCGCGTACGTCGCCGATCTGGCCCGTGGCGTGGCCGGCGACGTGTGGGCCGTGGGGCAGATCGGCGGCGGTGCCGTCGAGTTCCTGGAGTGGAAGGTGACCCGGTTCGCGTCCGATGGAACCGTTTCCTGGACGAAGGAGGACCTGCCCCAGGCGTGCCATTCCATCTCGGCGGGTTTCCCCGGCTTCTTCGCATCGGCGACGTTCGTGGTGCCGGCGCCCGATGGCGGCGCCCTGGTGGGCATTCGCGGGGAAGCGGATCGCGAATCGGTCCCGCGCACCGTGCGCTATGACGCGGCCGGGACCGTCCTGTGGCAGGTCGCGGCGTCGCCCGACGTGTTCGCGCGCATCGCCGCCGGGGACCACGCCGTCCTGTTCCAGCAGTCCAACGATTCGTCGGCGTGTTTCGCGACGGTCCGTATCCTGGAGGTGCCGTTCGACGCGCCGTGATCGCGACCGTGGCCTGCCGATGCCCGCCCTATGCGCCCCGCCGGATCTCCCGCAGACGCTGGACGTTCCGCGCGATCCCGACGACGAACACGATTCCCAGGAAGAGGTGGAAGCATCCGATCACCAGGGTGCCCCAGGGCGCGGCGACCACGTCGATCAGCCGTCCCAGTTGCCAGAACACCAGGGGGAACAGGAACACCGGCACGATGGTGACGCCGCTGCGCTTGCGCTCCGGTGCCTGATCCCCGGCGTCCGCGACGGCCCGCCCGGTGACCGCGGCCACCGCCCACAGCACCCAGACGATCGCGACCGCGCCCAGCAGTTCCCAGGAACTCATCGACCCTCCGATTCCCCGTCACGCCCCGGTTCCCGCGGCATCAACCGCTCCACCGCGTCCTTCAATTCCTCGATGGTGTACGGCTTGGCCACGACGCCGGCGAACCCGTGGTCCTTGTACCGCGCCAGCACGGCACTGGCCGAGTACCCGCTGCTGACGATGGCCTTCACGTTCGGGTCGAACTGCCGCATGCGCGCGATCGCCTCGGCCCCGCCCGGTGCGCCCGGTACCGTCAGGTCCAGGATCACCACGTCGTAGGGCCGCCCGGCATCCCGGGCCAACCGCCAGGCATCGACGGCCTGGTCGCCGTCCGCGGCCTCGTCGGCTTCGTACCCGCAACGGCGCAGGATTTCCACCGCGACCTCGCGGACCGTGGGCTCGTCGTCCATCACCAGGATGCGTCCGGTCGCCCGGGGCGGGGCCGTTCGCGCAACCACCTGCGAACCGGGTTCCGGCGACTTGTCGGACGCCGGCAGCAGCAGGGTGAAGGTCGTCCCGAACCCCTCCTTCGAGCGGACCTCGACGTGGCCTTCGTGCCGCCGGAGGATCGAATACACGGTGGCCAGCCCCAGGCCGGTCCCCTGGGGACGGGTCGAAAAGTACGGGTCGAACACGCGGTTCACCTGCTCGGGCGGGATCCCGCGACCATGGTCCTCGACCTCGATCTTCAGGTAGCGCCCCGGCTTCAGGCCCGGGGCGTTGTCCGGCGGCAGTTCCGCGGGCGCCAGGCGCACCTCGACCCGACCGCCGTCCGGCATGGCCTGGGCCGCGTTCAGCAGCAGGTTGTTGAACACCTGGACCATCTGTCCCAGGTCCACGTCGGCCGGCGGCAGCCCGGGTTCGACCGTGACGTCGCACCGCACGCTGGACCCGCGCAGGAACAGGCTGGCGGATTCGCGGACCACGTCGGGCAGGAAGGCCGGCCGCTTCAGCGGCGCGCCGCCCTTCGCGAAGGTGATCAACTGCTGGGTCAGGTCCCGGGCCCGCGTGGTCGCCCGCTCGGCCAGCAGCAGGCGCTCGTACGCGCTCTGGGGAACCCCCATCGTTTCGGCCGCCAGGCTGATGTTGCCCATGACGGCGGTCAGGATGTTGTTGAAGTCGTGGGCGATCCCGCCTGCCAGGACGGCCAGGGACTCCAGCTTTTCGATGCGCAGTTGGTCGTCCTCGCGACGGCGGCGCTCGGTCAGGTCCTGGATCATGACGACGCCTGTCTGGTGGCCGTCCTTGTCGTTCAGCCACGAAACGGTCGCGAGGCCCCAGGCGATCCCGCCGTCCCTGCGGACGAAGCGCAGTTCGCTGCTGACCGCCGCCCGGGGGCCGGGGGCCGCGGTCTGGCGCGAAACCAGGCCGGGCGTCCGGTCCGCCTGGTACAGGAAGTCGTCCAGGAAGCGGCCCACGACGTCCGGTTCGTCATACCCGACGAACGCCAGGAAGGCGGGGTTCACGCGCACGATGCGGCCGTCCCCGTCGGTCAGGGCGCTGGCGATCCCGATGGTCTCGAAGATGATCCGGAACCGCTGCTCGCTGGCGCGGAAGGCCGTTTCGCTCTTGCGACGCTGCCCGATGTCCTCGACGGCGCCGTCGATGCGGGTGGCCCGGCCCGTTTCGTCGACCTTGACCGTGAGGGTCAGCAGCACGTCCACGGGCTCGCCGTTGTCGTGCCGCAGTCGCTGGGCCTCGAACTTGATCGCGCCGCGATCGTTGAAGGCGGGGCTTCCCAGGAACCGCGCGAAGGTTTCCGCGCGCTCCTTGGGATCGGAGTAGTGGCCCATCACCGAGGCCCCGAGCGCATCCTCGACGGACGCGTATCCCAGGATTCGCGCGCAGGCGGGGTTCAACTGGCTGAAGGTGCCCTCGTAGGGCCGGTCGATGCTGAACACGCCGATGTCGAGGTTGTCGATCAGGGGCCGCAGCGGATCCCGGGGTTCGTCGGTGTCAGCAGAATATTCGGTGTCCTGTGATTCCATGGGCAGCCTCCTGCGTCAGGATCCGGACGGGTTCATCGACGGCCGTTGCTCCCTGTGGAACGCGAGGATAGTGCACTTCCAACGGTTCCCCAAGTCGATTCTGTCGGAAATCCGCCGGATGGCCTGCTCCGCGCGCTTGGGGGATGTCCGGTCGCGCGGTACACTGTCGCCGATCCACGGGAGCAACCGAAATGGACTCAGATGATCGACGCCAGCATCCCCGGCGCCCGTTCGAGGCGGAGGTGCTGTGCTACATCGATGGCAACCGGCTGGACAGCCGGACGGCCGACATCAGCACGGGCGGCCTGTTCCTGCGGACCCCGCGCTTCGAGAACTTCCCCGCCGGCGCGATCGTGGCGCTGGTGTTCGAGGACCTGGGCGTGCCGCCGGGCACGGCGTTCCTGTTCGCCCGCGTGATGCGGCACCAGGCGGGGCCGAATCCCGGCGTGGGCCTGCACTGGGAACGGGCGGTGTGTGCGGGTTCGCCGCTGCCCCTGCAGCGCGTCGTGAATCGCCTGTTCGGGTTCGCCGATGTGCCGGTCACGTCGCGGGAACTGCCCGAGCGCGGGATGACCCAGTTCATCTTCCGCTTCCCGACGGCCACGGATCCCGCCGCGGCGCCGGCCGAACCTGTCCGTGCCGATCCTGCGCCCGCCCAGCCCGCACCCGCGCCGGCCGCGCCGCGCGCCCCGTCGGCCTACCGTGTGTCCGAGGTCCCGGCCGCCCTGGAACTGGATCGACCCGAACCCGCGGCCCGCGGCCGGACCTCGATGGCGATCCCGAGGGATCCCGTCCCGCCCGTCACGCCCGAACCGCCGGCCCCGAAGCCGCCTGCCGCCCCGCCGGAAGCCGCGGGGGGCCGCAAGGGTCCGCTGACCTCCCAGATCGACACCCGCGGAACGCGCCAGATCGTGGACATGCCGGCGTTCCTGGAGGCCGGGGGCGTTCCGATCCCGGTCCGCATGCGATGGATCGGCATGGGCGCCGCGGGCGTGGACTGCCCCTGGGTTCCCGCGGATCCGGAAATGCCCCTGCTGCTGCGGTTCGAAATCCCGACCCGCGAGGGTCCGGTGGAACTGAAGTGCAACAGCCGGCTGCGGTCCTCGGACCTCGGCAAGGGCGGCCGCACTCCCGCCCTGGAACTGGCCGTGAAGGATGTCGACGAGGCGGGCCACGCCGGCCTGCTGGTGCGCTATCTGAAGTGGCTGGCGTTCCGGCAGTTGGCGAAGGAGTGACGTTCGTGCGGGGGAAGGTCCGGATCAGACGCCCGTGCAGCCGCAACCGTCGAAGTTCCAGCCGCAGCGCCCCGCCTTCCCGTCGGCCGTCTTGCAGTCTTCGGGCTTGCAGGCGGGATTGAACCAGTCGGCGCAGGGGTCGAAGGCCGCCGGCTTGCCCACGCACTTGCACGCATCAATGCCCAGGGGCAGCGTCAGCCAGATGCAGGCGTCCTCGAGGGTCTTGGGGTCGCCGTCGTCGCACCGGGTGACCAGGCACTGCGGGTTCAGGTCCCGGCTGCAGGGGTCCACGACGGCCACGGGTGCACAGCCGCAGCCCTGGACGGTGTCCTTGGCGCAGCGTCCCGTTTCGCCGGTCCACAGCGTGCACTGAACGTCCTTGCACTGGGGGTTCAGGTCCTTGGCGCACGGGTCCTCGGCCACGACCTCGCCCAGGCACTTGCACCACTTGTATCCGAAGGCATCCGAAATCCAGCGGCACTGGTCCAGCAGGGTGATCGGGTTGCCGTCGTCGCACGCTTCGGCCTTGCACTGGGGATTCGCGTCCTTGCCGCACAGGTCCACCGGCGGGACGAACGGTGCGCAGGCACAGACCTTCGTGGCGTCGATGCGGCAGGTTCCGACCGTGCCGTCGGCCATCGGGCAGTCGCCGGGTTCGCACGAGGGGTTCAGGTCCTTGCCGCAGGGGTCCACGGGCACGACCACCGGCAGGCAGCCGCAGCCCACCTTGTCGTCCTTCTGGCATCGGCCCGCTTCGCCCGTGGCCAGCTTGCATTCCGTGGGCTTGCACTCGGGGTTCAGGATCGGGCTGCACGGGTCCCGGGGCGGCAGTTCGCCACCGCACTTGCAGTACGACAGGCCGATCGCGTCCATGACCCAGCGGCAGCGGTCGTTCTGGGTCACGGGGTTGCCGTCGTCGCACACCTCGGCCTTGCACTGGGGGTTGGGCTCCTTGCTGCAGGGATCCTGCGGCGGAACGAAGGGCGCGCAGCCGCACCGCCCGACGGCGTCGAAGCGGCAGGTGCCCACGGAGCCGTCTGCGAAGGCGCAGTCCCTGGGTTCGCAGGTCGGGTTCAATTCCTTGCTGCAGGGGTCCACGGGGGTGATGACAGGCAGGCAGCCGCAGCCCAACTTCTCGTCCTTCTGGCACCGGCCGACCGCTCCGGTCGCCAGCTTGCAGTCGGTGGGCTTGCACTCGGGATTGAACGGCGGCACGCACGGGTCGTAGGGGACGTATTCGCCCAGGCACTTGCAGTACTTCCAGCCGGCCGCGTCGGACACCCACCGGCATTCGTCCTTGATGGTGGCGGGGTTGCCGTCGTCGCACAACTCGGGCTTGCACTCGGGGTTCGCGTCCTTGACGCAGGGATCGGTCGGCAGCAGGAAGGGGGCGCAGGCGCAACTGCCCGCGGCGTCGAAGCGGCACGTGCCCAGGGCGCCGTTCTGCAGGGGGCATTCCTTGGGTTCGCACTTGGGGTTCAATGCCTCCGAGCACGGGTCCAGCGGCGTGAGTTCCGGCTTGCAGCCGCAGCCCAGCACGTCGTCCTTCTGGCAGCGCCCGGGTTCCCCGGTGACCAGTTTGCATTCGGTGGGCTTGCACTCGGGGTTGAACACCTTCAGGCAGGGATCGGCCGGGACGGGCGCGCCGGCGCACTCGCAGGACAGCACGCCGTTGGCGTCTTCGACCTGGCGGCAGCGATCGTCGGTGGTCGTCGCGTTGCCGTCGTCACAGGCTTCGGGCTTGCACTGGGGGTTCAGGTCCTTGTCGCACGGCTTGACCGGCGGGACCCGGGGCGTGCAGCCGCAGGTGGCGTAGGCATCCCAGCGACAGAGGCCCGTGGTGCCGTCGTCCAGGGGGCATTCCTTGGGCTCGCACTGGGGGTTCAGGTCCTTCATGCACGGGGACGGCGGCGGGATGTCGGTTTGGGCTTCGGACGGGACGTCGAGGGGCGCGATGCCCTCGTCGGGGCGCAGGTCGTCCACGGCGTCCCCGGGGACGTCCGGCGACGCGTCGATCGCGACGTCGGGGCTGAACAGGTCCAGGCCGGCCAGATCGATGCTGTACGGGCCGGGGTCGCAGGCGGCCAGGCCGGCCACCAGCATCAGCAGGGTTCCAAGGGCATGTCGGGATGTGTTGCGCATGGCAGGTTTCCTCCGTTGGGCCTCCGGTCATCTCCTTTGCAGGGGCCGTGCCAGTCGTCGTGCGGGTAATGGAGTGCAGCAAAATCAACGGTATCCTGTATTCGGGACGCGGAGGGCCGCCCTGGGACAGGGTGGGACACCCGGGGGTGTCCCGGGACACAGGCTGGTCGCCGTCGGGAGGTGATCGTCCCGCCCCGCGCGTGCTATCCTCGGCCAAAGTCCGGGAGGGTCATGAAGCGCCGCTCGACACAGACGATGGACGTCACGGACCAGGCGTCGTCGAAGGTCCACCACCTCTTCCAGATCCATCCCCCGCTGCCCGACGGGGCCCTTTCCGCCTTGATCTTGCAGGCGAAGACCGTCATCGGCCGGTCGAACGACGACGGGGCGGACCTGGTCCTGGCCGATCCCCAGGTGTCGCGGGTCCACGCGGAGCTTCACTGCAAGGGGGCCTCCTGGTTCGTGACCGACCGGAACAGCAAGAACGGGATCTTCGTGGACGGCGTTCGCGTGGCGTCGGCCGTCCTGCGGGACGGGTCGGTGCTGCGCGTGGGCGGGACGCTGTTCGTGATGCGCGAAATCGGTCTGGACGTGCCCTCGCCGCTGGCCGCGGGGCTGCCGTTCCTGGGGAATTCGCCGGCCCTGCGCCGGGTCGAGGAAACCTGCCGCCGCATCGCGGTTACGGATGCGACGGTGCTGCTGCGGGGCGAAACGGGAACCGGGAAGGAGGTGTTCGCCCGCTACCTGCACGCCTGCTCGGGGCGTTCAGGCCGGTTCGTGGCGGTGAACTGCGCCGCCGTGTCGGGCGGGCTGTTCGAAAGCGCCTTCTTCGGCCACTGCAAGGGCGCGTTCACCGGCGCCACGAAGGACTTCGGCGGCTATGCCCGGGCCGCGGCGGGCGGGACGCTGTTCCTGGACGAAGTCGCCGAAATGCCCGACGAGTCCCAGGCGAAGCTGCTGCGGTTCCTGGAAACCGGCGAAATCGCGACGATCGGGACGGTGGACGACGTGACGGTGGACGTGCGGTTCATCGCCGCGACCAACCAGGACCTGGAAGCCCGCCTGGCCTCGGGGCGGTTCCGGGCGGACCTGTTCGCGCGGCTGTCCCAGCGGACGATCGCCTTGCCGCCGCTGCGGGAGCGGCCCGAGGACGCGCTGGCCATCGCGCTGGGCCGCCTTCCGTCGGGGCACCCGGGATTGTCGGCGGACGCCGCCGAGGCGCTGGCGGTGCACGCCTGGCCGTTCAACGTCCGGGAACTGCTGTCCGCGGTGGACGTCGCGCAGCAGGATGCCCCCGGGGACGTCCCGCTGCCCCTGGCCGCGCTGCCCCAGGCGATCCGGCACCGCATCCAGGCGCGCATCGCGGCCACCCCGCGCTCCTCCGGGGGGCGGCCGACGCCCGTGGACGAACCGGCCGATACGGCGGGGGTCCCGGCCGTCACCGAGCCCGAACTGCCGTCCGCCGAGCGGTTCCAGGAGGTCTTCCGGGACTGCGCGGGAAACGTGTCGGAGATCGCCCGCCGCCTGGGCCGGGATCGGCGCCAGGTCTATCGCTGGATCGAGCGTTTCGGCTGCAGGTGACGGTGCAGGCGGGACCCTGTCCAGCGCGATCGAGTAGACCCAAATGGGGACAGACACCGATTTTTCAACTCCCTGATTTTCCACAGGCCCCTGTGACGAGGGTCAGGACTGGGTCACCGGCACCAATTCGGCGCCAATTCGCAACCCCCCGAAATCACCCGCCCACAGGAAATCGGTGTCTGTCCCCATTTCCGTGTCCCCATTCTTTCGGGAAAAGGGTGACTGTCCCACTTATTGGGGGAGGGGCTAATCGGCCTTGGCGTCGTCCTTCTTCACGTCGGGCAGGCGCTTGTCCGGGTGCATGGGGTCGAAGGCCTTGACCGCCTCGGAGTGGCAGGTGCTGCAGCGGGCCAGGGTCGGCGCGTCGGTCGAGTGGCCGCCGTCCTGCTCGGTGTGGCAGCGCAGGCACAGGCCGTGCATCGCGTCCATGTAGCCCGGGGCCAGCCCGATGCTCGGCGCGGCCAGGGGCTTGAACGCGGCGCCGGCCGGGATCATGCTGTCGTGGCAGTCCAGGCAGGGCTTCGAGTGCTCCAGGTCCTTGGGCTTGGTCGTGTCCTCGTGGCACGTCAGGCAGCCCGGGCCCTGGGCCAGGAGGTCCTGGTGCAGCCGGTGGTTGAAGATGGACGTGGGCAGGTGCTCGTCCGTGTGGCATTCCGCGCAGCCCGTCGCCTGGGCGCCCGGCTTCACCATGTGGTGGCAGTAGGCACACTTGTCGGTGCCCTCGACGATGTCCGCGTGGGCCTTGTGATCGAACCGGACGCCCTTGTCGTTGCGGTTGCCGTCCAGGATCATCACGTCGCCGTAGCCCGTGCGATGGACGGTCTGGGCCACCACCGGGTACCCGTCCAGGGCCGTCCCGGGCAGCAGGGCCGTCGCCAGGGCGGCGCCCCCGACGAACATCACGGCGCCGCGGATCAGGCGCGGCCGGAAGGTCTTGATGTCGGGCAGGGTCTCGCGGCCCTTCACCATCGGCCCGCCGTGCATCAGGTGGAAGTGCTCGGCGATCCAGAAGAACACCAGCGCCGCGCCCGCCACGATGCCGAACGACACGGTCAGTTCGGTCCACGACGGGATGTAGCGCGTCCCCGTCGTTTCGATCATGGCCAGGCCGCCCACGTCGATGCGGTAGAAGACCATGCCGAACACGGTCATGCCGGCCGCGATGGCCAGGGTCTTCATGCGCTTGCGCGTCGCCGGGATCGTCAGCAGGGTGGCCGGGATGATCACCGAGACCAGGATCTCGATCAGGAACAGGGTCGGGCCGTAGCCCCCGTCCAGGACGTGCGGGAGGGTGCCGCGGTACGCCAGGTCGCCCAGCCGCACGGCGAGGTAGAACCACAGGACGCCCGCCGCGACGCGGCCCAGGCCCTGCAGCAGGTCCAGTTCGTATTCCTCTTCGTACAGCCACGCCGAAAACAGCGACTCGGTCGTGACCATCATCAGGCCCAGGGCGACGGCGGAAATGAAGAACAGGATCGGGAGGATCGGCGTGTACCACAGCGGGTCCAGCCGGTGGGGCATGATCAGGAACAGCGACCCCAGGGACGACTGGTGCAGCGAGGACAGCATGATGCCCAGGATGACCAGCGGCACGGTGAACTTGTGCAGGGTGTGGTGGACGGCCGCGACCACCGGGTGCTTCGACATCTCCAGGATGACGGGCAGGAACTCCAGCAGCAGGACGGTCAGGTACAGCATCACGCACCAGCCGACCTCGAACAGCGGCGAGTGGGGGTTCCAGAACACGATCATGTGCCAGATGGACCAGGGCAGGCCCAGGTCGAACATCAGGCCGACGACGACGGCGGCGTAGCCCAGGAAGGCGGTCAACACGGCCGGGCGCAGGATCGGGCGGTACCGTTCCAGGTGGAACACGTACACGGTCGCCGCGACGACGAACCCGCCGGCGGCCAGCGCGACGCCGCCCATGACGTCGAACCCGATCCAGAAGCCCCAGGGGGTCAGATCGGTCAACGCCGTGGTGGGACCCAGGCCCCGCCAGAAGCGGAACACGGCGATGGCGAAGGCGGCCCCGACCAAGGCCCACAGGATGCTTTTGACGGTCTTGAGGCGCTTCATCTTCATGGTCAGCCCTCCTTCCCGTCGTCGTGGTGGTGACCCGCGGCCCCGTGGCCGTGGGTGCTCGTGGGCAACGTGCCGTTCTTGGCGGCGCGGTCGCGCTCGTTCTTCATGCGGCGTTCGATGATCCAGTAGACGCTGGTCATCAGGGCTCCCATGCCCACGAACACGATCGGCACGGCCGACATCGCCGTGGCGGTGCGGCCGGGCATCGGGCGCTCGTCCAGCTTGTTGCCCAGGGTCAGGATGTCCAGGTGCATCGGCGCGAGGTACAGCACCGACGTGCCGCCGACCTCGCTCTCGCCGAACACGGTGGGAAGGTAGCGATCCGGGTTCTCCGCGATGCGCTTGTGCGCCTCGGCCAGCAGTTCGTCGCGGTCGCCGAAGATCGTCGCGCCCACCGGGCAGCCGGCGGTGCAGCCGGGCTGGACGCCCTTGGACACGCGGCCCTGGTAGCACATCTGGCACTTGCGGACGAACGGCACCGCCGACTCCCAGTCGTAGCGCGGGATGCCGAAGGGGCAGGACATCATGCAGTAGCGGCAGCCCAGGCACTTGCCCGAGTCGTAGATGACCGGCCCTTCGGCGGTCTTCTGCAGGGCGCCGACGGGACAGGCGGACACGCACGCCGGCTGGAGGCAGTGCATGCACTGCTTGCGGACGAACTTGTTGTCCTTGCGCAGCACCGAGCACCAGCGGACGGCGGACAGCCCGTCATCCAGCAGCCAGCGGAACGGCAGCACGGTGCCCAGGTTGTTGGCCATGCGGCACGACTGGACGCAGCGCTCGCAGCCGATGCACTTCGTGACGTCGGTCAGGATTCCTTTCTGGCCGCTCATGCCGCCACCTCCTTGCGGTGCTGGATCGCACCGGCGATGGCCGAGGGCAGCAGCACGCACCGGGCCAGGCGCGTGAAGGGCACCGTCAGCAGCAGGGCGTCGGCCGAAAGATAATGGATCAGCGCCGCGGT
The DNA here is from genome assembly GCA_903847405.1 of uncultured Myxococcales bacterium. Classification (GTDB taxonomy): domain Bacteria; phylum Myxococcota_A; class UBA9042; order DTJE01; family DTJE01; genus CAIZWN01. Next base: position 26,596 of record CAINDP010000212.1, on the reverse strand, counting down.
GTCGGGCGCCAGGGGACTGCGGCCCGGGTGCGCGACCAGGTAGCCGGACACGAAGGCCGACAGGGCCAGGATCAACGGCAGCCAGTCGAAGCGCAGCATGACCTGGCGGTACTTCTTGTCCGCCAGTCGCCACGCCAGCAGCAGGGCCAGCGCCACCATGGTCAATTTCGTCAGGAGGTCGGAAATCTCGGCCGGGACGACGGGCCAGTCCAGGAACAGGGTGCGACCCCACAGGCGCGCATGGCCCAGGTAGAACAGGGGCACCACGATCACGCCGGCCACGACGAACACCGTCAGCACTTCGCCGACCAGGCCCCACTTCCGCGCACGGCTGACCGGGTTCAGCCAGGCCACGACGGCCTTCAGGCTGGCCCGGATGCCGGCCTTCACGGTGCCGGACGACCGGGCGACGACCAGCGCGTTCTGGACGAACTGCGCGATCATGCCCAGGCCCGCCACCACCAGGGCCAATCGGAACAATGGCCCGCTGGAAAACTCGAGCAGCGCCTCCACGTGGTCCTCCGTGTTCGCTTCAGACTGGTACACCCGGACGACAGGCGTCCGGCATCCTGCGCGGGATTCTAGGCAAACAAGGCCGGAATGGTCCACTAAAAAATCACGTCGGCGGCAAGAACTTTCCTTGTGATATCAGAGTGGAACTGTCGTGGAATCAATGCGGGGGGAAGTCCGTGGCGGCAAAGGGAATACCGGGGCGGTCAGTTGACGATCGCTTCCATCAGGGCGGCGCCGGTCAGGGGGATCGGGGGCTGGCCCTCGAGGGTCAGCGTCAGGGTCGCTTCGCCCCGCTGGCGGTAGATGATCGGGTTGCCGGCGACGGCCTGGGCGATGGTGCGCTGGGCCCAGGGCAGGCGTTCCAGGACGCCGTCGCGGTCGTGGAGGCCCTTGCCGACGAAGGTACCGACCAGGGTCAGGCCGGAACGCTTGACGTCCAGGTTGTAGACCGTGTCGTAGCTGTGGCCCTTGGGGGCCGGATCCTTGACGGGCGTATCGGTCTTGAGGCCCCCGTTGTCCGTCAGCGTCAGGATCCTTTCGCGGTCCGCGATCAGCAGGCGCGTCACCTTTTCGCCGCCGCGGTCCGGCCGCGTCTTGAACGCCCAGAAGGCGACCGTGTGGTCCGGGGCGAAGTAGCGCGTCGTCCACCAGTGGGTCGACCACTTGCTGCTGAGCTGGTTGTTCACCATGTGGTCCAGGTAGCCCTGGCCCTTCAGGCGCGCCCGCTGGCCGCCGACGGACATCTCGCCCTCGAAGTCGCCCCGCGGTACGTGGAAGAACGACACGACCCACTCGTCGCAGGCGTCGTCGATGCAGATCTTGCCGTCGTGGAACTTCGCGCCGTTGGTCCACCCGTTGAGGGTGATGTTGATGCGCATGTCCGGCGCCTCGATGCGGTACCGGGCGGTCTTGCCCTGCAGGGTCAGCGAGTGGGGCCCGATCTTGATCGTACCGGACTCGAAGTCCTCCTGGTACTCGTCCTGGTCGTACTCCCAGCCGTAGTTCTTGGCCTGGGAGCCGCCGGGCATCGTGAGGTTGACGCTGACGGCCGCGCGGCCGGAGGTCACGCCGATGTTGGTGTACATGAAGTTGATGTACAGGATGTGGCCCTGGTCCGACTGCAGGATCGTGGTCCACGATTCCGTGTAGTACTTCGCGTCGTCGGGGTGCCGCAGAAAGTCCAGCTTGCTGGTCTGCTGGACCGCCGCGCCCGACATGTCGGCCTTGACCTTGGCCTGGGCGGGCAGGGCGGTGAACAGGAGCACCGCGATCCAAAGGGAACTGATGGCCTTCACCGACATCGTGAGCCTCCTTGGGAGTTTCTGATTCCGTGCAGCCCGGCGCGTGGGTAGGACGTGCAAGGCCGCGGTCAATTCACCGTCGCTTCGATTGCCGTGAACGTCGCCTCGAAGGACCAGGCCGGCTGACCGTCAACGGTGGTGTCGGGGGTGATCGGCGGGTTCTGGAGGGTCAGGACGTCCGCCAGGGAGCCCAGGGGGGTCATGGCGGTGGTGGCGTCCGCTTCGGTGATCGCGCCGACCAGGGTGCCGCCCTGGATGGCGGTGCCATCGGTCTTGAACGTGCCCTTCAGCGTCAGGGCCTTCACGGGCAGCACCAGGGACGAGTCGCCGAACGACACGGAAATCGCCAGGCTGGTCGGCGCCGCGGAAATGAATCCGGGGTTTTCGAAGGTGAAGGTCACGGTCTGCGGGGCGTCGCCGAACGCGTAGGATCCGGCGGTCGCCGGCTTGGGGCCGGTGCCCAGACGGACGCCCATCGTTTCCGCGGTGCGATCGTCCGTGTCGATGACCAGCAGGACGTTGATCAGTTCCTGGGTCAACTGGTCCACGATGAAGGGGTTGACCATTTCCGCCAGGGCTTCGGGCAGCGGCTTGGACAGCGCGAGGCTGTCGAACCGGTAGGTCTTGCCGGCCAGGCTGTCCACCGTGACCACGGGGAGGTCGGTGCTGGTGGGGACGTCGGTCGTCACCTGGCACGGGTTCGGGCCCGGGTCCGGCTGCGGGTAGAGCTTGTCGCCGGGCAATGCGCCCGCGCCCATGCCGGTGTAGTGCTCGTCCAGGCCGCATGCCGCGATTCCCACCAGGAGGGAAAGCGCGATCCCCGCAGCCATGCGCGTCTGGAACTTGCGATCAGGGGCCATCATCACCTCCCAGGTGGGTCCAGGTCGGGCAGATGATAGCACTGCGTCAAAGCGCGTCGAGAGGAAATTCCAGGGTGTTTGCGGTTCGCCTGGAACCGTGCAGATCGCGTTGACCCGTTGCGTCATGCGGGATAGCATCGCCGCCGACCGTGGAACCGGAGGACCGGATGGCGAATGTGACGGCGCGGCTGGGTGGGCGGACCGTGGTGGCGGCGATGGCGGCGATCCTGGCCGTCGGCGCGGCCGGCCCCGCGAAGGCGGGTGGCTTCAGCACCCCGGATTTCGGCACGCGCCGGTGCGGCATGATGGCCGTCATGGGCAAGCCCGACGACCTCACCGCGATCTTCGCGAACCCGGCGGGCCTGACGCTGCAGAAGGGGACGAACGTCTACCTGACGGCCCAGGCCACCTTCGTGGACCTCGGGTTCAAGTTCTATGACAGCAAGGGCAAGCTGCGCGGGACGATCAAGGACAACGCCGAACTGAAGCCCGACCAGTCCTGGGGCGTGCTGCCGTTCCTGGCCATCGGGTCCGATTTCGGGACGAAGAAACTGCGCGGCGGACTGGCGATCTACGCCCCGAACTTCTTCGGCGCGGTGCTGCCCAAGAACGAGCCGACCCGGTACCACCTGGTCAGCGGCTTCTTCGCGGCCGTCCACATGACGGGCGCCCTGGCCTACGAAATCACGGAAAAGTTCTCGCTGGGCGCCGGGATCAGCGCGGTGTACCTGCGCCAGCAGGGTGTGCAGTACATGAACGATCAGATCACGGCGAATCCGGACCTGCGCTGGGACGATTCGGAGGCCGTGCGGGCCGGTGACCGCAAGATGGACCTGATGGGCGCGGGCTGGACCTGGAACTGGAACGTGGGCCTGCTGTTCCGGCCGATCAAGACGCTGGGCCTGGGCTTTTCGTTCATCAGCGGCGCGGACGTGACGCTGAAGGGGCCGCTGAAGATCACCAACTCCCTGGGCGCGACGCAGAAACTGCAGCAGACCACCAACTTCACGCTGCCCTTCACCCTGCGCGCGGGCATCAACTGGGAGTTCATCAAGGACGTCGAGATCGGCGTCGACATGTTCTACTGGCACTACCAGACCCTCCAGGAACAGGTGATGAAGGCCGGCGTCATCGAAATGCGCACGCCCAAGAACTACAACAACGCCTGGAACATCAGCGCGGGCATGATGTATCGCCCGATCCCCGAACTGGACCTGATGGTCGGCTACCAGCATGACGCCACCCCGATCCCGACCAGCACCCTGTCGCTGGACAACATCACCCGCAGCCACAACGGCATCTCGATGGGCGCCCGGTGGCGCGCGCTGAAGTGGCTGCAGGTCGGCCTGACCTACCAGCGGACCTGGTACGAACTGATGAACATCCAGGACAGCGTCCTCAGCCCGCCGGTCAACGGCAAGGGCCACGGCTCGATGCACCACGTCGCGCTGGACCTGGCGTTCAAGGTCCTGTAGGCCCATGGACACGCCAATCCCCGACCTCGCCGTCGAACTTCACCTGGACATCGCCATCGAATGGAACGGACGCCGCGTGGCGCCGCAGTCCGTCGAATCCGACGGGGGCGTCCTGCGGGCGTCCTTCGGGGCGCTGGGGATGGTCGAGGATCGCGTCGTCGAGGCGTCGCCGGACGGCCGGATCCGGGTCGTCGAACGGACGTGGCGGATCGCGGGGCGCGGCCGGTTGCGGGTGTCGTATGGGGTCGAATGGGCGGGGGCCGCGGTTCACTGGACCGTGCCTGCCGTGATGTACGACGGCAACCGGATCGGCGAGGGGCGGTTCCCCCGGGGCGGGCCCGAGGTGGGTTGGGCCTTCCGGGAGGATCGCTGCGCGCTGCCGTCGGCGTCGTTCGTGTCCGACGGCGTCGCGTGCGTCGGTCTGTGGACGTTGCCGGCCGCCAGCGAGGCGGATTTGTCGTGCGTGCGGACGTCGATCATCCCGCCCGACCACGGTGGCGGAGGCGAGCAGGTGCGCCTGGCCGTCGAATGGCCCCTGGCCGAGGAACCGGTGGCCTACCGCCGCAAGTGGTACCCGCTGGGCGGCCCGCGGCGGGGCGTGCGTCGCTGGCACCGCGTGGACGGCCAGTGGACCGGGACCCGCCGTTTCGTGGTGTTCGCGTCGCCGACGGGCGGCATCGCGGCGATGCACGACGCCCTGCGGTGGTGGTGGGGCCGGATGCCCGCGCCGCCGGTCGTCCCGGACTGGGGCGCGATCGTCCGGTCCAAGGTCCAGCACGTTACGCGCAACCTGTTCGTCCAGGATGGGGGCGCCACGGGCTTCATCGAGGCGCGCCTGGCCCACCTGCCGGTCCTGAACACGCTGTCGGCGGGTTTCCTGGGCAAGAACATCGAACTGGCCCTGTCGCTGCACCGCGTCGGCGTGGAAACGGGCGAACCCCGCCTGGTCGAAATGGCCACGGCGGTCGCCGACTTCTTCGGGGGCGGGCGCCTGGCGAACGGGCTGTTCCACACGGACTGGCAGCGGGGCCGGCGGCGGTGGACGGGACTGGCCTACGCCCGTCGCGACACGCTGTCCACGCGGTTGATGGGCTAGGCGGGCGTGGCGTTCCTGGGCCTGGCCGACGCGGCCGCTGCGGTCGGGGGCGACGGGTCGCGGTGGCTGGAACAGGCCCGTGCGCTGGGGGATTTCTTCGCGGCCCACCTGCCGTCCGACGGCAACCCGGGCAAGTGGTGGACCCCGGCGGGCGTGCGCGTGGACGACACGGGCACGAACGGCGCCTACATCGTGTGGCTGCTGGCCGAACTGCACGCCCGGACCCGGGACGGGCGGTACCTGTCCGCCCTGCGTCCGGCGGCCGACGTCTTTGCCGCGTCGGCGATCCGCGGGGACCTTTCGGGGGACACGCTGGACGCGCTGTGCATCGACAAGGAGGCGGGCCACGCGGTGCTGCGGGCGCTGCTGGCCGCCTGGCGGGAAACGGGGGATCCGACCCACCTGGAGGGCGCGGTGGCGGCGGCCCGGTTCACCGAAACCTGGGTGTTCGGGTGGGACGTTCCGTTCGACCCGCGCACGCCCCTGGGCCGGCGGGCGTTTTCGACCACCGGCGGCACGTCCGTGTCGGTGGCGCACCATCACCTGGATCCCTACGGCGTGGCCATCGCGCTGGACTACCTGCGCCTGCAGCGGGCGACGGGGGACGGGCACTGGGGGCGCGTGGCCGCGTGGATGATCGCGTACTGCGCCCAGTTGGTGTCGTCGGCCCGGGACGACCTGGGCCGCGATGCGCGCTTCCATGGGTGGCAGCCCGAGCAGGTGAACCACACCGACTGGGCCTACTGGTCGGGCCGGGCATCGCCCCGGGGATCGTTCTACTCGGACATCGCCTGGGTGCCGGCCCTGACCCTCGGCGCGCTGCTGGACCTGCGCCGGGAGTTTCCCGAGGCCGTCGATTTCACGGTGGAACGGCCGGCCCTGCCAGGGTCCGGGGATCCCAAGGCATTCGGGGTCTTCGGCCGGTGGGTCGGCCGCTGGAACCGGTGGGCGTGATCCCGGGCGCCCGGCCCGTTTCCGGACCTGCTGGTTGACCTTGCCAAGCCGCGTCAAGACGCGTACGCTTTTCGCGATGGACCTTCGCAAAAGCAAGTACATCCTGCCCAACCTCTTCACGCTCAGCAGTGTCTTCTTCGGCCTGCTGGCGGTGATCTGGAGCATGGAGGGCACCGCCGAGGCGTTCCGTCGCGCCGCGCTGGCCATCGTGATGGCGGCGATTGCCGACGGTCTGGACGGACGGGTCGCGCGCATGACGCGCACCGAAACCAAGTTCGGCGTCCAGTTGGACTCCCTGGCGGACATCCTGTCGTTCGGGATGGCGCCGGCCGTGCTGGCCTATGCCTTCGCGCTGCGCCAGATCGACGTGGACGGCAGCCACGCGGGGCTGATCCTGGCGTTCCTGTACCTGGCCTGCGGCGCCATGCGGCTGGCACGGTTCAACGTCCAGGCCGAACGCACCCGCGGACCCTCGAACTTCTTCACGGGCCTTCCCATCCCGGGCGCCGCGGGCATCGTGGCGACGCTGGTGTGGATGTGCGTGGACCTCGACGTCAACGCCGAAACGCAGGTCCTCTTGACGGGGATCGCGATGCTTTCGGTGGGGATGCTGATGGTCAGCACCGTCCGGTACCGGAACTTCAAGCACGTCCACCTGACCCTGCCGATCAAGGTGCTGCTGCTGGTCATGGTCGCCCTGATCGTGGCTGCGATCGTGAAGACGAAGGCCAGCGCGGTCCTGCTGGTGCTGGGCTCGGCATACGTCGTGATGGGGCCGGCGGAATGGCTGGTCACCCTGGCGTGGCGGATTCGCCATGGGCGCAGGCCGACGCCCCGGGCACGCGAACCGTTGTAGCGCGAGCGTCCACGTCCACGTCCACGTCGACGTCCACGTCCACGTCCACCTGCACGTCCACGACACCGTCCACGAATGCGAGTTTCGGCAGGCGAGCGATCAGGCCAGGATCCCGTCCAGGGCGGCAAGGGTCGTCGCATCCAGGGCCAGATCGGCGGCGCGGGCGTTTTCGAAGGTCTGGGCCGCGGTCTTGGCGCCGCACAGCGCCGTGGTGATCCCGGGCTGCGCCAGGACCCAGGCGATGGCCGCCTGCGCCGCCGGGAGGCCCTCGGTCCTGGCGATCGTCGCGACCCGCTCCGCGGCCTGGAGGTTGGCCAGGAATGCCTTGCCCTTGAAGCGGGGATCCGTGGCCCGGACGTCGCCCGGTTCGAATCGGGACTTCGGGTTGAACTTGCCGGACAGCAGGCCCCGGGCCAGGGGTTCGTACACCAGGACGGCCAGGTCATGCTCGCGGCACAGGGGCAGCAGTTCCTTGTCGAAGTCGCGGTTCAGCAGGCTGTAGGGCTCCTGCACCGAAACGACGGGACCCGCCGCCAGGGCCCGCTGCAGTTCCTCGGGTTGCGTGTTCGACACCCCGATGGCCCGGACCTTCCCCGTCTGCACCAGTCGCGCCATGGCCCCCACGGCGTCCTCGATCGGCCATGCCGGGTCCGGCCAGTGCAACTGCAGCAGGTCGATCACGTCCGTCTGCAGGCGCCGCAGGCTGGCGTCGACCTGCGCGGCCAACCCCTTCGGCGAGTAGTCCATCCGCAGAAGCCCGGGACGGGGCTCGACGGGCCCGCACTTGGTCGCGATGATCACGTCCTTGCGGATCCCCACCAGAGCCTTCCCCACGATCTCCTCGGCCCGGCCGCTGCCATAGATGGGGGCCGTGTCGAACAGCGTCACCCCCAGGTCCAGGGCCCGGTGGATCGCCTTGATGGAATCCCGGTCGTCGGTGTGCCCGAAGTCCTTGCCGCCAATGGCCCATGTGCCCAGGGCAACGACGGACACGTCGAACCCTGCCTTCCCAAGCCGCCGATACTGCATCCTTTCTCCTTCTGCGCCGCATGGCGCTAGGCTGCGCCGTCCTTGACACCCCTTTGGGGTGCTCCTACCATTCTACCCGTATTGCGATTGCCCGGAACCTTGATGACGGCAGCGTCGCCGAGGATTTTGCCATTGATCTTCCAGCCCGGGGGAACCGAATGAAGCGAATCGATCTGCGCATGATGGTCCTGGTGATGCTGGTGGGCGTGACGCTCCCGGCGCACGTCCTGGCCCAGGAGCCCCAGCCGGACCCGTCGCCGGCCGTGGCGCCCGCGCCTGCAGAAGCCCCGGTTCCGGCCGACGCCCCTGCGGCCGTCGCTCCGGTCCCGGCCGAGGCGGCCGCGCCCGCGGTTGCGACGCCTCCCGCCGACGTCCCCGCGCCCGTTGCCGGGACGCCCCCGGCGGATGGCACGGTCCCGCCGGTCGCTGCGGACGGCACGACCCCGGTGCCCGCCGAGACACCCGCTGCGCCCGTCGTCGAGGACCCCAAGGACAAGGCCCGCGCTCTGGCGGCCCGCGGCCAGGCCCTGTACGACGAAGGGAAGTACCTGGAAGCCGTGTCCACCTTCGAGGCCGCCCAGGCCCTGTTCGCCCACCCGTCGAACCTGTTCAACGCCGCGAAGGCCTGGGAGAAGGCCGCGGGGTACGACAAGGCCGGCGCCACCTACCGTGCCTACCTGGACCTGTACAAGTCCCAGAACAGCGGCGCGCTGCCGACGGATGCCGCGGACGTCGAGCGGACGATCGAACTGATGAAGGAAAAGGCGTTCCTGGCCCTTCCCGAGGTCACGATCGACTCGGACCCGACGGGCGCCGAAATCTACGTGGACGACCCCGAGCAGGTCCTGGGGCAGACGCCCTACACGACCCACCTGCCGGAAGGCACGCACAGGGTGATCCTCAAGCGCATCGGGCACCAGAGCCTGGAGCGCCAGTTCATGGTCCGTTCCCGGGAACCCCTGCGCATGACCTTCGCGATGGAAAAACTGAAGACCGATGGGTTCATCCGGGTCTTCACCAACATCCGCAAGGCCCGCATCTACATCGACGGCAAGGTCGTGGCCGTGTCCCCCTTCGCCGAGCCGCTCCCCTGCGAATCGGGCGTCCACCAGGTCGTGGTCGAAAAGGAGGACTACACGCAGGTGTCGCAGGCCGTGACGGTCCGCGTCGGCACGGTGTCGGACGTCCGGCTGGACCTGAAACTGGCGAACAAGTCGTTTTCCTGGCGCGGCGGCCTGGGCGTCACGTCGATGATCCTGGGCGGCGGTTCGCTGGGCGCGGCGTTCTGGCTGCGGTCGATGGCGGACAAGCACGACTCGGACGAGTCGACCTACCGGAAGTACGAATACGTCGGCTTCGGCGTGGGCAGCGGCCTGCTGGCGCTGGGAATCGGCCTGGTCATCTGGGAGGCCGTGCGCGCCGAGGTCCGTCCCGAGGACCGCATCACGATGGAGCGGATGCCGATGCCGGTCGCCGCCCCGGCGCCGGATGGACGGGGCATGGTGATTGGCGCCGTCGCGCGCTGGTGAGGTTCGTGTCCCCCTCTTCCTCCCCGGACGTCCCCGCGTCTTCACTTCGTGGTTGAACCCATGGCTGTCACGCGCGCCGCAACCTGCCTGATCCTGCTGCTGACGCTGCTGGTCGCCGCACCTTCCCGGGCGGACCCCGGCCCCCTGGATTCCGCCCTGGCGCCCCTGAGGACCCTGGAGGCGGGCGCGCGGGTGGGCGCGGTGTTCGCCGTGGACGGCCGCGAGGTGGCGGCGTTGCACGGGGACCTCCTGCTGAACCCCGCGTCGGTCACGAAACTGTTCACGGCGGCCGTCGCGCTGCGGGTCCTGGGAACCGAGCGGACGTTCCCGACGACGGTGTCGGCGGTGGGGGACGGCCCGCGGGTCGATGCGTTGATCGTGACCCCGGGCGGCGATCCGACCCTGGAAGCGGCGGATCTGCAGGCCCTGGCGCGCTGCGTCCGGGACAAGGGTGTGACGTCGGCCGGCGAACTGATCGTGGAGGCGGGACCGTTCACGGACGAGTCCGATCCCCCGGCCTACGACCGGAAGGGCACCCTGGCCCCCTACCGCGCCGGTGTCGCCGCGTTCGTGGTGGATCGCGGCGCGGTGACCGTCACGGTGTCGTCGGCGGCGCCGGGTGCTGCGCCCCGGGTTGCCCTGTCCAGCGCGTCGGACCGCGTGATCGTGGTCAACGACGCCGTGACCGCGGGCGCCGTCGCGGGGAAGCGCAAGGCGGCGAAGGGCAGGGCGGGCGCCCCGGGCCCTTTCGTCCTGTCGGGCGAGGTCGATCGGGAAGGCCGGCTGGTCCTGCGCCTGTCAGGTGCGTTCAAATCGAAGCAGCCCATCCTCCAGTCGTTCCGCGTCCCGGATCCGGGGGCCCATGCAGCCGGCGCGTTCCTGCTGGATCTGGAGGCGGCCGGAGTGAAACTGGGCGATGGACCGGGGCTTGGCGCCGCCCCCGGCACCGCGCGGGTCCTGTGCACGCGGGAAGGGCCCACCCTCGCCGCCCTCCTGCTGCCGATGCTGAAGGACAGCGTCAACCCGTACGCCGAAGCGGTGCTGCGGTTGGTGGGTTCCCGGGACGCGGACGGCCGTCCGGTCGGCTTCGCGGAAGGGGCCCGTGCGCTGTCCGCCTTCCTGAAGGACCCGGTCGGCCTTTCCGCGGGCGCCTTCCATTTCGCGAACGGTTCGGGCCTGTACGATGCGAACGCGGTGTCGGCCCGGGGGACGGTGGCGCTGCTGCGCTGGCTGCTTCGGGCTCCGAAGGGCGGCGTCGTGCTGGATGCGCTACCGGTGGCCGGCGTGGACGGCACCCTCAAGAAGCGCCTGAAGGGCACGCCGCTGGCCGGACGCCTGCGGGCCAAGACGGGCACGCTGGACGACGCGGTGACGCTGGCCGGCATCCTGCCGCTGGCCGGGGGGCGGGTGCTGCAGTTCGCGGTCCTGGTCAACGCCCCGGAGTGCACCTCCGAAGCGTCGGCCCGAGGGCGCTGCCCGGCCCTGGACCGGTTCGCCGCGCGCAAGGCCACGGATGAAACGCTGCTGGCCCTCCGGGAGGCGCTCGACGGTCATTGACCCACGCGTCGCTCAGGACCGCCCAGGGAGTTCGCCCGTCGAACTGTCCCATCGACCGTCCGATGGACTTGTAGGGCCCCCCGCATCCTGATAGCGTCGCCCCAATGATTTCGCCAATCGTGGATGGTGTTCTTTTCTGGAGGAGGGAAGAGTCGATGGGGACTGATCGTGCAACGCTACCGCTGCTGACCCTGGCCTTGTTTGCGGTGGTGGGCTGCTCGCCGACCGTCCTCATCATCCATACGGACCCTCCAGGGGCGGATGTACAGGATCGACGACTTGGTCTGATTGGACAAACGCCGCTTCTTCACGAATTTTCGAGTGTTGAACTGGAACGTCTTGGTGACGGCCTCCAGCTTGACCTCGACATTTCAAAACGGGACTGCGTTCCCGATCGAGGTGTCCGGGTCACGTTGAGGCGTGGCGAGGAATTCAAGATCAAGCGCGAACTGGCACAGCGCCTCAAATACATCGACATCACGTCCGAACCGGATGGCGTCGCCATCTTCCATGTTTTCGTCGATCCGAAAGCGCGAGACTACCAGACGATCAAGGACGAGGCGCCCGATCGTCTTGCGCAGTCACGCCCTGAGGCAGTCATCAAGCGATTCCTGGGCAACTCGCCTCTGCGTTACCAGGACGACTCTGAGCAACCAATCGAGCAGGATGCGCTGATCCTTTTTGAGAAGGCCGGGTACCAGAGTTCGGTCCTCCGTTTCAAGTCCACCGAGAAGCGGCTGCACGTCGTGATGCAACCGGCAAGAGTCCAGGAGCGCTGATCCCTCTTCCTGGGTATCGTGCTGGGGTTACCCCCGCACCGCAGAATGCACGTCCGGCGGCGCCGCCAGCCCGCCCAGTTCCAGCGTCGCGGTGTGGTCGGTCGTCAGGACCCGCTCGCCGCCCGGCAGGCCCCGCACCCGAACCCGCGCCGACGCCAGGTTCGAGTTGACGCACCGAACGACGCTGCCGTCCGAGGACAGGTAGTCCAGGCCCACGACGGCATCGGGCCGCGCGACGACCTCGCCGTCCAGGCGCACCCCGCCCATCGAGCCCTCGAACTGCCACAGCAGGCCTTCCACGCGGGACTTCGCCAGCACCATGCGCGCCGGGTGGTTCTGCTTGTGCTCGCGCCCCCGCAGCCGCAGGTACAGGATGGTCAGCGGGACCTCCACGGGCCCCATCGGCAGCCGGCTGTTCAGCGCCTCGAACACGGCGTCGCCCTCGCCGTCGAAGCCCGCCACGTGGCACCACGCCCAGGTCGGCGCGACGGCGGCGCCCCAGTTGTGCCCCTGCATGCCCGGCGCGCCCGACACGTGGATTTCCGTTCCCTGGACGCGGATCGTGCCGTGGAAGCGCGTCTGGACCAGGGGCGACACGATCTTGTTCCGGGGCAGCGGCGCGTCGTACAGCGATTCCAGCGGCAGGTGGACGAGGGTCGGCCCGGTGTCGAAGGACAGGTCCCAGGACATGTCGCCGGGAATCGAGGACCCGTCCGGCGCGACCAGCCGGTCCACGCGGCCGACCGTCCGGCCCGTGCTCAGTTCGCCCGGCCCGATGCGCAGCCAGAAGCGGTTCCGGGCGCAGTCGACGTCGGACTCCGGGTACACGTTGCACGCCACGGCCGTGCCTCCGGGCCGGGCGCAGACCGCCCACAGGCACCCCACGGCCTCGCCGGCCCCCGGGGCGGGCCTGCGCAGCGTGAAGCGCGCCCAGAACGCGGTGCTGTCGGGCAGGTGGAACTTCAGGAACAGCGATTCGACGCAGGGTCGGCCGGACGCGGCCCAGCGGACCCGGTTCCACGTTTCGGAAGGGGTGTTCGTCATGTCGGAAGAGTAGCACGACGGGAGCGGGCGGGGGGCGTCGGGAGCCGCGACGACGAAGCGTCCCGGGGGGGCATCAGCGCCGGTGGATCACGCCCACGTCGTCGATCCAGAACGCCGCCGGGATGACCTTGCGGATCGCTTCCTTGTGGCGCTTCACCTTCCACTGCTTTTCGATCAGCAGGTTCAGGACCGCGGTCTTCACGCGCTGCGTTTCGTTCTCGTCCAGGAGGCGCTCGACGAGGGTGTCGCCCATCTCGTCGCGGCCCAGGTCGGCCAGGCCCTCGATGGCGTGGACGCGCAGTTCCTCGTTGTCCCCGGCCAGGAACCCCTCCAGCATGTCGCGGACCCGGGGGTCCTTGTACTCGCGAAGGTTCGACACCAGCTCGATCTTGCGCTCGATGTCGCGGTCGAAGATGGCCTCGGTGCGCTCGATGATGTCGATCAGGTGCGCGACGGTCGCCTCCTCGCCCAGGATGTCCCGCAGGGCCTTCGTGGGCCAGTACGGCGAGTTCTCCTTTTCCAGGAAGTCGAGGATCGGCGGCACCGACAAGGGCCCCAGGCGCACGACCTCGTCGAACACCTGGCGCTTCTCCTCCTCGTCACCGATCGTCTGCTCGATGCGGAAGGTGAAGCGTCGCAGCATCCCGTGGACGGCCTCGGGCGTCCCCATGTCGGCCAGTTGGCGGATGGCGGCCTGCCGGTCCTGGGCCTGGCCGTACTTGTTTTCCACCTTCTTCATCAGGCGGACGACGGGTCCCGGCAGCGCCGGACCCCGCGGGGAGGCATCGGCGGTCGCCTCCTCGGCCTTGTCCTTGCCGCCGCCGAAAAGCTTGCTGAACAGTCCCATGGGGTCCTCTTGCGTCGAACGATCGGCGCGGATGGTACGCGCTTCGGGGGGAGGCTTCAAGGCCCGAGGTCAGCGGGGGCCCGACGGCCAGCCCAGCGACAATCCCATCGCCGCGCCAAAGCCGGTCGTGAGGAACGGGCTGGAGGTGATCGCGCAGCCTCCGGATTCGCATCCGACGTAGGAGTAGTAAAGGAACCCGGCCACCGCACCGGCTACGGCGAGTCCTGCGACCCGCGTCACGGTCCAGGCCCTTCCCGACGGCCACTTCATGCCAACCCCCCGCAATGTTGAGCGATCCACGACAAGCGGGAGCATTCTCCCAGCGAAGGGGGACAATAAGCATCCGAAAGGCGGGTGCAAGGGGTGCGGGGCCGAAAGTGGACCGGATTCCTTCCTTCGGCCGCGCCTTGACTTTGGGCGCCGTACGGCTTACCAAGGTCGTCACGGTGTGTAGTCGCAAGTGTCCCGTCATGGCGGCGGGCCCGCGACCGGGCCGCAGCCACGGAGGTCCTTGAGGATGAGCGACGAAGCCCCGGTCCGGAAGGCGAAGGGGACCGTGTTCGTGCAGCCCGAAGTCTGCAAGGGGTGCTCGTATTGCATCGAGTTCTGTCCGACGGATTGCCTGGAATTCGGACGGGAGTTCAACGCGAAGGGCTACCACTACCCGATCCTGGGGCGGCCCGAGGACTGCACCGGCTGCGGCCTGTGCGGCCTGTACTGCCCGGACTTCGCGATTTTCGGAATGCGGTTCAAGGACCTCGAAGCAGCAAGGGCTGCTGCGGCGGCCACTCCTCCCACACGTTGACACCGGAGGTACCGTGACGGCGGATCCCAAGGGGGTACTTACCGGAATCCACTTTCTGGATGGGGACCATGCGGCCTGCGAGGGCGCGCTGGCGGCCGGGTGCCGGTTCGTTTCCGGCTACCCGATCACGCCCTCCACGGAGGTGGTCGAGCGCTTTGCCCAGCGGATTCCGATGGTGGGCGGCGTGTTCATCCAGATGGAGGACGAACTGGCGGCGTCCATCACCATGCTGGGCGCGGTCTGGGGCGGCAAGAAGGTGATGACCGTCACCTCGGGCCCCGGCCTGTCGCTGATGATGGAGCACCTGGGCCTGGCCTACATCACCGAGGCGCCGTGCGTCTTCATCGACGTGCAGCGCGGCGGCCCGTCGACCGGATTGCCCACGCTGCCGGCCCAGGCCGACATGATGCAGGTGAAGTGGGGCTCGCACGGCGACTACGAAATCATCGCCCTGTGCCCCAACAGCCCGCAGGAATGCTTCGACCTGACCATCAAGGCGTTCAACCTGTCGGAACAGTGGCGCGTGCCGGTGTTCCTGATGATGGACGAGGTCGTGGGCCACATGACCGAACGCGTGGTCATTCCCGAGGCGTCGGAAATCGAGATCACCGAGCGTCGCTGGACCAAGAAGGCCCCGGGCGACTACCGGCCCTTCGAGGCCTGCGCGGACGGCGTTCCCGCCATGACCAAGGCCGGCGAAGGCCATCGCATCCACGTCACGGGCCTGACCCACGACGAACGCGGCTGGCCGGCCCTGACGCCGAAGTCCCAGGACAAACTGATCCGCCGCCTGACCAACAAGATCCGCGACAACGCCGATGCGCTGACGGACATCCGCGAGGAGGAGTGCGAGGGCGCCGACGTCATCGTCGTGTCCTACGGCATCACGTCCCGGGTGGCCTCGTCGGCGGTCCTTCAGGCCCGCGCACAGGGCCTCAAGGTCGGCCATGCGCGCCTGGTGGTCGCGTGGCCGTTCCCGACCACCCGCATCGCGTACCTGGCCACCCAGTGCCGGGCGATGGTCGTTCCGGAACTGAACCTGGGCCAGATGGTCCACGAGGTTTCGCGGGCCGTCGCAGGCAGCGTCCCGGTCCTGCTGGTGGATCACGCGGGCGGCACGGTCCACGAACCCCAGGTCATCCTGGACCGAATCCTGGAGGCGGCGCGATGAGCGAATCCACCCTGAACGACGACCTGGACCTGTCCGGCCTGCCGCTGGTGGACAACCCGGTCATGCCGTACCTGCGGCAGGAGCGGATCCCGCATATCTGGTGCCCCGGCTGCGGCATCGGCACCACGGTCAACTGCTTCACGCGGGCCCTGGAAGAGGCGGCCAAGGACCTCGACAAGGTCGCCATCGTGTCGGGCATCGGCTGCACGGGCCGCGTGGCGGGCTACCTGAACCTGGATTCCTTCCACACGACCCACGGCCGGGCGATCCCGTTCGCGACGGGCCTCAAACTGGCGAACCCCGACCTCAGCGTCGTGGTGTACTCGGGCGACGGCGATCTGTTCGCCATCGGCGGCAACCACTTCATGCACGCCGCCCGGCGCAACATGGACATCCTGGTCGTCTGCGTGAACAACTTCACGTACGGCATGACCGGCGGCCAGGTGGCGCCCACGACGCCCATCGGCGCGACCCAGACCACGATGCCCTTCGGGAATTTCGAGAACCCGGCCAGCCTGCCGTTCCTGGCCGACGCCGCCGGGGCGACGTTCGTGGCCCGGTGGACGGTGTTCCACGTCCGCCAGTTGACCCGCTGCTTCAAGGAAGCGCTGGGCAAGAAGGGCTTCCGGTTCATCGAGATCATGGCGCCGTGCCCCACGCTGTTCCTGCGGCGCAACCGCCTGGGCGACGGCGTGGACATGGTGCGCCAGTACAAGGAGCGGTCGGTGCTGCGCAACGGCGCCGACACGAAGGAAGTCGCGGTGGGCATGGAAGGCGACATCGTGGTGGGGACCTTCGTGGACCGCGAGCGGCCGACCTGGCTGGACGCGATGAACTCCCACTTCAGCAGCGTGCTGGGCGACCGCTATCGTACGTACGGGGGTTGACATGGTGAGCACCGGGATCCGGATCGGAGGACTGGGCGGGCAGGGCGTGATCCTGTCGGGCATCATCCTCGGCAAGGCGGCCTCCATCTTCGACGGCAGGAACGCGACGCTGATCCAGGCGTTCGGGCCCGAGGCCCGCGGCAGCGCATGCAGCGCCCAGGTGACGATTGCCGACGACCCCGTGGCCTACCCCTACGTGCAGAACCCCGACGTCCTGGTGGTCATGTCGGCGGACGCCTACACCCAGTTCATCCCGACGCTGAAGCCCGAGGGGCTGCTGCTGTACGAGGAGGAACTGGTGACCCCGAAGGACCTGCCCCCCGGCGTGAAGGCCTATGGCATCCCCGCGACGCGCATCGCCGAGGAACTGGGACGGCGGCTGGTCCTGAACATCGTGATGGTGGGCTTCTTTGCCGGCGTGACCGGCGTCGTGTCACTGGTCGCGGCGGAAAAGGCGCTGCTGTCGTCGGTCCCCAAGGGTACCGAGTCCCTGAACCTGAACGCGTTCCGGCGGGGCTACGAGCACGGCCGGTCGCTGGTCGCGGCCGCCTGAGCCGCAGCCGACTCGGGACGATCCAAAGGAGGTGCCCATGACCCTGGAGCACGAGAACTTCCCCCAGACCGAACTGCTGCCCGATGGCCGGTCGGTGGTGGTCCGCGAGATGACGATCAGCGACGAACCCCGGATGGTGGAGTTCTTCCAGAGCCTGCCCCTGGAGGATCGCAACTTCCTGCGCAACGACGTGTCGAAGCCCGACGTGGTCCACCGTTTCGTGCGCGAGACCGAGGACCTGGTGCTGGCCCTGGTGGCCGAGGCCAACGGCCGGATCATCGCGTCGGCCACCATCGAGCGCGGTCTGTACGGCTGGACCCGCCACATCGGCGAGGTCCGGTTGGTGGTCGGGCGCCCCTGGCAGCGCCACGGCCTGGCGAAGGTCCTGCTGCGCCACCTGGTCCGCGCCGCCCCCGGGGCCGGCCTGGAACTGATCAAGGGCTACGTGGCCGGCGGGAAGGTCGGCGCCCAGAAGGCGCTGGAGGCCATGGGCTTCAAGAAGGAAGCCATCCTGCGCCGCCACGTCAAGGACGTCGCGGGCCGGCGGCGGGACCTCCTCATCTACACGAACGACGTCTCGCACATCTGGGAGAAGATGGAAGCGCTGAACGCCGATTTCTCCCCGACCCAGGGCGAATAGAGGCCGAAAACCCGTCGTCATCACCTTGCCTTCGGTCGGGCCAAGGGCTATCGTGGCCAGCGGGCCGGTTCGGGAGGCTTCGTTGTCCGGCAAGCCCGGGATTCAGGTTGTTGCAGCGGTCGTTGAACGCGATGGGCTGTTCCTGATCACCCAGCGGAATCCCCGTGCCGTATTCCCCTTGTACTGGGAGTTTCCCGGCGGCAAGGTCGAGGCCGGCGAGGACGACGCGACGGCTCTGCGGCGCGAGATGCTCGAGGAACTGGGCGCGATCATCGAGGTGGGCGCCCTCCTGGGCCACACCTTCCACGACTACGAACCCTTCACGCTGGACTTCCGGGTCTACCGGTGCTGCCTCCTGGAGGACCACCTGGAGTGCCTGAACGTGCATGCCCTGAAGTGGGTGACCCTGGGGGAAATGGAAGCGTATCCGTTCGCTCCGGCGGACGAGGACGCCATCGCACGCCTGGTCGCGGGGCTCCTTCCCGCCGCCGGTTGCCAGGAGGACGCGCGGTGACCGCTGGATTCCGGACCGTGGGTGTCGTCGTCCTTCTGGGCCTGGCGCTGGCGCCGTCCCCTGCCCGGGCCGCCGCTCCGGCCCCCGCCGGCGACTGGATCCTGAAGGCGATGACCGACGAGCTGGGGCGCAGCCGGGATTCGTTGCGCCTGTCCGGGTACGAGGCCCCCTACTTCATCGCCTACACCATTCGCGATTCGGACCGCACGTACATCAGCGGAAAGTTCGGGTCCATCTTCCAGTCCCAGACGTTCGAAAACCGCTCGGCCCAGGTCGATGTCCGTGTCGGCGACTACGACATGGATTCGTCCGAGGACCAGGAGTCCTTCTTCAACCCGCGCCAGAAGTTCATCCCCAACAACATCGCGCCGCTGGACGACCGGTCCGAAAACGCGCTGCGGCGCGTGCTGTGGTTGTTGACGGACTACCGGTACAAGGCCGGGCTGATGTCCTACCTGACCGTCAAGTCCAAGACCGTGAACGACCCCAAGGCCCGGGAAGCCGGCAGCCTGACCCGCGACGAACCCGTCCGCCTGGTCGAGGAACGGCCGCCGATGAAGTTCGACAGGAAGGCCTGGGAGCGCGACGTGCGGCGGATCTCGGGCGTCCTGCTGGACTATCCCGAGATCTTCGATTCGTCCGTCGAGGTCAGCACGGTGCGCCTGACGCGGTACTTCGCGAACACGGAAGGCACCCTGGTCAAGACCGTGGACGACTACGTGCAACTGCTGGCCGTGGCGGTCACGCGGGCCACCGACGGCATGCTGCTGCAGGACACCGTGAACTGGTACGGCCGCCGTCCCGAGGACCTGCCTTCCGCCGACGCCGCGGTGAAGGATCTGCGGGTCATGGTCGAGCGCCTGGTGAAGATGCGCGACGCGCCGATCGTGGACCCGCTGACGGTCCCGGTCCTGATGTCGCCGGAAGCCACGGGCGTCTTCTTCCACGAAACGGTCGGGCACCGCCTGGAGGGCCAGCGGCAGCAGGGCGAGGAAGAGGGACGGACGTTCAAGGGCCAGTTGGGCCAGAAGATCCTGCCCGAGGCCATCGACATCGTGGACGATCCGAATGTCACCGAGGCGGCGGGCGAGTCCCTGAACGGCGCCTACCGCGTGGACGACGAGGGCGTGAAGGCCCAGAAGGCGGTCCTGGTGGAAAACGGCGTGCTGCGGGGCTTCCTGATGTCCCGCAAGCCGATCGAGGGTGTCGCGAAGTCGAACGGCCACGGCCGATCCGACGGGTACCAGCCCGCGGTGGGCCGCATGGCCAACCTGGTGGTGCGCGGAAAGTCGCCGGTCCCCCGGGCGCGGATGAAGGAGTTGTTGCTCGAGGAAGTGCGGCGGCAGGGCAAGCCGTTCGGCATCATCATCCAGAGCATCGCCGGCGGATCCACCAACACGTCGTCCTACGGCTTCCAGGCCTACAAGGGCTCGCCGCGGGTGTCGTACCGCGTGGACGCCAAGACCGGCGAGGAAACGCTGGTGCGCGGGATCGAAATCGTCGGGACGCCCCTTTCGTCCATCAACAAAATCGTGGCGACGTCCGATACCTACGGGGTTTTCAACGGATACTGCGGCGCGGAATCGGGGATGGTCCCCGTTTCCACTGTGGCGCCGGACATGCTGTTTGCGGAAATCGAATTGCAGCGCGCCCAGGAAGGGACGGAGCGACCGCCGGTCCTGCCTCCCCCGGCGGTTGTGCGCAGCACGGGCGGTGTCAAGCCATGACGCGTGCGTTTCAGGAAACCGGTCGCGGGGGCGGACGTACGCGGGCATTCGCGCTGACCGATGTCGGGCGTGTTCGCCAGCGCAACGAGGACTCGTTCCTGCTGCTGCCCGAACAGGACCTGTACGTCGTGGCCGACGGCATGGGGGGCCACCAGCGGGGCGACGTGGCGTCGTCCCTGTGCGTGGACTCGGTGCGGGACTGGTTCACGGGGAAGGTGTCCGACGATACCATGACGCGGGTGGGCAACGCGGTGCGCGGCCTGCTGGGACGGCCCACGCCGGGTGAAACGGACCTGGTGGCGGCCATCGAGTTCGCGAACCGCATCATCTTCGAAATGTCGTCCGCCAGCGCGGCGTTCCGGGGCATGGGGACGACGGTCGTGGCGTCCTATTTCCACGGGTCGACGGTGTTCGTGGTGTTCTCGGGGGACAGCCGGATCTACCGGTTGCGCAACGGGAACCTCCGGGTGCTGTCCCAGGACCACTCCCTGCTGAACGAGTACCTGCGCCTGCAGATGATCCACCCCAGCGAGGCGCGCTCGTTCCCGCACCGCAACGTGATCATGAAGGCCCTGGGCCTGCGCGAAAAGGCCGACATCGAGTTCTTCCGCCGGCGCACCCAGCCCGGGGACATCTACCTGCTGTGCTCGGACGGCCTGAACGACATGCTGGAAGACGACACCATCCGGGACCTCCTGAACGAGGGAGGCAGCCTGGACGCGCGGTCCCGCCGCCTGGTGGACGCCGCACTCACCGCCGGCGGCGTGGACAACGTCACGGTGACGCTGGTCGAAACCTGAGGGTCGGCCCCCTTTCCCTCCATTCCACGACGACGGTTCCTGCTTTGGGGAAAGAGGGCAGGGGAGCGTGCGCCTTCAGCGGGAGCCCTTCTTCGCGGCCTTGGGAGCGGGGGTTGCGGCGACGGGGACGGCGGTGGCTTCCAGCGCCTGCACGCGCTGGGCCGAGATGGACTGGATCTGCTGGACCAGCTTGGACTGCTGCTGCTCGCGCGGCAGTTGGGTCGCCAGGATCTCCCGGTAGACCGACAGCGCGTCGGGCGTCCGGCCCAGGCCCTCGAGGGCCGAGGCGAACTCGAACAGGGCCACGAGGTCCCGCTGGGTCTGCAGCATCTGCTGGAGGAACTGGGCCGCCTCGCCGAACTTGTTCTGGCGGTTGAGGGCCTGGGCCAGGCGGATGGCGGCGGTGGGCGACTGCTGGATGGTCAGGCTGTTGCGGGCGGCGGCTTCCGCCTGGTCGTAGGCCTCGATCATCAGGTCGGCCTGGGCCAGCAGCGACCAGGTCGTCGCGTCACGGTCGTTCAGGCGGACGGAGTCCCCGAGGCGCTTGGCCGCGCCCCTGGAATCGTTCTGGGCCAGCAGGGCGGTGCCGTAGTCCCGCAGGGAATCCGCCGTTTCGCGCAGGGCCACGGATTCGGACAGGCGGTCGGCGGCGGTCTTCGCGTCGCCCTGATCCAGCAGGATGCGGCCCATCAGCGCCAGGAGTTCCGGGGCCTTCGGCCGGGCCTTGATCGCGGCCTCCATCGCCACGAGGGTTTCCTTGGCCTTGTCCGGGGTGCGGCGCAGGATCAGGGCCAGGCCCAGGTTCGCCGGGCCGTTCGCCGGGTCCAGTTCCAGGGCCTTCCGCGTGGTTGCTTCGCCCTCGGCAGGCCGGCCGCCCAGGATGGCCAGGAAGCCCCGGACCGCGGTGACGGTGGGCTTGTCGGCCGGGAAGGCGGCCTCGACCGCGTCGAGGTCCAGGGCCACCTCGGCCACGTAGTCCCCCTGGAGGGTGTCGGGATGCCAGGCGGCGTCGAACAGGCGGGCACGGGCGAACAGGGGCAGGACGCCCGTCGTCGTCGGGTCGATGGTGCGGGCACGCGAATAGGCCCGGGCGGACGTGGAATAGTCGCCGGCCAGGAACGCGGCATCGCCACGCTGCTTCCACTGCGATACCTGGGTGCAGGTCTTCCACTCCCGGGCGACCGTGTGCCAGGCGGCGACGGCCAGCGGCAATCCCAGGCCCAGGCCCAGGACCAGCGTCAGGACGACATGCGAGCATCGGGACATCGGACAGGTGGACTGAGGCTCGGACATGATCGGTTCTCCTGTCGTGGAAAGCCCCCACAATGTGGGGCGGGCGTATGATGCCACAGGCGCCGGGACGGGGGAAGGCCTTGACCCTGCGCGGTGGCGACCGATAGTATGCTGACGGCCGCGTCAGGCGCCGTGGTCGGCTCCGGGAGCAATGGAGGCAGCGTGCATTCGTCCCGTGACCCCAGGGGGATGATCACCGAGATCAACGTCACCCCCATGGTCGACATCATGCTGGTCCTCCTGATCATCTTCATGGTGACGGCGACCTACATCACCCGGAAGTCGATCGACGTGCAGTTGCCCGAGGGCGCGACGGGGCGCGACCAATCCGCCTCGTCGCTGTCGGTGGTCGTCGCCCCCGGGGGCAAGTTGATGCTGCAGGGCGAGGAAGTGTCGATGGAGGACCTGCGCCAGCGGGTGCCCGGTCTGCTGCAGACGAATCCCGAGGCCGAGGTCCTGGTCGACGGGGACCGGCAGGTCGAGTACGGACGCGTGATGGAGGTCATCGATGCCCTCCGGGGGCTCGGCGTCAAGAACTTCGCCGCCTCCGTCGAGCACTCGGCTGCTGCCGCTCCGGCCCCCGGCGGGCCTTGAGGCGGGACGATGGGACGCGTTCTGGAAATCCTGACCGGGCGCGATCGTCGCCGACTGATTACCGGCCTCGCGATTTCCGCCCTGGTGCACCTGGTGGTCGCGATCCTGCTGCTGACCGTCCCATCGCCGCCCGACGTCGCCACACGACGGGAATCCGTGCGACTGCGCATCCTGGACCAGGCGAATTCGACCGCGAAACTGTCCCCCAGGACGAAGAAGCCGGAGCCCCTCGACGGGCAGGTGGTGGACCTTCCGAAGCCTGCGGTCGAGCAGGCCCCGGACGAGGCCCGGTTCCTGTCGCAGTGGGACCGGAAGGTCGAAAAGGAAATGAAGGCCCGCCGGATGCCGACGGGCAAGGCCGGTGTGCCTGGCAGCCCCCAGGGAACCGGGGAGCCCGGTCCGCCGCCCGCCGCGGGCCAGGCCGAGGGGGCCGTGGCGCTCCCCTCCGCGACGCCGATGCCCGCGGTCGTCCCCTCGGGCAAGCCGGCTCCGGACCGCCCCGGAAAGGGAATCCGGGGGCTGGCGGGCCTGGACAAGATGCTGGTTCCCTCCCTGGGCGGAGCCCGAGGCGCGGCACGATCGGCGGGCACGCTGGGCGGCGGCGGGGGCGGGCCCCTGGGCGGGATGATTTCGTCCGACGCGGTGCTGGGCGTGGCCGAGGAAGGCGACCAGACCCTCGTGAACACCCGGTCGTTCAAGTACTGGGACTTCTTCCAGCGCGTGAAGGAACGCGTCCGGGGCGAGTGGAGCCCCGGCGGGACCTACCAGGCCCGGGATCCCTACGGGAAGGTCTACGGCAGCAAGGATCGGCTGACGGTCCTTTCGGTGGTCCTGGACGCCAAGGGCGACGTCGTCCGCCTGCAGGTCGTGCGGGAGTCGGGCCTTCCCTTCCTGGACGAGGAGGCCCTGCGGGCCTTCCGGCAGGCGGGGCCGTTCCCGAATCCGCCGTCGGGCCTGGCGGACGACAGCGGCCGGATCGAGTTCTCGTTCGGCTTCCTCCTGGAGGTCGGTGCCACCAAGGGACGGTTCTTCTGGCAGCGCGAAGAATAGTGCGGGAGGCGGCCGTGTTTCGCCCGATGCGGTTCGCCTTCCTGGCATTCCTGCTGGTGTCGCTGCAGGCTGCGCCAGGGCTTTCGGAAGTCCGGACGCCCCACTTCCGGTTCGTTCCCGATGCCGGATCCTCGGGCCTCGCGGACCATCTTGCCTCCATCGCGGAAGCCAAGCGTTCGTATGTCCTGGGCCTGCTGGGCACCAGCGACGACCGGGTGCTGGAGGTCCGCATCGCGTCCAGCGAGGAGGACATGCAGCGGATGGTCGGCACGGACGGGCCCGTGCGGGACTGGATCGCGGGCCTGGCCTTCCCCGAGGACGGCCTCATCGTCATGTCCGCCCGGGGCAACGAGGTCTTCAACGCCTCCGACACCTTCGTGCATGAACTGGCCCACGTGTACCTGGATTCCGCCCTGGCGGGGCGGCCTGCGCCCCGGTGGTTCCAGGAAGGGTTCGCGATGCTGGTGGCCGGCGAGGAGGTGGGCGAGCGCCTGAAGACCTTCATGGGCGCCGCGGCGACCGGTTCCTTCCTGCCCCTGGACACCCTGACCGACCGCTTCCCTGCCGAGGTCCCGACCGTCCACCTGGCCTACGCCCAGTCGCAACTGTTCGTGCGGTTCCTGCAGCGCACCGGCGGCGGCGTGGGCGTGAAGCGCCTGGTGGAGTCCCTTCGCACGGGGCTGCCCTTCGAACTGGCCGTCGAGCGGACCTTCGACGCCCCGACCGCGGACCTGTGGACCCGGTTCGCCCGGACGGTCAGCCCGTTTTCGTCCTGGATCGTGTTCGCCACCAGCGCGGCGCTGCTGTGGATGCTGATCCTGGCGCTGTTCCTGTGGGCCTACGTGCGCAAGCGCCGGAAGGCCCTGGCGCGGAAGGCCCTGTGGGCGATGCGCGAGGAACTGGAAGCCCTGCAGGCCGTGAACGGCCCGGACGAGGTGCAATGACCCCGCGACTGGTCACGGTCCTGCGGGCGCCGCCGGCCGGGAGTCCCCAGGCCTTCCTTCTGCGCATTCCGGCCGCACACCGCGATCGCCTGACCATCGCGTGGCCCGGGGCGGCCTTGGCGCCCCCGGTGGACCTGGTGGTTGCGGCGCGCCAGGCCGGGTTCGTCCGGGTACGGCTGTTCGGCCCGTCCTCGGAGGTGACCTCCGGCGCCCTGGCCCAGGCCGTCGACGCGGGTGTGGACGAACTGGAACTCCTGCTGGACGGCGACGCCCCCTGGAGGTTCATCCGCGACCTGCGCGCCCAGGGGCGCCTGGCGTACGTGGTGCTGCGGCAAGCGGCCGGGGACGCGGGGAACGGGAACCTGGACCCGTCTAACCCCTGCGACGCCGACGCCTTCGTCCTGGAGGTTCCCGCCACCGGGCCCCGGGCCGGGGACGAGCGCCGCCTGGACGTCGCCTCGACGCTGTTTCGCCGTGTCGCCGTCCGCGGGTGGCCCCTGTGCGCCTTCCCGTCCCTGGCCGAGGACCGCGTGATATCGAACGCGCTGGTGGCCCGGTCCGACCCTCCCGGGCGTGCAGGCGATCCGACGCTACGGGTGCCCTTCGAGGCGCCGTCGCGCGTGTACTGCGAGGACTGCGGGGACTGCCGGCTGGCCCTGGCGTGCGACGGCATTCCCGGGGCGGCCCTGGGGGCGGGCGTGGGTGGCCGCTTGCGCCTGCGGCCCTTCGGGGCGGGGAGCGGCCGGGACGTGCCTCTGGAACCGGCGGGCATCGGGGCGCGCTCCCATCCTGCGTCGTTCCTGTCCGGCCGGATCCACGTCCTGGGCGTGTCGTCCGGTGTCCGCGCCTGCGGGCGCATCGTGGTGGATGCCGTGGATGCCGCGCGCCAGGTCGCCCTGCTGCAGGGCCAGGGGTTGCAGACCGCCGAGGTGCCGATGCCCGCGGCCCTCCGGGATCGCGACGCCGGCGCCGGGGCTCGCGGCGCCGCGCTGCACAGCCTCTTCTTTTCCCGCGGCGACCAGGCGCGGGACGCCGCCGACCTGGTGGCCCGGTACGCACGGTCGCAGGACGGCGCCGCGCCGATGGATCCCGGGGACTTCAGCCGTTCGCTGGGGCGCCTGCTGGGCTATCCCCCGTGCTGCATCGAGGCCTTCACGGCTGCGGGGCCCGGGGCGACGACCTCCAGCCTGCTGAGGGCCGCGCACCGTCGCTCGGACGCGTTCCGCTGGCAGTTGAACGTCCTGGACCCGGTCTCGCCGTTCACCCTGGTTCCCCACCTTCCGTGCCGCTTCGACTGCCCGGCGTCGCTGGACATGGCGTCCCGGCTGTCCGCCGTCCTCGACGAGGTCTTTCCCTTCCTGCAGGGCGCGGCCCGCGACGCCCTGGGCCGTCCCTGGCTGTGGTGGGATGCCGCCCGCGGCGTCGTGCTGCAGGGACCGGCCGAGGCCGACGCGTCGGGAGTCGCCTGTGGCCTCCCCGATTCACCGCTGCTGCGCCCGGGCATCCGCCCCGACGCGGCCGCCCGGGAATTCCTGGGTCGCATCCTCCCGGCCCTGGCGACCGGCGACCACGTGCGGATCGAGGGCCGGACGGCCCGGGTCACCCGCGCCGGGGTTCACGTAGCGGTGCTGGACGAGGGGATCGACCCGCTGATCTTCCCGTTTGATTTGCGCTGACGTCAGGAAAGGAACCCCGTGGACGTGCAGGTGGACGTGGACGTCTACGTCGACGTGGACGCCTTCCGGAGGCCGGGCGGTTCGTCCACGTCTACGTCCACG
>CAINDP010000211.1 GCA_903847405.1 uncultured Myxococcales bacterium | reverse complement strand
CGCCAGCGACGCCAGGGAAAAGCCGGTGGATTCGGCGGCGGCCGACACGTCCACGGGCAGCGCGGCCGAGGGTGTCGGCACGAAGCCCGTCGGGGACGTCAGGCCCTCGAACACGGCCCACAGGGCCATGATCAGGAACAGGACGATGGGCGTCCAGGCCAGGACCGCCTGGGCACGGCCGGTCCCGTGGACGCCGCGGCAGTTGACCAGCGTGACCAGGCCCACGGCGAGGAGGGCCACGACCTCCCGGCCCGCCAGGGACCAGGTTCCGATCGTGATCAGCGGCGTCGCCAGCGGCGCGCCGAAGGAGGTCGCTTCCAGGGTGGCGGCGGCCCCTACGGCCAGGGCGGCGATGGACCCGGGGAAGGACCCCAGGACCGACAGCAGCCCCCAGGCCACCGCGACCGGCCGGCCGAAGGCGCGGTCCAGGAACACGTAGTCGCCGCCCGCCCGGGGGAACAGGGCGCCCAGTTCTGCGAAGACCTGCGCGCCCGCCGCGGCCATCAGGCCGCCCAGGATCCACAGGGCCAGGTAGGTCGTCACGTCCGGGGATGCCCGCGCCACTTCGCCCGGGGTCAGGAAGATGCCGACGCCGACCGTGCTGCCCAGGATGAGGGCCAGGGAGGTCCCGAACCCCAGTCGTCGCCGGGGCGACACCGGGCAGTCGGCGGGGTCTGCGGCATCGCCCTTCACTTGGACCCCTGGGGCCGGGAAGCCCGGCGCGGGGCGGGAGGCGGTACGTCCAGGGTCGCGAGGCCCGGGACCACCTTGCTGTTCTTCCGGCGGACCATCAGGGCCGCGAACGAGACCGCCACGCCGTCCTGCATCCAGGCGTGGAAGTTCGCGCCGGGCTGGACGACGTAGGTGTAGAGCCCGTCGGGCGAGGGCGGCCCGCCGTGCCAGCCGCCGCCGGTGCGCAGGACCACCGAGCGATCGTCGAAGGGCAGCGCCCGCATGTTCGCCTTGTAGTCCGCGGTGAACTCGAAGTACTTCTCGGCGTTCGACAGGTACAGGACCCGCATCGGCACGCCGGCGTCCGCCAGGGCCTTGCCCACGCCCCGGACGGCCTTCGTGCCCGTCAGGTCGCCGCGGATCGCGACCACGCGCCCGGCGCGGAACAGGTCCGTCAGGTACCGGTACTGCTGGGGGTCGTCCAGGAACGTCTTGACGCCCTGCGCCTTGTACGCCTTCACCAGCCCGGTCAGGCGCCATTCGACCAGGTTGCGCGACAGCCGGAACGACTTGAACAGGCGCTTGCGGTCGGTCTCGCCCGGGTACGCGGCCTCGATCCAGCCCTCGACCACCGGGGCCTGCTCCTTCGACCAGGCGGCCCGGAAGGACCGGGCGTCGGGGCAGTGCAGGAAGACCTCGCGGTACACGTTGTGCAGGTCCGTGACGACCTGGTCGAAGTCCAGGAGGATCAGGACTTCGGGCCGCGCCCAGCCGGCCATCAGGTAGTTCTGGTCCGTGCCGACCCCCAGGAGGGCGCCGCCACGGTTCGCGGCCGCGTCGTGGAACAGCCAGTGGGCCTTTTCGTCCGACACGACGAAGTGCGAGTTCGCGGACAGTTCCTTGGGTACGGGATCGAACGGTACCGCCTTCAGGGCCGCCGACAGCGCCGGCGGGCAGGGCGTCATGTCTTCGGGCGCAGCCTGTCCGGTGGCGGCGGTCGGGACGAGGGCCGCCACGACGACCCCGATCGCGAGGAAGAGGGACGGCGGCACGCGCAGGTTCATGGGAACTCCTCGTTCCGGCGGGCGGATTCTAGTCCCCGGCGGAACGGTCGGTCAACTTGGCTGCGAGGATCCGCCCCACTCTCCGGGCCGCGTCGTCCAGGCAGTCCCGTCCCGGTCGTCCCGCCATCGCGACGATCCATCGGGGACCCGGCACGACCGGTTCCACGAAGGCGACGTCGCTGAACCAGTCACAGGCGAACCCGGGCTTGTGCAGGATTCGCGTGCCGTCCCCGAAGGCCGACCTCAGGCCGTCCGCCACGCCCCTGCCCCGTTCGCGCGGCGCCGCCAGCGCATCCTGCAGCAGGACGGCGTCCGCACGTCGCAGGCCCAGGCGCTCCCGCGGCGCAAGCCGGGGATGCAGCACGATGCGTCGCAGGCACTCGGCCAGGTCCTGCAGCGTCGTCCGGCTGCCGTGTTCCGGGACGTCGCAGGGGGCCCGGTCGATCCGGGGCCGCCTGGCCAGGGTCCGGTGGCCCTCGCACAGGACCAGGGCGGGCGCGACGGTCAGCGTCCCGCGTCCGGTGGCCGGGTCCCGATAGAGGCCCGAGTAGCCCCGCCACAGGGAGGTGCCGGCGAACCCCTGCCGCGCCAGCCAGCGCCGCAGGCCGGCGTGGCCAGCCACGAAGGCCAGGCGGTCGAACGCCGCGTTGTCGCTGTGCGTGACGGCGGCCCGGACCAGGGCCTCCAGGGTCGTGCCGTGGGGACCTTCCGGCTCGTCGAACCGGACGGCGGCCGCCGTGCTGAAGCCCAACCGACGCGCTGCCGACAGCGCCGCCGCCGCGACGAGGATCTTGACCGTCGAGGCGGGCCACCACGCGTCGTCCCGGGAGGTGCCCTGCCAGTCCCACGCCGGCCCGACGGCCTCGCCGGGGGATCCCGGGAGTTCCACCACCAGGGCCTTGAAGCCTTCCGGCGGCTGGAACCCCTCGCCCCGCAGCAGGCGTGGCAAGGTGTCCGAATCGACGGGGGCGAATTCCGGCCGATCGTCGCGGGCGCCATTCATGGGGCCATTGTAGTGCAGGGCGGCCGGCATCCGTGCGGGGAAGGTCGCGCTCAGGTCGCGGGCGCGGAAGCCGCCGCCGGGGCCGCAGCCTCGTCGTCGTCCTTGTCGTGGTCGCCCTTCCTGTCGTCGTGGTCCTTGTCCTCGTCCTTCCCGTCGTTCGTCTTGTCGTCCCCGCGGAACTTCCCGCCGTGGCAGCCTGCGCAGGCCTTGGGGGCGTTGTGCGTGTCCTGATCCTTGTGGCACTTCACGCACGTCTCACGGCCCTCGGATGCCCAGGCGTGGGGGGCGTGGCAGGTCGTGCATGCCTGCTTCGAATGCGCGTCGGCCGTGTGCAGCCCCTTCAGGCTGTCGTGGCAGTCGGTGCAGGCGTTCTGGGGCTGCTTCCGGCCCACTTCCTGGTGGCACTGGTCGCAGCCCTCCTTCATCATCGGGGCCTTCGTGTTGATCTTGTGGCAGTCCACGCAGCCGGTCGGAGGCCGGTACCCCGCCTCGTGGCACTGCGTGCAGGGCAGGTCCTTGTGGCGCCCCGACAGGTCCCAGGGGTGCCAGTTCTGCTCGCTGGTGGGCGGCAGCGAACCGAGGGCCATCAGCGGGCCGCGGACGGGCAGGGTGTGGCAGATCGTGCAGTCCGTACTGATCGCCGTGCCGTCGGCAGACTGGTGATCCCCGTCGTGGCAGCGGAAGCAGCCCGGCCAGTTGCGATGGCCGATGTTCGAGGCGTAGGTCTTCCAGTCGACCTTCATGGCCGGGAACACGCTGCGGGTCCAGATGCCCGTCACGGAGTCGATCGCCAGATCCAGGTCGCCCTTGCGATTCTTCAGGACGTCCGGGTACTTGTCCTGGTAGAACGACTCGATGGCCTTGCGCATGCCGACCTTCGCAGCGTCCTTGTCGGCGTACGGCTGGACCAGCGTGTCCACGGCCACTTTCTTGATCCAGGGGAGGTCCTTCGGGATCGTGCCGCCCGCCATCCCCCGGTCCACGGCGGTTTCCGGCGGGATGTACACGTGGGACGGGCGGTTGTGGCAATCGATGCAGTCCATCGCGTGGATCGGCAGGGTCGCCTTCTCCTCGGCGGTCATCGGGTGCTTCGTGTCGACGAACTCCCGCACCGTTCCGTCGGCCGACGTGGCGCGCGTCCAGGGGATGTCCGTCAACTTCGCGTCCCGGGCGATGAATTCGATCTTGTTTCCCAGCAGCATCTGCCAGTGGATGCCGGCGGACTGGCCCTGGGCCGGGTTGCCGCCGCCCGTCTTCACCAGCAGGCTGATCTGCTCGGGCGTGTTGGGTTCGTCATAGCGGAAGTGGGGGTTCTGCATCAACTGGGCGCCGTAGAACTTCTCGGGCCAGTGGCACTGTTCGCACGTTTCGCGGGCGGGGCGCAGGTTCTGGATGGGGGTCTGGATGGGCCGCTGGTAGTCGTCGGTGATGACCGCGATCACCTGGTGCAGGCCCGACAACTTGGACTTCACGTACCACTCGACGCCTTCGCCCACGTGGCAGTCCACGCAGCGGACGCGGGCGTGGGGGCCGGCCTTGCGGGCCACGTCCTCGGGCTCCATGACCGTGTGGCAGACCTCGCCGCAGAACACCGTCGACTCGGTGAACAGGAAGGCGTTGTAGCCCGCGAAGGCGAACAGGACGGCCATGATCCCGCCGCCCACCAGCGAGACGGCGAACCAGCGCCGCTGCTTCGGGTCGTTCAGATCCAGCCGGGGAAAGGGCAGCGCCTCGGTCGACTGGGCCCGCCGCCGCCGGAGGCTTTCGCGTCGCATGCCGAACAGCACGATCAGGATCCCGAAGGCGATGACCGACGGGAAGATCATCCAGGTGAAGATGCCCATGTAGGGGCTGTGGGTGATCTGGGCGAACTCGCCGATCATGGAACCCAGCATGAGGAGCGCTCCAAACAGCAGGACGAGGAGTCCGAAGTACGACACGACGTTACGATACAGGCTCGAACCTCGTCCTGGCATGAGCGTCTCCAATGGGAGTTTCCGGGTCCGATTCTAGCCGACGCCGGCCTGCCGCGCGAGGAAAAATCCAGAGAATTCAGGACTTCGAGGGCTTGCGGCCCCGGGCGGCCTTCCCGTCCGGGGCATCCTTCCCCTTTTCCTGGGGCGCGAAGGCGGTGACCAGCACCAGCAGGATCACGCCCACCGAGATGCCGATGTCCGCGACGTTGTAGCGCGGCCAGTGCCAGTCCCGGTAGTAGTTGTGGATGAAGTCCACCACGTAGGTCAGGAAGATCCGGTCCACCAGGTTCCCGATGGCGCCGCCCATGATGCCGCCCAGGGCCAGGATCGGCAGCCAGCCGTTGGCCGGCGGCCGGACCAGCAGCCAGCCCACCGCCACCAGGGCCACCAGGGACAGCGTGAAGAAGATGGCCCGTCGCAGGCCCTCGTCCAGCTCCGACAGCATGCTGAAGGCGCCGGCCGGGTTTTCGGCGTAGGAAAAGTCAAAGAAACCGGGGATGAACACGATTTCCCGTTCGCCGACCAGGTACGTCTGGCCCGGTGCGGCCATGGCGGAGGGATCCACGCCGGCGCCGTCGGGCGGGATCGGATGCAGGCTGGTGCGGGCGATTTCGGCCGCCTCGTCGTCGGACACGTGGGGCAGGCGGGACTTCAGGTACTCGGCCACGCTGACCCGGGACAGGGACTCGCGCACCTGGCGCCGCGCCTCCTGGAGGCCCAGGCCGGGCTGGTCCCGCTGGAGGGCCCGTTCCATCATCCACGCGTCGTTCCGCTCGATGCGCCGGGCGAACCGCTTTTCGCGGCCCGGGTCGAACACGAAGAATCCCACGGCCTCGAGGTTGCGCGACGACTCCAGTTCGAAGACCGGGTCCCCCGGGTCCAGGGCCACCTGGGGCAGCAGGCGCCACATCGATCCCCGGAGGGTCCCGTCGTCGAGGTCCGGGAAGCGCGTGCGCACCACGTCGCCGACGGTCATGCCCGAGGCGGACGCGGGGGCGGTCACCGGCAGCAGGTGGCGCGGGGTGGCGAGGTTGCCTTCGACCCAGCGCTTGGACCACAGGTCCAGGCCCGCGACGCCCCCCACGACGGCGATCGTGACGATCCACCGGATGAGGGTGTGTCGGCGTTCGGCCGTCATGGCGTCACCGCCTTCAGGACGTCCGCGCACCGGCCGCACAGGTCCGGAGCGCCTTCCTGGCCGCCCACGTCCTCGGTGTAGTTCCAGCACCGGCCGCAGCGGGTGCCTTCGATGCGCTCGACGCCGACCTCGACCGGGCCGTCCACGGCGGACAGGGCGTCGGCCCGTTCGACCGCGACGCGGGACACGACGAACAGTTCCGGCAGGACCGCAGCGAAGCGCCGCAGGACGGTGTCGTGGGCGCTGCCCGCCTTGACCTTCAGCGTGACGCGGGCCTCCAGGGGGTGCCCCAGCAGCTTCGCGGCCCGGGCCTCCTCCAGCTTCTTCAGGACCACCCCGCGCACTTCCAGGAACGTGGTCATGTCCCCCCGCAGATCGGCGTCGTCCGGGAAGTCGGACGCCGAAGGCAGCGGGACCAGGAAGATCGAGTCCGGGGCGTCCGGGGCCTTCGGCAGGTGCCCGTAGGCCTCCTCGGCCGTGAACGACAGGATGGGCGCCAGCAGGGACAGGCTGCCTTCCAGGATGCGCCGGACCGCGGTCTGGGCCGAGCGCCGCTGGCGGCTGTCCGGCGCCGCGCAGTACAGGCGATCCTTGGTGACGTCCAGGTAGAACGCCGACAGGTCGATGATGAACAGGTCCGTCAGCGCCCGGACGACCGTGTGGAACTCGTAGTCCTCGTAGGACTGCCGCACACGCGCGACGACCTCGTGGAACCGCGCCAGGGCCCAGCGGTCCACGTCCATCATCTGGTCCACGGGCAGGGGGCCGGTCGCCGGGTCCATGTCCGACACCACGCCCAGCATGAAGCGCCAGGTGTTGCGGACCTTGCGGTAGTTTTCGACGCAGCCCTTCAGGATCTCGTCGGACAGGCGGATGTCGTCCCGGTAGTCTTCCGCGGCCGTCCACAGGCGCAGCAGTTCGGCGCCGTTGACGTCCATGATCTTGCCGGGGTCGATGTAGTTTCCTTCGGATTTCGACAGTTTGCGGCCCGCGCCGTCCACCACGAAGCCGTGGGTCAGCACGGCCTTGTAGGGCGCCTGCCCGCGGGTCCCGACGGATGCCAGCAGCGACGACTGGAACCAGCCGCGGTGCTGGTCGCTGCCTTCCAGGTACAGGTCGGTCTGGGGGTGCGGGTCCGCGGCGGTCGCCAGGCGCGCCTCCATGACGGCCGCGTACGACACGCCGGAATCGAACCACACGTCCAGGATGTCCTTGACCTTGCCCAGGTCGGTGCCGCCGCACTTCCCGCACTTCCAGTCCGCGGGGATCAGTTCGGACAGGGGCCGGTCGAACCAGGCGTCGGCGCCCTCCCGCTCGAAGATCGCCGCGACGTGGTCCACCAGCGCCTGGGACGTTTCGACGTTGCCGCAGGTGTTGCAGGTGGTGCCGACGATCGGGACGCCCCAGTGCCGCTGGCGCGAAACGCACCAGTCCGGGCGGGACTTCAGCATGCCGGTGATGCGGTCGCGGCCCCAGGACGGGATGAAGCGCACGTTCTCGATGGCCTTGAAGGCCCGCGCCCGCAGGGTGGCGTCGCCGGCGCCCTCGGCCGCCAGTTGCGGCGTCATGGCCCCGTCCACCTTGATGAACCACTGGGGCGTCGCCCGGAAGATGACCGGGTTCTTGGACCGCCAGCAGTGCGGGTACGAGTGGCTGATCTTGCCGGCGCCCAGCAGCGCGCCCTTGTCCTTCAACATCGCGATGACGTCGTCGTCGCAGTCGAAGACCAGCCGGCCGGCGTATTCCGGCACTTCCGACGTGAACCGGCCCTGGTGGTTCACCGGGGCATAGGCGGGCAGGCCGTAGCGGCTGCCCACCACGAAGTCGTCCTCGCCGAAGCCGGGGGCCGTGTGGACGCAGCCCGTGCCGGTGTCCATCGTCACGTGCTCGCCGACGATCAGCATCGACTCGCGGTCGATGAAGGGGTGCCGGCAGGCGGCCCGGTCCAGGACCGCGCCGGGGAACGTCGTGATGACGGTGCCTTCGGGGCGGCCGATCGCCTTGTGGAACGCCTCGAACAGGGCCTCGGCCACGATCCACACGTCGCCGTCGACCTCCTCGGCCACGTAGGTCGCCTCGGCGTCGAAGGCGATGGCGAGGTTCGACGACAGGGTCCAGGGGGTCGTCGTCCAGATGATGACGCCGCCCTCGCGGCCGGCCAGGGCCGGGATCCGTTCGCCCACGCTGGGCGTGAACGGGAAGCGCACGTAGATGGACGGGGACGTGGCGTCCTTGTACTCGACCTCGGCGTCGGCCAGGGCGGTTTCGCAGACGTGGCACCACAGGACCGGCTTGCGGCCCTGGTACGCCGCGCCCGCGCCGACGAAGCGGCCGAACTCCCGCAGCGTCAGGGCCTCGTAGTCGTGCGACATGGTCAGGTAGGGGTCGTCCCAGGACGCGAACACGCCCAGGCGCTCGAATTCCTTGGCCTGGATGTCCACCCACTTGCGGGCGAAGTCCCGGCACTTGTGGCGCAGGCCCGAGGGGTCGCTGCGGGCGGCCTCCCGGCCGATCTCCTTTTCGACGGCGTGCTCGATGGGAAGGCCGTGGCAGTCCCACCCGGGCCGGAACTCGGTGGGCTGGCCGGTCAGGTTCCGCATCTTGACCACGATGTCCTTCAGGACCTTGTTCAGGATGTGCCCGTGGTGGATGTGGCCGTTGGCGTAGGGCGGGCCGTCGTGGAAGCGGAAGGGCGCCCCGCCCCGGGCCGCCGCCGCCGCCTGCATCCGTTCGTAGGTCTTCCCGTGCCGCCAGAAGTCCAGGATCTGGGGCTCGCGCTCGCGCAGGTTGGCCTTCATCGGGAACGAGGTCGCGGGGAGCCGCAACGTCGCCTTGTAGTCCTTGCCGTCCGCCACAGGGGCCTCCGATCAGTGAAAAAAACCCGCAGGATCGTGCCCCACAAAGGGGCGAAACGTCAAGTCGGACGCGGGGATTGGGGCGTCCGCCGTCCCGGGAACGTGGAGGAAGGACCGGGTAGGACGGGTACGGGTACGGGTACGAAACGACTGCGGAGTGTCCCGACGTGACTGGATTAGATCCGGATGCCCGGGCAGGGGAAGGCGGCGGTGAACTCCCGGACGGTCCCGCGGATCCGCTCCAGCGCCTCGGGGTCGTTCACGGCGTCGGCCACCTGGCCGAACCACGCGGCGATGCGGGCCATTTCGGGGGCCTTCATGCCCCGGGAGGTCACGGCCGCGGTGCCCAGGCGAACGCCGCTGGGATCGAAGGGCTTCCGGGGGTCGTTCGGG
>CAINDP010000210.1 GCA_903847405.1 uncultured Myxococcales bacterium | reverse complement strand
GCCATAGGCGCACGTCGCGGTGCCGGCCGACGGGGTCCCGATGTACCCGGAGGAGGCGTCGCAGGCCAGACTGCACTGGTCGCCGTGGTCCGTGCCCTGGCAAACCACGACCATTCCGGGGAGGGCCTGCGGGAAGGCGCAGTTCGCCGATGTGCAGCGGGGCACGCAGGTATCCTGGAAGACCATCGGCCCCACGCACGACCGGATCCCGGTCGAGGCGCAGAGGCCCTCGCCGCAGGTCGTCGGGGTGGCGTCGATCCCGTCGCCCCCGCAGACCCCGCACTGGTCGAGCACCTTGCCGCTGAAGCACACGTCGTCGCAGCCCTTGTCCCGGTTCCAGCCATTGCAGACGCCGCAGTCGTCGAAAACCTTGTCGCTCCATGGAACGCCGTCGCATCCCACACACTCGTTCGCGCCCGCACAGACTTCGCAGACATCCCAGACCAGGCCGCTGCCGCAGACGGTGTCGCAGCCGACCACCTTGCCGCCGAAGCAGTCGCCGTTGCAGTCCTTGTCCCGGTTCCCGCCGTCGCAGACGCCGCAGTCGTCGAAAACGTAGCCGCTCCAAGGAACGCCGTCGCAGCCCACGCACTCATTCGCGCCCGCACAGACTTCGCAGACGTCCCAGACCAGGCCGCTGCCGCAGACGGTGTCGCAGCCGATCACCTTGCCGCCGAAGCAGTCGCCGTCGCAGTCCTTGTCGCGGTTCCCGCCGCCGCAGACGCCGCAGTCGTCCGGCGCCACCGGCACGCAGGTATCCACCATCCGGCCGTCAACACACGACCGCGTCCCGGTCGATGCGCAGACCCCCTCGCCGCAGGTCGAGGCCACCGGCGTGATCCTGTCATCGACCAGTCCGTTGCAGTCGTTGTCGAGGCCGTCGCATACCTCGGGGTTGCCGGGGAACCGCGCTGCATCGCCGTCGTCGCAGTCGGTCATCGCGGTCACGCCGTCGTTGTCCGCGTCGGGGGGGGACAGACGGTACAGGGTGCCGCCGCCCATCAAGCCACCCGCCTGGGCCAGGCCGTACAGCCGGTTGTCACGGCCCAGCAGCAACGTCGTCACCGGCGCCTGGCCCTCGGCCGCCGCCAGGTCGTGCAGCGTCTGCAGGCCCGCGGGCGCGGTCCCCGGATCCAGGCGGAAGATCGTGCCCATGCCCTGGGCGCCGCCCGCGGAGGCCGTGCCGTACAAGGCGCCGGTCGGGCCCCGGATCAGTCCGGCAACCGGGGCCTGCCCGTCGAGCCCCTGGAAGCGGTGGGCCACCGCGAACGTGGCCGGCCGGGCTCCCGGGTCCAGGCGGTACACGGCACCCAGGTCCGCGCTGCCGTCGCCCGCCGCGGTGCCGTACAGGGCCCCGTCCGCCCCGAAGACCGGCGTGCCCTGCGGCCGCAGGATATCCGTGCCGGCGTACAGCACCTGGTGGTTCGGCCCTTCCCCGAATGTCCACGCCGACGAGCCCAGCGCCACCACGGCGGAACCCACGTCTGCGTCGAAGGTCGAGGTGTACAGGCGGCCGTCCGGCCCCAGGGCCAGCCCCGCCCAGCCGGACGTCGCCGTCGTCGTCCCGTCCGCCCACGTCACGTCGAACCCGTCCAGGAACGCAAGACCGGTGCCGTCCTGGGCGACCGTGAAGGCTGTCCCCATGCAGGTGTTGCGGTTCCACGTGGTCCCGTGCAGCAGGTCGCCCTGGCCCGCCAGCAGTGCCGAGACCGGGCCGAAGGTGTAGTGCTGCCAGCCGTTCGCAATGTACTGGCCCTGGGCCGCCAGGCGGTCCAGGGTGCAGATCAAATCGTCGGAATCGCACCCCGGCGACTCCAGCGGTTGGCCCCCGTTCGCGGCTACGTAATCGAAGGGGCCGCCGCAGACGGCCTCCACTCCCTGGATCATGGCATTGATGTTGGCGAACAGCTCCTCCAGGGCACATATCCCCGACTCGGGGTCGCAACTGCCCTCCGATCCCCCGCCCGTCGTCCCTTCCGGGAACGCCGGCCGGTCCAGGACGACCAGCGTTTCGAACGCGTTTCCTTCCGTCGTCAGGCGATAGATCGTGCCCATCACCGCGTTTCCGGACGCGTCGATCCCCCCTGACGTCGCTCCGAAAAGCACCCCGCCGGCCCCCCAGGCCAGCCCCGCCGCCGGCCCCATGCCGTCGGTGCCGTCAAAGGAGTGCAGCGTCGTGAACGTGTAGGGCGACGTGCCCCGGTCCAGACGGAACACCTGGCCCAGCCCGTAGTCGCCCCCTGCGACCGTCGTCCCGTACAACGTCCCGGCGGCGTCCTCGAGCAGGCCGCCGAAGGACGTAGGACCGGTCCCGAACGGGGTCGTTCCGGTTTCGGGCGGGAACTCCCACAGGACGTCCAGGGTCCAGGCTTCCGGCGATGCGACCTGCATCAGCAGCGTCGATTCCTTCTGGATGTTGTAGTCGGCCAGCGTGCGACCGTCGAGGAGCGTCTTGCCCGCCCAGGTCAGGATGATCCGGTCGGGCGGAATCCCCTCCTTGTCCTGGATCTTCTGCTTGACGTTCTCGATGGCGTCGCTGGGCTCGACCTCGAGGGTGAGAGTCTTGCCCGAGGCCATCTTGACGAAGATCTGCATGGCCTGGGCGCTGGGGACCGCCGCCAACAGGGTTGTCACGAAAGCCGCCGCCGCGAGGGCTGCCAACGTGCGGGACTTTCGGGTTTGGGTGTTCATGGGGTCTCCTCGCGGGTACGGGGTGCACCGCCCCCTCGGGTGGCCCGTAGGCGGATCCTGGGCGGTGGGTTCAGGATAGTCCGGTCCCGGAAAACCGTGTAGACGCAAGGATACCGTCAGCGGCGTACGTGGAAATGCGTACAGGCGTGTCCGCACGGCCCCGCCTTCTGCACGGACCCCCGGACATGACCGCATGGCGGCGGGACAGAGGGATGCAGGGGCGACTTGACCTCCGACAACTGCCCCGGTTCGCCGTCGCGGAACCGGGCACGCCCGTCAGCGCTTCTTGCAGGCGCCGTTCTGGCAGATCCTTCCGGCGCCACAGGTGGTGCCGCTGGGAACGAACCGGTTGGCCGGGCACCCGACGTTCGCGCCGGTGCAGGTTTCGGCAGGATCGCAGGTACCGGAGGCCGCCCGGCAGACGGTGCCGGCGGGCTTGTAGGCGTCAGCCGGGCACGCGGCCGAGGTTCCGGTGCAGGTCTCGGCCGGATCGCACGCGCCCGCCGAAACCCGGCAGACCTTGCTGGAAGACTTGAAGAGGTCCGTAGGGCAGGCCGTCGAGGCCCCGTCGCACGCCTCGCCCGTGTCGCAGACCCCCGCCGACGCCCGGCAGGCCGTCCCCATCGCGGCCGGGCCGCAGGTGCCATCGACAGCCGCGCCGGCTGCCACGCTGCAGGCCAGGCAGTCCCCGGCGAGCCCGCCGCCGCAGGCCGACGTGCAGCAGACGCCGTCGGCGCAGAAGCCGGTCGCGCACTGGCTGTTCGCCGTGCACGCCGTCCCCTCGTCGATGATTCCGTCGCAGTCGTTGTCGATGCCGTCCAGAACCTCCGCGGCGGGGCTTCCGGGCAGGCAGACGCCCGGGACCCCGGCCACGCAGCGGCTGGCAGACGCGCAGGCGCCAACGCCGCACCTCGCCGGGACGTAGTCCTCGTCGGTCTGCCCGTCGCAGTCGTCGTCGATCCCGTCGCAGGTGGCGTCCGCCGCCGCCGGCATGCCGGGCACGCAGAGTTCGGCCCACGTCCCGTTCGCGCACGCCAGGATTCCGGTCTCCGTGCAGGCCCCGATGCCGCACGTCGTCGGGACCGGCGCGATCCCGTCATCCGCCACGCCACTGCAGTCGTTGTCGATCCCGTCGCAGGCCTCGAAGCCGGGGGTGCCGGCCGTGCAGGAATCCACCAGCGTCCCGCCGACGCAAGCCCACGCGCCAGTCGATGCGCAGGCGCCGACGCCGCAGGTCGTGGGCAGGGGTGCGATGTCGTCCACGGTGCTGTTGCAGTCGTTGTCCATGCCGTCGCACAGTTCGACGGACGGCGCCGTCGGGACGCACGAGTCCACCAGCGTGCCCCCGACGCAGGTCCACGTGCCGGACGCGGTGCAGGCGCCGACGCCGCACTGCGACAGCACCGTCGGAATGTCGTCGTCCACCGCGCCGTTGCAGTCGTTGTCCATGCCGTCGCAGACCTCGATCAACGGCGTACCGGGCACGCAGTTCGTGACCCACGCGCCACCGATGCACCCGCTGGTGCCGGCGGCCTCGCAGGCGCCCTGGCCGCACGTCGTCGCCACCGGGGCAATCCCGTCGTCTGCAATCCCGTTGCAATCGTCGTCGATGTCGTTGCAGGCCTCGGCCATCGGCGTGCCCGTCCGGCAGTCGTCCACCATCTGGCCGCCGATGCAACTGCGGATGCCGGTGGCCTCGCAGGCGCCGCTGCCGCACACCGTGCCCACCGGGGCGATCCCGTCGTCCACCTGCCCGTTGCAGTCATTGTCCTTGCCGTCGCAGACCTCGGTGGCGCCCGGGTTCACGCCCGCGTCCCGGGGCGAGCAGTCGAGCCAGTTCGTCGTGCCGTCGGCGTCGTCGTCCGCGCCGCAGGTCCCGGCCAGGTCGCCCAGCGCCCCGATCTCGGACAGGAACAGGTTGCGCTCGCGGGCGCTGGGCGTCGCGAAGGCCAGGCGTCGCAGGGCATTCCAGTAGATGCACTTCGCGGCCAGGGCGTCCCCGTTCGGGTCCGCCACCATCACCGCGTGGGCCGCGTATGCCGCCCATCGGGCGCCCGTGTCCGTCTTCTCGTCCAGGGCCGACTTCGCCGCCGTCAGCAGGGCCGCCGTGCCCCCGACACCGGCCAGCCGGGCCGCCTGCTCGGCGGGCGTCAGTCCCTTCAGCGCCAGGTCCGCCGGCAGGCCGCCGTACCAGCCCAGGCGCAGCGCGTAGATCCCGCGCACCACGCCGGGCACGGTCGTCGCGACCTGCTGGTTCCAGGGGCTGTCCGCCAGGTTCGACGGCAGCGCCAGCGTCGCGGCCACCGTGTCCACGTCCTCGCCCAGGTTCATGCGGCGCAAGGTTTCGTTCTGGACGTAGCTGACCGCGTCCCGCTGGGCCGTCAGCATCGCCATGGAACTGGCGTTCCCGAGGACAGGTGGTCCGTACTGCGGGACCACGGCGTTCGGATTGAGGGAGAGCCAGGTGTTCAGGGTTCGGACCACGTTGTACGGGTCCAGCGGCGCGCGATCCAGCGGCGCGATGTCGGGGAAGTGCGTGCCGAACGGCCAGCCCGGGATCAGAACCTTCTGGGCCGGGAGGTACACGGTGACGATGGACGGCAGGCCGCCCGGGATCAGGAAGATCGGGAAACCGTCCATGGCGATCGTGGTCGTCGACGTCTCGCTGACCGGCGAGTTCGGCTTCTGCGGCGACGTGGGCGCGCTGAGGTCCCAGCCGTACAGGCTCCCGTCCCCGAGGAACCCGTCGGGCCCCCAGGACAGGCCTGCGCCGAGCACAGCGGCCGAGCGTGCCGCGTGGGCGTTCAAGGCCAGGTTTCGGAGTTGCACTTCGGTCACCCAACTCTGCGCGACGTGCACGGGAATGGCGGTGTCGGAGGTCCAGGTCGAGCCGTTGACCCCCGGTTCGGCGGTGTTGTAGAGGTAGCCGTATGCCGTCAGCGTTTCGAAGCCGGGGATCCCGGCCTGGAAAGCCGCCAGGGCCTCGTCGCGCACCAGGTCCGAAACGCCGTTGCCAATCTGGAAGTACTGTGTCCCCGACACGACGAGGATGACGTTCGTCCCCTCCAGCCCGTTCCAGACCCAGACATCGACGGCCTTGCCCGAGTAGGAACCCGAATACGGGTGCAGCAACTGGCCGCCGAAGTCCGTCGCCGCCGACTCGGCCAGCGCGTTCTGCGCCGTCGTGTCGCGCCACCAGCAATTCTGTCGCGTCAGGCAGTCCGCCTGGGCCAGGTCCGCGCAGGCGACCGCCCCGGGGTCCCCGACGTAGCCCTCGCAGAACGACGCGATGCAGTGCGGGCTCAGCGTGTCGAGGACGTCGGCCGACGCCGCGCCGGGGAAGGCCGCGGCGGCCAGCAAGAGTGCCGCGACCGTGGCGAACCTCCGGATCCGGATTGCGTTCATGGTGTCTCCTCGTGTACGTGCCCACCGTCCAGCGGGTCGCCCTGCAGGCGGCTCTTGGCGACGACGGCAGGCTATCCCGGTCGCGTAAAGCCGTGTAGCCGCGGGGCTGCGGTCGTCGATGTAGGCGTGTTTGCGTACAATCGTGTCGGCACAACCACGGCTTCTGCACGGACCTTCGGCCGTGACAGCATGGCGGCGGGACAGGGGGACGCATGGGCGACTGGACCTCGGACAAGGACCCGATCGGGCCGTGGCGCCGGAAGGCGATGAACGCCTACACACTGGCGATCGCGGTGGTGCAGGGGGTCCTGGTCCTGCCGACGATCCTGGTCGTTTCCATCCCGCCCGTCCTCAAGGCCGTGTCCCTGGCGGGGTGGGCCCTCGTGGTGACGGCCGCGGCGCTCCGGCGGGCACCTACCGTCCTGCGCGCCGTCCTGCTGGTCCTGTCGTCCTGGGTGTGGGCCGGCGCCATGCTGTACCGCGCCGGGATCTTCCACGAGTTCCGGGTGGTCATGCTGGTCTTTCCGTTGCCGATGCTGTTTCTGGTGGGCGTGCGGACCGGGCTGGTCCTGGCCTTGATCGACTTCGGGTTCCTGGTGGCGGCCCTGTGGGCAACGGAGGTCGGGATCCTTCCGACGACCGCGCCGCCCTGGTTCGATGGGGAGTGGCTGTTTCATGCGGTCGCTGCGGTCGGGATCGGCCTGCCCATCGTCCTGCTGCTGGCGTGGTTCTGCCAGCATCTGGTCGGCACCCTCCGCCGCGAGCAGGTCGCCGTCGAGCGCCTGCAGGACGAGGCCGCGGCCCGGGTCCGGCTGGAGGGCGAACTGATCGAGGTGGGGGAGCGGGAACGGCGCCGCATCGGCCACGACCTGCACGACGGGGTCTGCCAGGACCTGACGGGGATCCTGATCCGGGCCCGGCGCGCGCAGACCCGTCTGCAGACCGGGAAGGGCCTGGAACCCGAGGTGATGGAGGGGATTGTCGAGTCGGTCGGGGATGCCATCCGCGAGATCCATGACCTTTCACGGGAACTGAGCCCGGGTGCGCTGGCGGGCCGCGACCTGGTGGGTGCCCTGGACGATCTGGTCCGGCGGGCGGCGGGCGTCTGCGAGGCCGAGGTGACGTTCCGGTCCCAGGGGGAAGGCCCGTCCCCTGATCCGGCCGAGGCGCTCCAGGCCTACCGGATCGCCCAGGAGGCGATGGCGAACGCCATGCGGCATTCGGCAGCGGGGCGGATCGAGGTCACCCTGGTCCGGGATCCGGGCGGCATGACGTTGCGGGTCGAGGACGACGGGTGCGGCCTGCCGCCCGACGGCGGGTCGGGCCTGGGACTGGGCCTGCGGACGATGGCGTGGCGGGCGGAACGGGTGGGCGGAACCTTCGCGATGGGCCCGGGCACGAACAGTCGGGGGACCCGGATCGAATGCCGGATCCCGACCAGGGTGGAGGCAACATGAACACGGGCCGGACACGGCTGCTGCTGCTGGACGATCATCCCCTGGTGCGCCAGGGCATCGCGGGACTGTTGTCGGAAGGCGGGTTCGATGTCGTGGGGCAGGCGGGAACGGCCCGGGATGCCATCCGGCTGCTGGGACAGGTGCCGGTGGAGGTCGTGGTCCTGGACCTGTCGCTGGAGGAGGGGAGCGGGTTGGACTTCCTGGCGGCCGTGCGGGACCGGTTCCCGGGGATGTGTGCCGTGGTGTACTCGGTCCACGCGGACAGCGACAACGTCCGGCGGGCGTTCGCGGCCGGGGCGATGGGGTACGTGACGAAGCCCGAGGACCCCGAGATCCTGGCGGAGTGCGTGCGCCGCGTCCGGGCCGGCGAGCGCTTCCTCAGCCCGCGGGCGGCTCGTGCCATGGCCGATGCCCTGGCCCGGGGCCCGGTTCTGGACCCGGAGGACGTCCTGAGCCCGCAGGAGTTGCAGGTGTACCGCCTGCTGGGCACGGAAGCGCGGTCCCAGGAGATCGCGGCGCACATGGGCCTGTCGGTGCGGACGATCGAAACGTACTACGACCGGATCCTGACGAAACTGGGCCTGCCGGGGCGTCGCGAACTGCGGCGCCAGTCGGCCGAGGAGGCCCGCCGCCGGGCGTGATTCCGTCCGCCTCCACCACGATTTCCCGTAGCAGCAACGACAGGCATGGGGGGTGCCACCTGAAAGACCATCCGCCGCCGCTACTCGCGCTCGTAGACGTACACGACGTTGTCGGTGTAGCCGGTCACGACGATCTCGGGGGTCCCGTTGCCGTCCAGATCCACGACCTGCATGCCGCTGGCCTCGGGCAGGCTGGCTTCCAGCACCTGCGTTTCAAATTGCCCGGGCGCGACCTGCTGCAGCCAGAGGACACGAGGGTCGCCGTCGCCCGATACGGCCAGGTCAATCCGGCCGTCGCCGTCGATGTCGCCCCACCCGAACACGCCCGGCGCCTGCTGCGGCGCGCCCACCGGCGACTTGACGGACTGGATCCCCTGCGAAACGACCCGCTTCGTCCAGGGGTCCGCGGGATTCACCGGGCGGTCATAGACGCGGATGGCCGATTCGGGGGCCGTCGCGTCGTCCTGCGTGTTCACGTGGTTCGAACCCACGCCGCGCGCCACGCCGTCCCCGAACAGGTTCGGTACCAGGGCGAACTGGATGGACGGGCCGCTGTCGGCGTCGATGACGTGGTGGATCCACTGGCCGTCCTTCTGCTCCAGCCAGGCCACCGACTCCCCCGCCACGAAAAACTCGGCCGCGCAGAGGTCCGTGTCGCCGTCGCCATCGACGTCCACCGCCTGGAACAGGCTGCCCATGCCGGCCGCCAGGTCCCGCGGCGCCGGATCGAACCGGTCGGCGCCATCGACGCCCTTGAACCACCGCGTGACCGCGCCCTGGTTGTCGCCGGCCATGCCGACCATGTGCTCGGCCACCGTCACCAGGTCGTC
Organism: uncultured Myxococcales bacterium; assembly: GCA_903847405.1. Classification (GTDB taxonomy): domain Bacteria; phylum Myxococcota_A; class UBA9042; order DTJE01; family DTJE01; genus CAIZWN01. The sequence continues at coordinate 24,932 of CAINDP010000210.1, read as the reverse complement.
CCGGTGGTCCCCGTCCACATCCAGCAGCAGCCCGCGGTGGTAGAAGTCCACGGTACCCTCGACCAGCAGGTGGCGCGTCCAGCCGGTTTCGGTCTGCTCCATCCATTGGAGGCTGCCGCAGGCGTAGTCCTCGCTGAACAGCGTGCACAGCAGGAAGCCCGCCGCGACGATGACGTCCGGGCGACCGTCGCCGTTCACGTCCGCGACGGTGGGGCGGTTCGGGTACTTCACGCCCAGATCGCCCGAGAGGATGACGGACCGGGTCCAGTGGTCCAGGTCCTGGCCCCGCTTGTATACGACGACCTGGCCGTCCGGGTAGAAGTTCGCGTCGTCGGGCTTCCCGAACAGCGACACCACCAGTTCCGGCACGCCGTCCCCGTCCAGGTCCGCCACCTCGGCATAGGCCGCGCCGGTCGCCTGGGCATCGACGACGTGGCGGCGGAACTTCGGGAGGGCGGGGGGGACGTCCGCGACGGTATCCGCGATGGCGTCCGCAGGTACGTCCGCACCCGGGGTGTCGGCCGGTCCCGTCCCCGAGCATGCGGCAGCCAGGGCCAGCAGGACGATGAACCATCGGGCGCTTCGCACGGTATCCTCCTCCGGGGGTCGGCGGCAGGATAGCACCCCGTGACGTCGCCGGTCGAATGATCGCCTTGCTGCGGGCGGCCGTGGAACGCGGCGTGACGTCCTTCGACACGGCGGAGGTCTACGGGCCCTTCGTGAACGGGGAACTGCTGGCGAGGCGCTGGCACCGTGCCAGGGGCCTACTGGCCCAGAATCCTGGCGGTCGCGACCCCCGTCGAGGCCGTGTCGATGGAGTAGAGGGTGGTGATGCCCATGGTCGTCGATGCCTGCGCGGTGACGTAGGCTTGCTGCTGGGCGTTCGTGGCGTTGTGGGCGGCGTTGGAGAGTGCCTGGGCCGTGGCCTGGAACAGATTGCCCATCGCCATTCCAGGCGAGTCGCCCAGGACCTTGACGTTCGCCTGGGTGACCGCGTCGCTGATTTGCGGATCCAGGCCGTAACTGACGGGGCAGGTGTCGTCACCGGCAGCCGGTACATCGGTCGACGCCGTCACGGCCCGCGAGGCCTGGTCCGCCGGTGCGACGACCCGCTGGAACGGCATGACGAAGGTCACCAGGTTGTCGTCGGCCGGCACGCTGTCCGCCCGGCGGATCAGCAGACTGTATGTCCCTGCCCCAAGGCGCACCATCGCCGGCGGCAGCCCCACGCCCGTTTCGGCCAGGACCGTCCCGGCGGCGTCCAGCAGTTGCAGGGTGTTGGGGTGGCCCTCGGCATCGTCCATGGCGAAGATCCGCGTTTCATCCCGGTCGATGACGATCGGCAGGCGGTCCTGGCCCGCAGGCCCCGTGTCCCCGGCCCGTTGCGGCTGCCCGGCCGCCTCCAGCCACGTGACCAGGACGTCGTCGAAGGTCCCCTTCAGGGCGGGGTTGGCGCCGAACTCCGCCTCGCCGAGGACGTGGACGATCGGGTCCGTGCCGGTCGAACAACCGACCACTCCCAGGGTCACGAGGACGGCCCATCGGGCCCGCCGGAGAATGGACATTCCGCACCTTCCTTCGTGAGTATGCCAGCCGTTCCAAAGGACGAATCCGTTCCGCGGATCAGTATCGCCCTGCGGATCGAGGGCGCCAAGTCGGCGTCCGTGCCACCGGGTTTACAGAACGCCTGAAGCCGTGGAATATCAACGTTTCATTCCACCCCGGCACGAGGTGCATCCATGTCCGTCGCCTTCCAGGAACTCCAGCGCTCGGTCCACGCCGCCCTGGAAACCTACAGCAACGTGCATCGCGGCAGCGGCCACCACTCGATGGTTTCCACCCGGCTGTACGAGCATGCCCGCGCCGTGGTCCTGGCGCACCTGGGTCTGGAAGGCAGCCACGAGGTGATCTTCTGTGCCCCGGCGGCCGCCGATGGCCTGCTGGCCCAGTTGGAACCGGGGGATTGCCAGTGCCTGTCCAGCGCCGACCTGGACCTGCCCCTGGGCGTGCGGGCCCTGGTCCTCCGGCGCCCGGCACTGGCGCGCCTGACCACGTTCCAGGCCGGCGGCGGCACGGCCCGCCTGGTGGGCCCGGGCTGGGTGGTCTGGGCCAGGGCGCCGGGCCGCTTCGAGGCCGGCACCCCTGCGATCGTGAACGTCATCGCGTTTGCCCGCGCCCTGCAACTGGCCCGGCGCCACGGAAACGACTGCTTCCGCGAGGACCGGGTGGACGCGACCCCCGCCGACATCCTTCAGGACGGTGAATTCCAGGAACTGCGCGGCCGCGAACTGCTGGCCCGGCTGAAGGCCAGCCGCATCGGCCTGGACCTGCGCGTGCCCACGGCGGAAGGCACCAGCCCGCTGGTGAACCTGGACAACGGGGCCAGCACGCCCACCTTCGCCCCCATCTGGGATGCCGTTTGGCGCACCTGGCAACTGGACCCTCGGGCCCGTCCTGCGCTGGTGGAAGAGGCCGCCGCGGTGGTGGCCGGCTTCCTGAATGCGCCTGCGTCGGACTACGAGGTGCTGTTCACCGCGAACACGACCGAAGCCGTCCACCTGGCGGCGGAAGACATCGGCCTGCAGGCCACCGACGGAATGGCGCCCGTCGTGCTGAACACGCTGCTGGAGCACAACTCCAACGAACTGCCGTGGCGCGATCGGACCGGGTTCGCGCACGTCCTCCTGGACGTGGACGCAGAGGGCTTCATCGATCCGGCCCGCCTGGAGGCCGAACTGGCCGCCTACAACCAGGACGCACTGCACGGCAACCAGCGGATCCGCCTGGTGGCCGTCAGCGGCGCCTCGAACGTGCTGGGCACGTTCAACGACCTTTCGGCAATCTGCCGGATCGCGCACCGCCACGGCGCCCGGGTGCTGGTGGACGCGGCCCAGTTGGTGGCCCACCGCCGGGTGGACATGGACGCATGGGGCGTGGACTACCTGGCCTTTTCCGCCCACAAGGCCTATGCGCCGTTCGGCAGCGGCGCTCTGGTGATACGGAAGAGCCTGCTGGCCTTCGACCCGGACCGTCTGGCGCGGATCCGCGCGTCGGGCCGGGAAAACGTGGGCGGCCTGGCGGGGCTGGCCAAGGCGCTGCTCCTGCTGCAGCGGATTGGCATGGACGTGGTCGAGGCGGAGGAACAGGCCCTGACCGCTCTTGCCCTGGCCGGCCTGGCCCGGATCCCGGGCCTGAAGGTGCACGGCATCGCCGACGCCGCCAACCCGCGTTTTGGCCGACGGGGCGGGGTGATCGCCTTCGACCTGAAGGGCTCGATTTCCTACAAGGTGGCCGGCGAACTGGCCGAGCGGGCCGGCATCGGCACGCGCTGGGGCTGCCACTGCGCGCACATGCTGATCAAGCACCAACTGGGGATTCCCCCGTGGGCGCAGCAGTTCCAGCGGGCGATCGTGACCGTCTTTCCGAAACTGGACCTGCCCGGCATGGCCCGCGTCAGTTTCGGGCTGGGCACCGAACCGGCGGACATCGACGTCCTGCTGCAGACGCTGGGCCAGGTCGCCCGGGAAGGCGCCGCACGTCGCAAGGACGTCAAGCGGCGGATGGCGGACTTCGTCGAGGCGGCGGTGCAGCGGGTGTACGGGGAGGGGTGAGGGCGGTGAGGTCGGGCGTCGCGCCGGGCGTCCGCGAATCTAGCGCAGGTAGTCCGGGATCGGCAGGTTCCGCTCGTGCAGTTCTTCCTGGATGGTCAGCCACCCGGCCGTTCCGTAGGGCGGCTTGTGGGACTTCTTGATTTCCCAGCCCTCGTGCAGCGCGATCTTTTCCAGTTCCGGATGCGGATGGACCGCCCACACGACGTCGCGGGCCAGGCGCATCATCGCCTCGTCCAGGATGGCGTTTCCCGCGGCGAACTGGATCGGATCGTTCCACAGGCTGAGGACCTTTTCGGCCTTGCCCGGACCGGCGCAACTGATCCCGCCGTGCAGGCCCGTCAGGATTCCGTTCGCGTCCACGTCGAAGTCCATCCCGACGATCTTGTCGACCGGGAGCTTCGTCAACAACGGCAGCAGGAAGTCCGTCGGCGACCCCGTGACGACCCAGATCTTGAATCCCTTGGCGGCCAGGTCCTCGAGGACCACGATCGCTTCCGCGATGTAGTCCAGCTTCATGAACTCGTCCCAGTAGGCTTGCACGTGGCGCGTCAGGTCCGCCTTCGGCATGCCCTTGTAGAAGCTGAGGAGATAGCGGCAGCCTTCCTGGGCGTCGTCCGCGTAGGTCTGCTTGTACTGCGGCCAGTGCGCGCCGGTCTGGATGCGCCCGGTGCCGATCATCCAGACGGTGCAGTCGTCGGCGATGTCGTTTTCCCAGAGCGTCCCGTCCGCGTCGAACAGCGCCAACTTCGGTTCATCCAGGATTTGAACGCGTTTCAGGAACTCCGGCACGTTGATCCGGGTTGCGTCAGACATCAGAAACTCCCCTGCGGTTCCACGGCACCCCAACACCCATGATGGCGGCGGCACGGCAGTCCCGGCCCCCTTCCACCCGACGCGATGGTAGTGGAACCCGGGCAATCGTTCAACGGCAAGGTGGGTCGCCACGGGGCGGCAACTCTCGATTGACGCCTCCGCCCCAGGGGGGTAACCTGCGCCCGCTCCAACAGAGTGCTTCACTACTTCCGAAGGGGAAAACCAATGAGGAACCGGATCATCCAGGTGCTGGCGCTGTGCGCCGTGTTCATGTTTGCGATGACCTGCGGGGGGACCTCCGACGACACGGCCGTCCCGCTGGGCACCGTGGGCGAAACCGCCTCCTCGGCCGTCACCGCGGCGACGGGTGGCACGGTCGCCCTGGCCTCGGGTGCGGCCAGCGTGACGATTCCCGGAAATGCGCTGGCGGCCGACACCACCATCACGGTCCTGGCCGAGGATGCGGCGCAGTCCCCCCAGGCGGACCTGCTGGGTTCGCACGTGTTCAATTTCGGGCCCGACGGAACGGCGTTCCTGACGCCCGTCACCCTGGCGTTGAAGCTGGGTGGCGCGGTGCCCGACGGCAAGAAGGCCGTGCTGGTGTGGCTGGACGGCGCCCAGTGGAGTCCCGTTGCCGGCAGCACGGTTGCCGGTGACCTGGTCCAGGGTGCTGTTTCGCACTTCTCGCGCTACGCGATCCGGCTCGACACCGCGACGATCGTCAGCGAGGGCGGGGCCTGCGAGGACCTGGCCTTCACGGCGTGTGGCGGCGATCCGACGGGAAGCTGGGTGGTGGAAGACTATTGCCTCCAGGCGCGCCCCATCGATACCTCCTCCATGTTCACGGACGTGCCGGTCTGCGGGCAGGACAACAACAGCGGGGCGATCATCGACATCAACTACACGGGCACGGCCGTGTTCGCCGCCGACAAGACCTGCACGCAGAACCTCGGCGCGACGATGAAGTCCACGGTCTACATGAACGACGCGTGCCTGGCCGGCGTCATCGCCAAGTACGCACCGGGCGACACCAGCACGACCATGAAGGAGGCCTGCGACGGGATCGCCACCCAGGCGAAACTGACCTGCACCTACGTCACCGGTCGGTGCGAGTGCGCGGGCGGCGAGGAGACCAAGCCGGGGCAGGAAGTGACGGGAACGTGGACCGTCACCGGCACAGTTTTGTCGATCGTGAAGACCGGTTCCTCCGGGACCGCGGCGGGCCAGCCCTTCTGCGTGGACGGATCGCGCATGGTCGTCGAGTTCACGGACAGCGACGACACCGACGATGACGGCACGGACGACGTCACGTATACCGATCACCTGGTTTTGAAGCGGCAGTAGCCGTGCCTCACGTCGATGCAATCGTCAGTTCGGCCTCGACCGTATCCTCGTCGCCATCGACATCCTCGCCTTCCTCCTTGGCGTCGCCCCGGTAGATGGGCTTGCCGGTTGCCTGCTCGATCAGGGCCAACAACCGATTCTGTCGGTCCTCCATGAAGGCGCCGAAGTTGTCGGCACGCACCAGCAACGAATCCGTCAGGTGGGACGTGAGGTAGATATCGAGTCTTGCTGCGTCGATCGGGGGCGTGGCACCATCGCCTCGTTCAAGTTTCGCCAGGTACTCGGACGGCGCAACACCTCCGATGATCCGGTTCGTCCTGTACGACAACGGCGTCTTGTTGATGATGGAATCGTAGACGCCTGGCTTGATGCCGTGCTTTTTGCACCAGTCCTGGGGGAAGATGTGGTGGATGTCCACGTTCTCGCCGAAGAACACGGTGTGGTCGAACCGCTGCCCTGAACGGAAGTCCTTGGCGCCTTCCTTCATCAGGAGCGCATTGATCCCCTTGTAGGCTGCGGACAGGCGCATCCTCATGGTCTTCAACCGGTCGGCGCGGAAGATGGTTTCGCGAACCGTGGATGGTTCGGGACCGCCCGCCAGCCAGACCGGCACCTCCATGAAATCGCGCGCGATGCGCGTTTCCACGGCGGAACCATAGAGTTCGCCGAAGACTCCATTCCAGTACCAACTCACCAGTTTGGCGCGGTTCGCTTCGTGCTCCCACGCGTCGCCGATCTCGGAAAGAATGGCCGCCAGCGGAACGATCTGTGACTGGTACGGCAGATCGAATATCCGGTAGATGTGCAGCATGTGCAGGAACTTGGCCGCGCGCACGAAGCCGTTTTCCACCTGGGCTTCGTACCGCTTGTACGCATCGAGGGGCAGGTTCAACAGGGCTTGCCGATTCCCTGAAACAGCGGGCAGTTCCTTGCCCTGCTTTCCTGCGGCTTCCGCCGCCCGCCTGCGATCTCGCGTATGGAACAGGGAAATCGCCTGCAGGAAATCCGTATTCGAAACTGCCGCGATGATGCCGGCGTCGGAATCGGCCGGCCGAAGGGTTTCCTTGAACCGCCGATGCCGTCCCTTCGTCCCGTCGTCCCCGTACCAGTCCTTCCGCAATTCGTGCCCCGAGGCAGCGTACATCGCGGTCACCAGTTCAAAGGCGTCCAGCGCCTTGCCTCCGGTGTTCACCTTTTCGAAAACGACGCACACCGCCTCCTTGGAGGTCGATCGGTCCAGCGTGATGACCGGTACGCGGTAGTACTTGAAGTTTTCCAGAACCTGGCGCTTGAAGGCCCGGAATTCGTCGCGGACCTTTTCGTTCTGGTCACCGCGCCAGTGCTGGTCGAAGCCGTCCTGCCACTTGTCCCAGTCAAAGACCTGGGACACCGGGTACATCAGGGCCGCGTACTCCAGTTCAGGTGACGAAAGGTCCAGGTGAGTCTCACGGCCGAAATCGGTTCGAATGACCCGGTCCTCGGGGACGCCGACGATCGCCTCTTCACGGTCTACCGAAGGGTCGAGCGTCTTGCGGATGTCGATGTAGAACCAGCGCTTCACCTTCTTCTTCTTCGGGGTGACCGTCTCGACGACCTTGCCTCGAATGGTGGCCTGGTACAGCGAAGTCATGCGTTGCTGGCCGTCCAGCAGCAGGGATTGAGGCGTGGCTTCCTTTGCACGACTCGGTGAGCCTTCAACCGGGCGAGGCTTGAAATCCACGGGACCACCCGTGCTGAGCGACATCAACGCCCCGATGGGAAAGGCCCTGGAAATCGAGGCCAGCAGGCTCTTGATGCGGTCTTCGTCCCAGACCCAACTGCGCTGGAAATCCGGCAGTTGCAGAACGCCGCTTTCGCAATCGTCCAGCAGTGCATCGAGGTCGATGGGATTCGTCTGGAACGCGGATCCTGCCATGATTCAACGGCCTCCCGTGGGTCCTCTTCGGCGGTTTACCGAACGCGGGCATTCATCGCGCCGATGGTCCACGGTGTCAACTCATCCCGATAACAAGGTAAGATACGCCCCGCGACCGGTTCGCTGGCTCGGAGGTGCCCGATGGAAGGATTCCGACTCGCCGAGGTTCGAATCAAGGGCCTGCGTTGCCTGGCCGACGTCAGGCTGAAACTCGGCCCGCTGACGGTCCTCATCGGCGAGAACGGAGTCGGGAAGAGTTCGATCATCGAAGCGCTGGAGATCCTGCGGCGCCTTTCCGGGGAGAATTTCTGGTACGACTTCAACGCGATCCACTCGGGCACGTCCCTGATTCAACCGGGCCCCAAGTCGCTGGACCTGGCAGTGACGTTGAGGAACGGGGCGGACTCGCTGAACTACTCCATCGTGCTGACCCCCGGCGGAGTGGGCCAGGAGCGACTGATTGCCTATTCGGGCGGCGGCGGCCCCGATCCCGTGTTCGTGCGGGTCGGAACCAGGCTGGACGTTGCTGGTGGGGGGCCACACAATGCCCCGAGCCCGGACCGGCCGGCGATCTCCTTTCTGGGAGGCGCGGCGCCGGAACGGGTGTCCATCGTTCGGGAGGCACTCCGGGCCATCGAAGTCCACGTGCCTTTTGACGTCACGCCTTCCTGGATCGCCCAGGGTTCGCAAACTCGCTCGCCAGTGCGTGAAGCGTCGATGCTGATGCCTACCACCGTTCTGGAAAGGCGCGCCGCAAACCTGGCCAGCACCCTGTTCGCCTTGCGGAGCAACTTCGGCGAGACGCATTGGCAGGAAACGCTGGAGTACATCCGCCTGGGACTCGGGGAGGACCTGGAGACGGTGACCACGCCGGTGGCGCCGAACGGCGGGTACGTGTCGATCGCGATCAAGTACCGGGGAATGGATCGCCTCATCCAGGGCAGCGAACTTTCGGACGGCATGGTCGTGTGGCTGGGATTGGTGGTCCTTCTTCGGCTGCCCGGCACGGGTTCGTTGCTGGCATTCGATGAGCCGGACCTTCATCTGCACCCGGCTCTCCTGGCCAGGGCCGTCGGACTGTTTGAATCCATCGCGACGACCCGACCGGTGCTGGTGGCGACACATTCGGATCGATTCCTGGACTACCTGACCCAGCCAGCCAGTTCGGTCGTCGTCTGCGAACTGGCCAAGGGCCGCCACACGCGTCTTGCCCGACCAGACCCTGACGCTCTGGCACGTTGGCTGGACGGGTACAGGGGGTACGGTGATCTGCGCAGCGCCGGTCAGGAGGCGCTGGTGATTCGTCCCGAGACCCCGGCGGAGGACGAGCGATGAAGATTCGGGTTCTGTTCGAGGATCGTCTTGCACAAGGCCAGCCGCCAAGGGGATACGGCCCCCACGCCTTCCTGTGCGCCTGCGTCGCCGACGAGGCCGCGACGGACCTGCGTTTGGTCCGGGAGTCGATTGACTCGAAGCCCTGCAAGGGGAATGGGAACGTCGTGAAGGAATGCGAAAATGCCGGCTATTCCGCCACGGCGTTTCGGCTGGTCGCCGTGTTGGACGAGGACAAAGTACGAGGCCTTTTCAACCTGCCCGGCAACTCATGCAAGAGTGCGATCCGCACTGCCTTCGACGCGAAAGTGGCGCCCGCCGGGGTCATCCTGGCCGACCGGTTGGTGCTCCTGGAATCGAACCTGGAAAGCCTGATCGACGCGATTCGCTGGGTGGAGGGCCTGCAGCCCTTGGCCGAAAAGCCCGGCCTGAACGTACGCGACATTGCGTTGAATCGCGCCGCAAGGGGGCCGCGAGAACGTCGTGACCTGGTCCGGGCTGCACTGCCGTCCTTCGACCGGTTGGTGCGGATCGTCGCCCGAGCCCTTGGGGCAGTTCCCGCTGGTCCGCACATGCTGCCATGAGCGCGTTTGCGTCCCGCCTGCACTGGGGTTGACCCAGGGTCGCCCCGCATCCGCGAGCGTTTCACCCCACCGCGGTCGCGAACGGAACGTCGTCCCGGTAGCCTTGCACCCAGGCGAAGCCTTCCAGGAAGCCCCCGACAATCGGCGCATGAAGGCCAGCCCATGCCGGTCGACCGACCAGCACCGGCAGGACAGGCCACTCGGTGGCATTCGTGTCCGCGGGGACGACGACATCGATCTCCCAGGCGTCCACGTCCCCGAACCGCACGTTGCGCACGGCACGGATCCGGCCGCGGATCTGGGCCTCGTCCCCCGGGCCATTCATGGACGGGAAGAAGTAGGACAGCTCGGTCATGTCGACGGTGTCGCCCAGTGGATCGACGCGACTGGCGGGGAGGACCTCCTCGCGGGTGTCGTCGGCCCCGCCCGGGCCGACCCGTACGGCGATCGCGGAAAGTCGCCACGGGGCGGTCACGCCGGGCTGGTACGTCGCACGGCACAGGCAGAACCGCGTGTCGTAGAAGGTCCATTCGACGTCGTTGACTTCGATCGTCGTCCACGCCTCGACGCCTTCCGGGAGGACGGATGCCTCCACGAACTTCGCCTGCACCCCAAGGCCGGGCTCGCGGAGCGGCATGAATGCCACCAGCCGGCTGGGGTCCCCGATGGCGATCACGTCCAGGATCCAGGGGGCCGCGTGGTCCGGGCCCACGATGTACCGCCCGCCGGGCAGGCCCGTCCTGTCCTGACAGGCCGCCGTGACCCCGGTGACCGGGTACCGTGGGACACCAGTCTCCACCGCGGCCAACACGGCGCTCTCAAGGGTGCGGGGTTCCGTCCCGATGGCCTGGAAGATTTCGAAGGCATTGCTGACGGGGCAATCGTCGCCCAGTTGACGGAACCCGGGGAGAACTTCGCTCGGGATGGGATCCGCGGGGGTGGACATCGGCGGGCCTCCGGTTCGGCAGGTGCTGGCGATAGTCGCAGATGGTTGCGACATGGTGAATCCAGGGGCAGGCTCCCGAATTGGCGGGCGTGTCCGAGAGTGGAGGGCCTGCTACTGCGTCGCCAGAACCTTCATGATTTCGCTACCGATCGAAAGGAAGATCAGGGCGTTGCCTTTCGTGTCGCCGGTGAAATCGATCAGATAGCCGGCGCCGATACCGGCGTATCCCCCGATGTCGAAGCGCGCACCAACCGCTGCGGAGATGACCTGCGAGATTTTTCCTTCAGCGAACTTGAACGTCGGCGAGAGAAGGGCGTGGACACCCAGGTAGAAATCCGAATTACGGATGACCGGCCAGTCGCCGCCGAGGGCCACGACCAGGGGCATCGCGATGGCGTTCCCCTTGTCCCCGAAAGCGAAACCGTAGGTGTTCGCGAGTTCCAGGCTTCCGTGGAAGTAGCCGATCTTCCGCAACTCCATCCAGGCCGGGATAGGCGTGCTTTTCTCGATCTGGAACTCGATGGCCATGCGAGCGTTGCGAGCCCAGCGCCCCTCGTCCCTTTCCAGCAGGTCCCGGGCTGGGAGGCTCATCGGCAATACGGAGGCCGCGGCAACCCACTTGGCGAAACTCGCATCGACCGAGGTGTTGTTCACTACCTCGGAGTTCTTGGTGACCATTCGTATTGACGTGACCCCAATCTGCTTGAGTGACTTCTTGACCCAATTCCCCGTGCCGTTCTTCTCGAAGGCACAGACGACGAGATAACTCTTGGTCCGAAGCAAGGGGACGGGCGCCTGAGAGGCCCATGCTCCTTCCACGGAACTCGCGGTGTTGTTCTCAATCCAGGTCGGGTCGCAGTCTTGGGCCAGTTCCAACGATTCTTGATCATTGTAGATCAGGAGTACATAGAGCCGATAGTTGTGCGTCGTCGTGACACCGCCGACCTGTTCCTCAACGGTGAACTCGTTGACCCGCGGTCCCTTGTGGGCCGGCGCGACGGCCATCCGTACCGTCTGCTGTGGCGTCGGCACGCCCTGTGCGTGCGTGGCGTTGCTCGCCAAGCAGAATGCGGATAGGAAAAGAACGAGCGTGCAGAAACGCTGCATCTGTACCCCCCGGATAAAGAGATTTGTGAACCAGTTGAAGGATGCTATCCAGGCGAGCGAACTGCGTCAATAGGATTTGAGGCAGGGCATGTTGATGAAATCAGGCTCGCCGAGGAAGGTCATGATACCGGGTATGGCACTGGGCGATGAACGCGATGAACGCGCCCATTAGGGCTCGAAGCCGAGGCGAAGATGTTGCTGGCGGCAGTGGCTGGCTGGGAAGGGTGGCGCTCGGGCGCCCCGCCACAGTCACCTGCGAATGATCGGCGCAATCGCGCGCGAGGCAGTCGGCCTGCGCGGTTGTCCTGCGCGTTTGGCGCATCCTCGGCGGGGCTGGGGTCTTCCGCGCCAAGCAACGCAATCACTCGACCTGGCCAGAACCTTCCAGCAAGGTGAGCGGGTCTCGCGACGGGGTCGTTCGGCGGACCAGGGCCACCTCGTCCTCGGTCAGACCATACAACTTGAACACCGTGTCGTGGACCTGGTGTTCCCAGCCGCGTGCCTCCGTGACCATGGCCTGGATGCGTGTGCGGTAGATTTCGAACTGCGCCTTGATTTCGGTGAGCGCCGCGGGCTTCGGCCGCACCTTGGCCTTCTTCAGTTCCGCCACGAAGGCGGTCTCGTCGAGGGTCCAGAACGATTCCAGTTTCTGCGATGTCTGGACCAACCCGTGCTGGCCGCGCATCCAGCCCAGGAACTCGCACTCGGCCTGCTGGCGCTCCGCAGCCAGGCGTACCAGGTTCTTGGCAGGCTTTGCTGGCGCCTTCAGGATCGGAAGGTTCTCAACGTATGTGCCCTGCATCGCGAAGGCTTCGTCCTTCATGTGCGGCATGGTGAACCAGAGGAACCACCACATCAGAGACGAGTTGAGCACGGTCAGCAGGCCGAGGTCGTCGGTGGGCAGCAGGAACACCTTGTTGTTGACGAAGTACCCGACGTCATCAAACGCGAACCAACTGTGGAACTGGATTTCCTGATACAGGAGTTTCGGTCGCTCCAGGCTGTCGTAGTAGTCGCAGGAACGCAACTCCCACCAGTATCGGCCGTGGTCCTGTCGCTTTCTCAGCGCTGCCTCATGGAGCTTCATGTGGGCGTGGAGCGACGGGAAGGAATGCTGGAATACGCCCTCGGCAGCCTTGCCTCGCTCAGCCCACGGCCATGCATGGTTCTCGCTGCTTCTCAACGCGATGAACCATTCTCCGTCCCATCGAGCGTGCCACCGCTCGACGTCTCGGCCGCGCAGATGCTTCTTCAGGATCGTGATGCACTTGGGATCGGCGGCAACCAGCGCATCTCTCGTAGTCTGGTCGACAAGGAACGCCTCGTTGAAGCCGGTCTTCAACCCGTACATGGGGCACGCCCCCAGGTACTTCTTCAACGTCTGGCCCGTCGCTCGCACCTTCGCCAGCAGCCGTGCCACCTCCGGCGGCTGTGTCGTCCAGCCTTCCGCGCGAAGTTGGTCGGACGTCACCGCAAATTCATGCTTCCGCACGAATGTCGTCAGCATGATGCCGTCGAGGGACTCCCGCGGCACCTGGCAGAACTGCAAGCCGTCGTCATCTTCAGCCGTCGCACTCGGGGAATTTCTCTCTACGACGAGGATGCATGGGAACGTGTCCGCGTCTGGGAAGATCGGGGCATGACCGAAATCCACGAGTCCGACAGGACGGAATTTTGAAACCAGGGTCTGCCGCAGCGCCTTGCCGTAGTCGGTGCGCAGCCACTTGTTGGGCAGGATCATGCCGAGCCGCCCGGCCGGCGCAAGCAGCGACAGACTGGCCGCCACGAAGAACACGTAGATGTCCGCAGCCGCGTGAAAGACGTCCGGGTACAGAGCCTGGAGGGCCTCCTTGTCCTCGGACAACGTTTCCTGGCGGATCCAGGGCGGATTGCCGACCACCGCATGAAAACCCGCGTCAGGAAGGGGGTTGCCGTTCTTGTCGAAGAACGCTTCGGGGAAGACCAGTTGCCAGTGGAAGAAGTGTTTCCGGACGGCCGTCGGACGGGCATTCGTCACGTCGGCCGACCCGAGCAGTTTCGCTGTCTGATGGAGCCAACTCACGGTGGCGTCGAACTGCTTGGGCTGCACCCCAAAGGCCTGAGCAAGGTACACATCCGCGACCGCGGCGAGGGGTGCTCTGGCGGCATCCACCTGCGCGTCACAGATTTCCTTCAGTTTGACGTCTTCCCGGGTGTGGGTCTCCCGCCCAAGGATTTCCGCGATGAGGTGCTGCATCGAGGGCAGCGTCGCCCGGAAGTACTGCTCGAACAGTCCGATCTGTGCTTCGTCTGTCGCAGCGTCGTACCGTTTCTTGCGGGTGTCGCGGACGGCGAGAGGCCGCCCCACCTGTTCGATGCGCGCAGACAGCAGCGAATTCCCGTGCTTCAGATGGTGGTCCAGGAAGGTCAGCGGCCGGTCTGTCGCCATGGTCTTGAGCCACAGGCCGACCTTGGCCAGTTCGACAGCCATCGCGTTCAGGTCCACGCCGTAGATGCAGTGCTCGACAACCAGGCGGCGATAAGCAGCCAATTCCGCGTCCGACAGAATGCCGTCGTCGTCCCGGCCGGCGTCAATCAACGCCTGTCCATACGCCCGCGCAAGGAAATCCACGGCGGCCAACAGGAAGTGTCCGGACCCCATCGCCGGATCAACGACGCGCAGCGCAAGGACCGCCTCCGGCGTCTTTCCTGCCACCAGGGGGCCCAGCGTTTCGGCGACGATGTGTTCCACGATGAAGTCGGGAGTGTAGAAGGACCCGCTGGTCTGGCGTTCGCCGCGGTCGGTGACGAGGTAGGCCCGGCCCTTCGCCACCGCGGCCTTCACATGTTCGCCAGCCACGAAGGGTTCGTACCGCTGCGTCCTGGCCTTCGGGTCATCGACGACGGCCAGATCGGTGGCCGCCACCCGAACCCGGTACTCCAGCAGGCCTTCGTAGATCGTTCCGATGTGCCGGATGTCGAGATCGCGGTAGTCGATGAAGTGTCGGGCGCCGGTCTTGCCGACCTGCGTGCGGGCCAGCAGATCGATGGCCGCGGCCAGGTCCCGATCGCCCGGTTCCTGATTGGCCAGGAACGGATGCTTCAGCGGGTTGAACAGGCCACCGTTATACGCGGGCACCTTCAGGGCCTCGTCGCCGCGATCCACCAGGTCGAACAGGCCCTTCAGTCTGCCCCACAGGGACGTCCCCCTTGGCAGGTAGGGCGCCCCGCTGTCCTGGTGCCCGGCAACATCGTGGGTAAGTTTCGTGAAACTGAATTCGGCATAGCCGGGATCGCCCAGCGGCAGCAGGCGTCGATGCTCGGCATACAACAGGAAGAGCAGGCGGTACAGGAGGACCAGGCACTCGTGCCCCAGTTCGTCCTCGGTCGGCTGCGTCAAGTCTTCGGCGCGCGTGACGAAACCCTGCGCCAGGTGCGTCAGTGCATCGTATACGGAATCCTTCAGACCCTCGCCGACGTTCGTGGCGTAACTCTGTGACTCGGTCCGGGCCTCGTCCAGGAACGTGCGGCCGGTGCCGGGGGCCGGTCGCAGCGCCTCGCCACGGAAGAACAGGTAGAAGTACATGAAGGCATCGAGGTCGTCGGCATCCAGGGCCGAGACCAGATCGACGTGATAGTAGTGATCCAGGCGGCCGGCCACGGAGCGGTGCACCAGCCGGAAGTACCTGCCGTCCGTCAGGAAGCCCCACTCCACGCCGGAACGCATCAGGTAGTCAGCGAGTTGTTGCCTGGGCGTTTTCTGGCCCTTTGCGGCTCGGCCGAAATCCCGAGCCCAGCGCTTCGCCTCGCAGAGCATTCCGACGTGTCGAGCGGCATCGAAAGGCTTGCCTGCTTCGACGAGTCCGCGTGCGATTACTTTGTCATCAGGAGTCGGGAACAACGCGTAGTCGGGGACGATGTCGACGCCAGACGTGTCCGTGGGCAGGCGAAAACGGATTTCGAAGGAGTGGCCCAGAATGTCCAGGACCTTCTGGATCCAGGTCACCTCAAGTTGTTCTTCGCGGAGGCCCGGGAGTGCAGACCTTTCCTTCGCGTACAGTTCCTTCAAGGCGTTCATCGCGGTCCGAGCGCTGGCCTCGCATTGCTTCCATTCGGGCCTCTGCGGCAGGAGGTCCCGAAGGAACCGCTCCGAGAACAGTTCGCGATTCACGTACCGGATGGAGAACATCTCGAAGTTTTCGGCCATGAACACCCTGCCAGAGGATCAGTCTGGCGAGAATAGGCCGGCGGGTCCGGAACGACAAGTTCGCGATGAGCCCGGCGGAAGGCCAATGTCGGTGACTTAGGTTCGTTGCGCTACTTCATCAGCATCAGGGCATTGTCAGCGACCTTGGGGCCGATTCCCTTTGCCGTGCAGAGGATTCCCACGGCAGCGTCACGGTCCCCGCGCTTGAGGGCGTCCGGCAGGGGGTCGAGCGTACCGGCAACCACGGCCTGCATCATCGTCTGCAGCCGGTCGGCGATCAGTCCAGCCAGCATCCCGCGGTCATGGCCCGAAGCGGTCAGCCGGACTACGACTTCGCCCAGGTCCGCCGCTGCCACCCATTCTGGATCCGTCAGCCCTGCGGCTTGGAGTCCGGGTAACTGGGCCCAGACCTTCTCCAGACGATAGTTGTTCACGGCCAGCACGGCTGCAACTAGGGCTTCGATGTGATCCGTTGTCAACTTCACCCTGATTCTCCGGTACGCCGAGAACCAATCGTATCACGCATCTGGCAGCGGCGATCCTGGGGCCGGCACGGTCTCGGCATTTCGTTGCTTCCTGGTGCGAGGGGCAGCGGCCCTCTTCCTGGTCGTGTCCGAGTTCGTGTCCTGCGCGAGTAGGTCAACCGGAGTGATCACCTCAACGTCGGCTCCATACGAGCGAACCCACGGCCGGACCTCGACCAGAGTACGAACTGTGAAGGTCATGCGAAGACGGCCGTCAGGAAGTTCCTCGGTATGCTGGGTATCGTGCCACCGGCGTTCGGTGAGGTCGAGTTTCAACGGCCGCTTGTTGGCGAAAACCAGTTCCACCCGTGTGGGCACCCCATCCTTCTGCTGGAAGATGCCGAAGCCACCTTCGGTGAACCGCTCGGGGTGGTATACCTCCGGGGGCGGATAGTGGAACCCTTGGCCGGTCGACTTGACCTCCAGCATCCGGTCCACGGCCATGATGTAAATGCCCTTCTTTTCGCGTGACCGTACAACAAGGTAGAGAGCGCTCCTCCACTGGATCAGCGTCAACGGCTCCACAAGGCGTGGGAGGCGATTGGTGGGCGAGTCGTAGGCGATCGAAAGGACCCTGCTGCCGATGAGGCCCCGCAGTACGGTACGCAACTTCTGGCCCTGTCGGCTGTAGTCCTTTGGTGCGTGCGGAAGGTAGTACAGTTTGCGGTCCAGGTTCTTCGTCAGGGACCTGTACACGTACGTGCGATCGCCGACGCGGTTGAAGATGTCCTGGCGAAACGTCTCGATGTCGCGTCCGACGTCTGTGTTCTGGAGGAACCCAAATGCCTGGCGGGCCATCTCAAGTGCCGTCATTCGCGACACGAAGACGGACTCGTCGGTGATGGAGTCTTCCGAATCCCGCAATCGCAGATACCGGGTCTCGCCGTCCTTCACCTCCTCGATCAGTGTCCTCCTCTGCTTGTCCTTCAATTCCTCGAACTGCTCTTTCAGGGTTTGCCGGTAGTCGCGGTAGGTACGGTCGGCGATACCCAGTTCGTCGATCAACCGATCCACCCGCCAGCCGCGCGGATCGGTGGTTAGCTTGAACACGATCCGGGCCAGGTTCAGCGCCTTGGTCTTGTCGGTCTTGTCGGACTCGTCACAGCAGTCGCGGTTCATGTCGTACCCCCGTGCAAAAATGATCGGGATCGGCGCGGATCGTGCCGCTGTACCCCCCATCATGCAAGGGGTACGGGAGGAATCGGCCTCCCCGAGGTCACCGGGTTCAGATGGAGAGCGTAGATGCCGAACAGAGCGATTCACCTGGCGGTTGGGGGTTTGGCCGGTGCCACAGCAGCAGGGGTTCGCGCCCACCGCGGCTCCAGAGGCAACGTGGTGCCCGAAGCGATCGGGGGTGCCATAGGTGGCCTCGTCGGGGCGTGGCTGCCAGACGCCCTGGACCCGCCAAACCATCCGAACCATCGGGGCGTCGGCCATAGTTGCGTCAGCCTGACGGGCGTGAGCTACCTCACGGCCAACGCGTTGCCTGCGGTTCAACGCCTGCGTGCGAGGGCCGAGATTCTGCGGAAGCAGGCTGACCTGGTGCGACTGGACGAGCCGATGAGGGCGCTTCTGCTTGATCTGGCTGCCTTCCTCGTCCTCGTGCTTGCAGGTGCAATTACCGGGATGGGTGTCGGATACGCATCCCACCTATTGATGGACTGCACTACTTCCAAGGGATTGCCGCTCATCGGGTTTGACACGTTTTAGGAGGACAACATGGGACAATTCGACCTGAAGATCCCGATCGAGTGCCCGTCGTGCAGGCGGAGCATCGAACTTCCGGCTCGCAGCAGTGGACCTGGAACGAGGGTGCGATGCCGGTGCGGACAGGAGATCACGTTGGCTGGGGACGATCTCAGGAAGATCCAGAAAGCCTTGGATGGGGTTGCGGACGCGTTTCGCCGTTTTGGGCGGTAGAAAGTGCGAAGACGTCAGTCCGCTCGTCAGGAATCCCCGGTGATCGCTTTCCCGCCCGCGGCAGATCACGGAGCGATGGTTGTGTCTAATCGAATCAAAGAGTTCATCGATGAACAGAAGCGTGCTGCTGCCACGAGGTACATCCCCGAGACCGTGAAAATACGGCTATGGGGGAAGTCCGCGGGGCGCTGCGAATACACGGGTTGCAACTCTCCCTTGTGGCTCGACTCGGTGACGAAGGTGGAGTTCAACACTGCGTATATCGCGCACATCATCGCCGACAAGCCCAATGGGCCCCGCGGGCACCCAACCCTCTCTGGTACCCTGAAATCCGACATCTCGAACCTGATGCTGCTGTGCGATGCGCACCATCGCATGATCGACAAGGAGGATGTTGCCGGACATCCGGTGGACCTCCTTCGTGGAATGAAGAAACGACACGAGGAGCGGGTTGAACTGCTGGGTTCACTGGCGCCGGGAAAGCGGACGCACATCGTGCTTTACGACGCCAGGATTGGAACTCAGCACGCAGGTGTTTCATTTGGAGAGGCCGTCGAAGCTGTTCTGCCTGAAAGATTCCCAGCCGAAGCAAGACCGATTGAACTCGGGATGAAGAACTCGTTCCTGGAGGATAGGGACCCTACCTATTGGGCGGCCGAACGAGAGCAACTCCAGGCCCATTTTGAAGGTGCTGTTCGTCCCCGGTTGACGCTCGGCGACGTGAAGCACTTCTCGGTGTTTGCCTTTGCTCCGCAGCCACTGTTGATGGTTCTCGGGAGCCTGCTTTCCGATGTCTATGCCTGCGATGTCTACCAGCGGCATCGCGAACCGAACACCTGGCGATGGCAGGAGGACGCGGAAGGACTGGGGTTCCGCATGACTCGTCCAACGCGGAGCGGCGGCACCCCTGCGTTGAACCTGTCTCTGAGCGCCGCGATCACCAACGATCGAATCGAAGCTGTTCTTGGGCCGGAGTGCTCGATCTGGACCTTGTCAATCGACCAGCCCAGCAACGACTTCTTGCGAAACAAGGCCCATCTGGCAGAGTTCAGGGGAGTATTCCGGCATCTCCTGGACCAGGTGAAGGCTACACATGGACAAGAGTCGGTGCTTCACGTCTTCCCGGCGCTTCCCGTTGCCGCGGCTGTTGAAATCGGGCGGGTTCGAATGCCGAAGGCCGACCTGCCATTGAAGGTGTACGACCAGAACTGGAAGAACGGCGGATTCGCAGAGGCCCTTGTTCTATCGTAGCGGAGAGACTTCGATGGCAAATGCTCTTGATCCCTTGTCTGGACTGCTCGACGATCTGGCTGCGAGCCTCGACATCCCGCCCAGCAAGTACCAGCAGGCAGTTGAGCGCTACACAGCGGTCGGACAGTGGCTCTGTGCTCCAGGATCCTCGACAGGTAGGCTGAATCCGGCGGTTCATACCCAGGGTTCGTTCAGGATGGGCACCGTGATTCGTCCGGTGGTTGGGGACTCCGAAGGCGAGTACGACATTGACGTCGTTTGCAGGTTGCAGATTGCGAAATCGCGCACCACACCGCAGAACATCAAGAACCTCGTTGGAGATCGTCTCAAAGAACACGCGACGTACGCGAAGATGCTGGATGCCGAAGGTCGGCGTTGCTGGACGCTGGAGTACGCTGAACAGGATGGAATCGGGTTCCATATGGACGTTTTGGCCTCAATTCCCGAGGACGACGAACGTCGCCGGGTTCTGGTGGAGGCAGGCCTTGGCCCTGATCTTTCCGACCGCGCGATCTCCATAACGGAGAAGATGGACAACGGCTACCGTTGGCACCACTCCAACCCGGAGGGATTCGCCACCTGGTTCAACGCGATCAACCGGCCGATGCTTCTTGAGCATTCAGGGATTCAGAAGCAGCGGCTCTTTGAGCAGCATCGACAGGTGTTCGCCAATATTGAGGCGGTTCCCGATGCACTTGTCCGTACGCCGCTGCAACGAACCGTGCAACTCCTGAAGAGACACCGGGACAGTCGGTTCTGCGGGCTCCAGAACGACAGCGAGAAGCCGGCGTCCATTCTCATCACAGCCCTGGCCGGCTTGTCCTACAGACAGGAGCCTGATGTCCACAGCGCTTTGATAGGGGTGGTGGATCGCATCCGCAGGTACGCGACAACTGGGATCATCTTGAGGCAGGACGGCAAGTGGCTACTCAAGAACCCGGTTGATCCCGGGGAGAATCTGGCGGATCGGTGGAACGATCCGGACAGTGCGAAGGCTGAAGCGTTCTTCACGTGGCTTGAGTGGCTGACGAACGATCTGCGCGTGATTGGTGAGTCTCTGGAATCGATCGACCTGGAGGAATCGCTCACCAATCCGTTTGGGGCTCGTGTGGCACGGGAGGTGCTGGAGCAACGCGGTGTGTCCCTTGGTTCGCTGGCGCCCCTAGCATCGAAGACCGTCCGCCCCGAGGTTGGTCATGGCGACCGGCCACCATGGCCGATGGATCTTCGGGGCCGTGTCCGGGTGACGGCCCAGGCCGCTCATAAGGGTTTCCGAACCCTTGGATTGAACAGCAACGGGCGTCGGTTGCACAAGGGTTTCAACCTGCTATTCGAAGCCCAGGCGAACGTAGTGCCACCGTTTGACGTGTATTGGCAGGTGGTGAACACGGGCAAGGAGGCGGAAGTTGGTCGCGGGTTGAGGGGGACGATTTTCAAGGGAGAATCGGTTCAGCGAGAATCGACCTTGTATCGAGGCAAGCACTGGATCGAGTGCTTCGTGGTCAAGGACGCGGTCTGCGTGGCGCGTAGTGGCGAGTTCTTCATCAACATCGAGTAGGCCATTTTCGTGACGGTCAGGTTGGGATTCATGAGCCTGATTGCGCGACCTGACGCGAGAAAGTCCGTGGTTTGTGGAAACGCTCGCTGAATGCGAATCCCATCGATTTCAATGGTTGTCATCCCCGGAAACCCCGGGCCCTGCGGCCCGGGATCCCCGGAGGGGTTGGAGGGGAAGGGTGCGTCACGCGGCGTGCGGTTCCATCCTGGGCGGGGCCTCACCCGGCGGCGCGGCCGATGCGACGGCCGCCGTCCCCGCCGCCACCGGCGCCGCCTGCGGCGACGCATGCGGGCCCACGGGCTGGAAGAACGACACGGCGGTCTTGGTGGTGCCGACGCGGCTGGCCACCAGGTGGAAGCTCATGCGGTAGGCCTGGTGCCAGGCCCGGCGGGCCTCCCGCTGATCCACCGTGGCGGAGTGGGCCTTGCGGCGCGCCTCCATGTAGGCCGCGTGGACCTCCTCGTAGGCCGCCAGGGCGGCGGCCAGGGCCTTGGAGGTTTCCGCGTCCGTGACGGCGAGGCGCTCGACCACGGTGTGCAAGGACGACACGTGGCCCGCCTCGCACTCGCCACGGATCCGCGACACCGCCTTCGGGAACAGGTCCCGGGTCGTTTCCGGGGTTCCCGCCACGGCCGCCGCCATCCGGGCCCGCAGGGACGCGACCTGCACCTGGAGGTTCAACGCCTCCAGGCGGTCCGCCTTGGCCAGACCGGCGACCTTCCAGGCGCCGACCGCAGCCTCGCGGGCCTGGAACGTCTGGTCCAGCCGATCCGTCGCTGCGCTGATCGCCGGCGCCAGGTCGGCCGTCCGCGTGTCACTCTCCAGGCGCCGCGCATGCACGCGGCCCAGGAGCACGCACATCCGAACCGGTTTCGTCGTGCTGGGGGTGATGGCGTTCATGATGAACCTCCGAATCAGGGTCCCGGGACCGGCCGCACCCGCGACCTTCTGAACGGGTAGACGTCGCCCGAGGGCAAATCCGTATATGGGGGGCAAAATAAATGTGCGCGAAGGCGCCCGGTCGTCCGGAAGGCCGTCAGGACGATGGAGCGGGATCGCCCGGTCGTTCCGCACGCGTGCAGGACGGCGGAACGGAATCGCCCGGTCGTTCTGAAAGCCTGCAGGAGGATCGAACGGGACCGCCCGGAGGTTCCGTACGCCTGCGGAACGCCTGAACGGGATCGCCCGGTCGTTCCGTACGCCTGCAGGACGACCGAACGGAGTCGCCTGGTCATCCCGTACGTCCGCAGAACGATCGAACGGAATCGCCCGGTCATCCGCACGCGGCGCGGACTGTCCACGCGCCCGCGCCGGCCTGCTATACTCAGCGCGTTGTACCCCCCCTGGGAGAAGCCTTCGGTGCGACTCGCCCCCCCTCCGCTGTCGGTCCTGCTGATCCTGGTCCTGTGGAAACAGGCGCGTCCGGTGGCTGCGGCGGCAACGGATCCGCGCACCGACGAGGCGCTGTACCGGGACTACGCGGCAGGGGACAACCGCGCCTTCCGCGTGCTGCTGGATCGACACGGCGATGCGGTGTACCGCTTCCTGACGCGGCAGTTGGGGGATCCGGATACCGCCGCCGACGTGACCCAGGAGGTGTTCCTGAAGGTGATCGCGACCGCCGGGGAGTTCCGTGGCGATGCGACCTTCCGGACCTTCCTGTTCCAGGTCGCGCGCAACGCTGCCGTCGATGCCGCGAGGTCCCGGAGCCGCCGGCCTGACGCCACGCCGCTGCGTGAGGAACTGGCGGGCAGCGCAGCGGATGATGACGGTCGAGCCTTTTCCGGAGAATTGTGCCGGGCCCTGGAGGCGGGGCTGGAACGCCTGCCTCCCGAACAGCGGGAAGCGTTCCTGCTGCGGGAGGTGGAAGACCTGACGTTCCCTGAAATCGCCGCGGTCCAGGGGGTCGGCGCCGAAACGGCCCGGGGACGGGTGCTGTACGCCATGAAGAGCCTGCGCCGGTCGCTGGACGGATTCGGGGGGCTGCCATGACGCACCCGCAGGCCCGCGAACGGTTGCTGGACTACGTGTACGGCGAGATGGGATCGGTGGACGTCGTGGCGTTCGAGGCCATCGCGCGCCAGGACCCGGCACTGCAGGCGGAACTGGACGAGGTCGCGTTCGTGCGGCGCGCGGCGTCGGGGTTGCGCCAGGGGGCCGCGTTGCCTGCGACGGCACGGCGACGGATCCTGGCGGTTGCCGATCGCGCGACAGTGCGGCGGACGCGGGCCCAGCGGTGGGAAGCCGCGTGGGCGTCGTTCCTTTCGCCGGCGTTCCTGGGGACCGCGGCGGTCGTGGTGGCCGTCGGTCTGGCGGTGCCGTGGATCGTGCAGCAGGGGAGGGTGGAACCGGACGCGGCGTCGCCTCAGGCGGTCCTTGCGCCTCCGCCCCCCCCGGTCGAATCCGGCCCCGGGAAGGAAGGCGGTGCGGCCAAGCCGCGCGTGGTCACCGAACCTCGCCCCGTGGACGCGGCCCTTCTGCTGTCCGACGCCCGAACCGAGCGCGCGGCGGGGCGCAACCCCGAGGCCCTGGACCTGTGCCGCCGGGCGCTGGCGGCCGAACCGACCGGCGACCTGCTGGCCGACGTCCTCGCCGAGGCGGCCGAGGTCGCCGCGTTGGTGTCTCGCCGCGCTGAGGCTGACGACTACCTGGACCGCCTGGAACGCCTGCCTGGGGGCGCGGAACGCGCCGCGAAGATCCGGGGGCGGTAGGGCGGAGGAGTGGGAAGGAACCCTAGTGCCGATTCGGGAGGAAGTGTCGCCAGTCTTGCCGGAGACAGCGACGACCTCCCTGACAAGGGCGGCGAAGGCTTGCGTCAGCGACGTTTCTGTTCCAGATCGGACCCGCCGGCTGAACCGGCGTCCCCGCCGGGCGCCAGCCTCTGCCGGACCCCGCGGACCTGCAGCAGTCCCGCGCCCGCCACCGCGACCAGCGCGACCGCGCCCAGGATGACGACCAGGCGGATCCAGGGCTCCCCGGCCTCCAGGCGCTGCGCCACGGTGTCGGCGGCCGTCATTCCCCACACGCCCGCGGCGGCCAGCAGGGCGGCCTGGACGACCCGGACGGCCCAGGCGCGGCGCGTCAGCAGCAGGGCGGGCGTCAGCAGGCTGGCTGCGACCCACACGTACTGCGCGGACCGCAGGAAATGGGCCCCCAGCAGCAGCGCGGACAGGATCACCAGCGTCAGGGCCAGGGCCGGTTTCATGACGGCGCCTCCTGCAGGAACCCAGTCCGACAGCCCCGGCCTTGGCGGAGTCGGGAGCACGCAGGCCGGAGGACAATCCTACCCTGAACCCGGCAGCCCGCATGCGGTAGAATCGCGGCGACCGCTGCGACGGGGGCATCCTGGGAACCGGCATGAAATCGAAGGCGCACGCGGGGACTGTCGCGTTCAGCCTGGCCCTGTGCCTGGCGATGGGGTGCGGCAGCGACCCGGTGGTGGCGGACGCCCCGGACGCTCCGGACGCCGCTGACGCCCTGGACGCCCCGGACGCTCTGGATATCCCGGCCGACCTGGATCCCATCGACGCGGCGGATCCCGGTGCCCTGACGGAGGCGACGTGCCCGTCCTGGCAGCCCCCGCAGGTGGTGGGCAACCTGGACGGCACGGACGTGGTCGAGGCGTCGGGGCTGGCGGCCAGCCGGGTCCATCCCGGGCTGCTGTGGGCCCACAACGACTCGGGTGACCAGTCCCGCATCTTCGCGATCCGGCTTCCGGGCAACGTCGTGGAAGGGGCCCAGCCGCCCGCCGAGGCCGGGACGATCGTCACCGCCTTTGCACTGGACGGGGTCACCCTGTCGGACTGCGAGGACCTCGCCATCGGTCCCTTTGCGGGGGTCG
>CAINDP010000209.1 GCA_903847405.1 uncultured Myxococcales bacterium | reverse complement strand
GGGTGCCCCGGGAACGGCGGCCCCGGACCCTGGTGTTCGTCGTGGACGCGGGGCACTTCCACGGGTCCCTGGGCGCCCACGGATTCGCCCGGACACACGCGGACCTGATGGCCCGGACGCGCATGCTGATCACCCTGGAGCACCTGGGGGGCAAGGAGGTCGCCGGCACCGACCGCGGCTATGTCGAAACCGGGCGCCCGGCCTTCACCGTGATGTTCACGTCGGCCGAGCCCACGACCGTCGCCACCGTCGTCCGGGCCCTGACCGC
The DNA here is from genome assembly GCA_903847405.1 of uncultured Myxococcales bacterium. Taxonomy (GTDB): domain Bacteria; phylum Myxococcota_A; class UBA9042; order DTJE01; family DTJE01; genus CAIZWN01. Next base: position 17,976 of record CAINDP010000209.1, on the reverse strand, counting down.
GTTCCCGCCCCGGCGCACCGCCGCCATCCCGTCGGACCTGCTGGCGCCCGTGCCCACGTCGGACGCGTCGGGCTACGTGGCCGAATCCGGCGTGCCGGTCATTTCGTGGATCGGCTGTCCCTACTACCTGCTGGACGAACACGACACGCTGGACCGGCTGGACTTCGCGGAGTTGCAGCCCATCGCCCGCACGGTGACCGAACTGGTGCGGATCCAGATGGCGCTGCCTTGAGGGGCGCGGGCGGGAAGGCGGCGCGGGTCTACCGGGACCGGCAGGACTCCAGCAACCCCTTCTTCGTCGCAGGGCAGCACGGTTCCGGCCCCACGTAGGTGGACCACAGCACTTCCTGGAAGGGCTTGCCCGGCAGCACCGCGCCCATGGACTTTCCGTCCCGCGTCGCAGCCAACCCCGTGCCCGGCACGTACAGCAATTCGACGATCGTCCCCTTCGTCACGTCGAAGTCATACATGGCGATGAAGGCCTCGGACTGCTGGCGGTCGGCCTGGGAGGCCCCGTCGGGGACCCGGGTCGTGACCATCTTCCGGACCTCGTCCTGCAGGCGGCCGGCCGGGACGTTGCGGACGAATTCCATGCGCAGCAGTTTGACCTCGTCGTCCCCGATCATCCGGGCCGGCTCGCAGGCGCCGCTTTCGGTGTAGGCGCCCAGCACATAGACGTCGAAGAAGTACTTTTCCCGCAAGCCCACGCCGTTCAGTTTCAGCGTCTTGCCGGCCCGCAAGGCCGTTTCGGCCAGTTCACGCCCCGCCAGGCTCCGGGCCCAGGCGGTTCCCGTTCCGCCCACCGCCAGTGCCAGCACCATCGTCGCCATGGCCGCCAGAATGCGCTGCATCGTTCCCCCCCCACCCTCGCTCGCCTGGGCTGCTCGAAGCAGTGCATGGTAGCGGAAAAGCGGCGCAACGGGGAGGGTGCGCACCCTGGATTTTCCCGAGGATTCCCCCTTGTACCCGCAGCCTTTCTGTTGCTATGGTCGCGGGGCTCTGCGGTAATCGGGGGAAAGGGCCATGTCTTCGATCGCGCTCCGCGGGATTGCACCCATGCTGGCGCTGTCCGCCCTCCTTCTGCCCTCGGCGGCCCTCGCGGAAATCTCGATTTCGGACTGGGTGTTCCTGGGGGCCGAGTACCGTGTCCAGACCGTGTACATCAGCCCCCTGGAACTGAACGGCACGACGGCAGCCAAGGCGTCGTACACCGAGCAGCGCCTGCGGGTGGACGCGGGCCTGCGGGCACCGACCTTCGGGGTTTCGCTGATCACGCAGTTCGACTTCCTGGACGGCGTGCTGTTCGGGGACAACGGCGAATGGGGCAAGAACCCGTCGCCCAGTTCGGGCCTGGGCGTGGCCACCAAATGGCCCAACAACGCGGGCTGGACCGTGGGCCTCCTGCCGGGTCGTGATCCCCTGGACCCCGATTCCTACGGGCCGGTCCTGCGCAGCATCGAGCCGATCCGCATCAACCGGGCCTACGGCAAGGTCGTCCTGCCCTTCGGGCTGATCCAGGTGGGCCGGCAACCGGCGGCGGCGGGCCCGGGAATGAGCATCCACGACGGATCCCGCAGCAACCGCTGGGGCGTCAGCCGCTACTCGTACTCGGCCGATCGTGCCCTGTTCGCCACCAAGATTTCGGAACTGGCCCGGATGATTTCGCAGGGGAAGGAATACAAGCGCGACGCCTCCATGGACGACGGCGTCTTCCTGGCGGCCGCGTACGACTGGGTCGTCAACGACAACATCACGCTGGGCAGTGACGACCTGCACCAGGTGGTCGGGATGCTGCAGTGGAAGGACCGCGACCCGAAGTGGCTGGGGCCCAAGGGCAAACGCTGGGCCCTGCAGGTGGCCGTCGCCAACCGGTTCGGCGCGCAGTTCGACACCAGCGTCTGGGTCCTGCCCGTTTCGCTGGAACTGGAGGCCGGTCCGGTGCGGTTCCTGGGCGAGTTTTCGGCCCAGTTCGGCCACACCCGCGAGATCAGCGAGGGCCTGGCCGCCCTGCGGGAAGCGGACCCGGCAAGGCGCAAGGTCAAGAACCAGACCCTCCGGGCCTTCGGGGGCCGGGCGGTCCTGGACGTGGACGTGGGGCCGGTCACCGCGACGCTGGAATTCGACTATGCCAGCGGCGACGCCGACCCCCGGGACGAAACCCCCCTGACGACGTTCAGTTTCGCCCACGACACGAACGTGGGCCTCCTGCTGTTCGAGCACATCCTGGCCTTCGAGTCGGCCCGATCGGCGGCGGTGGGCATCCAGAACCTGGCCCAGTTGGGCGCGAAGTCGTTCCCCCTGACCGAACTGTCCAGCGAGGGCCGGTTCCAGAACGGCATCGTGCTGTTCCCGCAGGTGGGGTACCGCCCCCTGGAGTGGCTGTCGGGGCGCCTGGGGGTCATGATGGCGTGGTCGGCGGCGCCCGTGGTGGACCCGATCATGACGCTGCTGGCCGAGGACGGCGATCGGATCGACGACGACGCGGTGAACTGGAACGGCGGCCGGCCCGGGCGGTACTACGGGACCGAAGTGGACCTGCAACTGGAATTCAACTGGAAGGACCACTTCCTGTGGACCGTGGAAGGCGCCGTGCTGTTCCCGGGCTCGGCGCTGCGGGACGAAAGCGGCGACGCGGCGATCAGTTTCCTGGCCCAGAACCGGTTCACGTTCATGTTCTGATCCATCCAACCCGGGGGTCGTCATGGCCTGGAAGCAGAACGGGATCCTGGTGCTGGTCGTCGTCGGGATGGCGGTCGGGGCGGTCGGCTGCGCCTACGATCCGCCGCCCGAGGTGCGCCTGGTCGCGCCGACGGGGAACCGCTTCCTGCTGGGGGACCCGATCGTCCTGGAATTTTCCGAACCGGTCCGGCCCGAATCCCTGGAGGTTCGGGTCTGGCCGGGGAAGAAGGATTTGTATGACCTGGAAGGCGTGCGACTGCCCGAAGTCCAGCCCCTGCTGGGCGCCTGCACCGTCGCGGCGGCCCCCTGCAAGGACGGGGTCGCGCTGACCCTGGCGGACGACCGGCGGACGGCCGCCCTGGCCGTGGGCGATGGCGCCCTGGGCCCCGAGGGGCAGCCCCTGGTCCTGGAGGTCACCGGCAGCCTGCAGGACGACCAGGGCCGTCGCAAGAAGGTGTCGCGGTTCTTCGACTTCCAGATCGTCCGGGATATCTGGAATCCCACGGAGGACGTCCTGGGAGGCGATGTTGCGGGCGACGCCGACGCGGCCGACGTGCCCCCGATCCCGGTGACGGTCGCCCAGGGATCCCATTTCTTCTTCGCCCAGTTCACCAGCCCGATCGAACTGCCCCAGCAGTTCTGGTGCGACATCCGGGTGCAGCCCGACACGGGGCGCTTCCTGATCGTCCTGACCGACGCCGACCCGGTGGACGGCACCCCCCGGAACACCACCGACCCGACCCAGTGCGTCGTGGACACCGGGGTCGAAGGCTTCATCTTCACGGCCCAGGGGAAACTGCACCAGGCCACCGCCGACGCGGACCCGACCTTCGAGGGCGACGCCTTCACGCTGTCCCTGCTGATCGGGCCGATCCTGTTCGAATTGCGGGACGTCGTGATGCGCGGGACCGTCAGCGTCCAGGACGGCCTGTCGCGGTGGGACGGCACGATGGCCGTGCGCGAGGTCTACTACAAGGTCGGGGACATCGAGGAGTTCTACCCCTCGGACCAGGCGAATTTCCAGATGACGCAACTGCGGACCGCCGAGGTGCCGCCGACCATGGGCCGTGTCTGCGACGCGACCCCCTGCACCGTCGTCGGCGGCAAGTGCGACCTCCCCACCGGAACCTGGCCGATCCCCGCCTTCTGCCCCTGAAGAAAATGGGGACAGACACCAATTTCCCAAAAATGGGGACAGACACCATTTTCCCGTTCACCAACCGTGGTCTGCAAGAACGGGGGCTTGCGAGAATCGTGTGGGGAAACGGGGACCGCTTCCGATTCTTCAGGTGATGGCGATTTACTGTAACAACAGGAACTTGCAAATAATGGTGTCTGTCCCCATTTCTAGACGTTCCCGGACCGCCAGGCGAACCAGCCCCAGCGGATCAGGCCGACCAGCCAGGGCAGGAACGAGGGGTCCGTGGGATAGGCCGACATGTTGTGCCCCTCGGGGACCGCGATGCCGATCCGGGCGAAGGCGGCGTGGGTGTCGGTGCCGCGCAACGGCGGAGGCGCCAGGTCCACCAGGGGCGTCCGGGACATGCGCAGGGGGCTGCGCAGGACGGCCAGGTCCATCGGGCTGCCCGGGTAGGGCCGCTTGCGCAGGGGCGCGTCGGGACCCAGGTCCAGGACCTCCAGCGCCTTCATCAGCCCCCGCAGTTTCTGCGACGGCATCAGGACGATCCGGTCGGCCAGGCCCGCCGCGACCAACCCCGCCTGCAGCGCCGCCCGCCCCTTCCAGCGCAGCCGGCGCCCGACGCAGGCGACGGGATTCGCGGTGCCCGCCGGAACGTCGATGCCCAGCCCGGCCAGCCAGGCGGACACGTCCTGCCGGGGACCGGCGATGGCTACGTTCCCGTCCCGCATCCGGACGATGTCGGCGACGATTTCGCGACCGGCGTCCACGACCTGGGGGGTCCCCCGGTCCACCGACGCCCGCAGGCAGGCCTCCCGCTGGACGGCGGCGACCTGGCGGATCTGCAGCAGCACCGCGATCCACGTCAGGTGCGTGGTCACGAACACGCCCTGGCCCGTGCGCCGCTGGTGGTACAGCCCCAGCAGCGTCGCCAGGGCGCCCGACAGGCCCGACCCGATGTCGATGACCGGCGTGGGCAGCAGCCGCGGGACACCCTTTTCGCCGTAAGTCATCTGGATGCCCGAAACCGCCTGGACCACCTGCTCGAATCCCGGGCGATCCTGCCAGTTCCCCACGTCGCCATAGGCGTTCAGGTGGGCATAGACCAGGCCGGGGAACTTCGCGCGCAGCACCTCGGGACCCACGCCCACGGTCCGGGCGACGTCCAGGTTGCGGTAGTTCTGCAGGACCGCGTGGGGCTTCATGTCGTCCAGGACCGCCTGCAGCGTGTGCTTGCCGGCGTCGTCCGCGGCGTCGATCGTCACCGAGCGCTTGCCGGCGTTGAACATCAGGTGGAACGACAGGGCCCAGTCCAGGTGGGTCGGGCTCTGGATCGAGGTGACCTCGGCGCCCAGTTCGGCCAGGACACGGGCGGCACAGGGCCCCGCGATGATCCGGGACAGGTCGGCCACCCGGATGCCCGCCAGCGGCGCACGGGCCGCCGTGGGGGCGGGGGCGGCACCGGGCACGGGGCACTGCCGGGGCGCGGCCTCCCAGGCGTCCAGCCACTGTGGCAGAACGGCGGCGTCCCGGATCCGGGCCCGGACGACCGGCGGCTGCTCGGGGCAGATGACGCCAGGCCCGGGGAGGGTCATGGTCCCGAAGATCGGGTCGTCCACCACGCTGGCATCCGACATGCCGGCATCCAGCGAGTCCCGCAGCCACTCGTCGATCGTTCGCACCTTGATGCAGCAAAGTTCCTTGCCCAGCGACGCTTCCCACTCGTCGGCGGTCCGCAGCAGGAAGGTTTCCTTCAGGACCGCGATCAGCCGGTGGGCCTCCCCGATGCTGCCCACCTGGCTGGGGTCGCGCATCGTCTGGGGCGACAGCACCGCGCGCAGCGCCTGGGCCTGTTCGGCCAGGCCCACGCTCACCAGCACGTCCAGCAGGCGCGCGTTGTGCGACGGCAGGGTCGCGTGCAGGTAGGCCCAGCGGCCGTCACGACACTCCCAGGACCGCATGAACGGCGTCCCGATCAGTTTCAAGGGCAGGAAGCCCCGGGGAACTCCGGTCTTCATCAGCACCAGCAGGATCTGGGCGAACAGGCTGGACCCGTACAGGTTCGCCTCGACGTGCTGGCCCCGGCCGTCGTCCTGGCGGGCGATCAGGCCCGCGATGACGCCGCTGGCGGCGAACAGCGCCCCGAGGACGGAGGGCACCGGGAAGGCGTGGTACCGGGGGCTGCCCAGGGCACGCTCGTACAGACCGCCGGCAGCACCGGCCGCGGCGTCGCCAACCGGAAGGCCCGATCGAGGATCGCCGCCGGTGAAGGCCGGGATCGTGCAACTGACCAGGCCCGGGTTGACGCCGGCCCGGATCGCATCGAAGTCCAGGCCCCACCGGACGAGGCTTTCGGCCGACAGGTCCGTGACGATCACGTCCGCCGAGGCGGCCAGGCGATCGACGGTGGCCCGACCCTCGGGAGTGCCGGGGTCGATCGCGACTTCCAGTTTGCCCCGGCCCAGGATCGCGTCCAGCACCGGATCGGCCGGGGGCCGGGTCCGGTCGGCCAGGCCCACCACCTGGGCGCCGTGCTCGGCCAGCAGCATCCCCAGCACCCGGGCGGACAGGCCCTCGCCCAGGTCCACCACGCGCAGGCCCGCCAGGAGGCCGGAAGAGGGGGTCGTCGTCGTCAGGTCCGTCATCACTGCATCCTGTTGAAGGCACGCCCGCGAACCGGCGGCCCGCGGGTCCGGATTCCTTCCCACACTGGCCCGACATTGTCCAGTCGCAGGACACACCCCGACGGCCCCGGCCTTTCGCCGTTCAGGGGACCGTCAGCCGCGTCGCGCCGCCGCACACCGTGGCCGTGAACGGCGGCCGCCCGGGGCGCAGCACCTGCAGTTCGAACGACCGCAGGGCATCCACCGCGACGACGGCCTCGGCGTCCGGCGTGGCACGGGCATCGGCCACCAGGCTGACGACGTTCCGCATCCCGACCGGAAGGCGCAGGATCCCGTGGCGGTCGGTCCGCTGCAAATCCCATGTCACGCGGTTCGCGCGGCCGTCCACCTCGAACCCCAGCACGTTTTCGATCAGCATCGCGATGGGCCCCAGGCCGGACCACCCCACGAAGTCCCGCCGCGACAGGGTCTGGGGCCTCGCCGCTTCGATCGAGGCCGGACGGGGCAGTTCGGGCGCGTAGCATTCCCAGATCGACTGCGGCTGGCCCTCCGGCGGCGCCGCGTACACGGTCGCCATGTTCGCCAGGTGGTTTTCCGCGATCTCCCGCGCCAGGTCCCGCCGGCCGATTCCCGCCAGCCCGCGCACGACCATGGTGTTCGTCGGGGCCCACACGCCGCCGTGCCAGTAGCCACCCTCGGGGACATACCCGGGCGAATCGGCCGACAGCGTCGGGACGCGATGGGGACGATCGAACTCGCCCGCCACCCCCAGGTGCTGCACCAGGCGCGCAGCCCGATCCCCGGTCGCGATGCCGGCCAGCAGCGTCCAGAACGCCCCGATGTGCTTCGTCATCGACAGGCCGCCGCCCCGCTGCGCGTCGTGGTAGAAGCCGTCGACGTCGCTCCACAGGGACGCGTTGACCAGGGCCGCCAGATCGTCGGCCTCCTTCCCCCACGCCGCCTCCCGGTCGGTCAACCCCAGGACGCCCGCCATGCGTTGCAGGAACCGCGCGTTCAGCACCTGCTGGGCCGAGGCGTCGATCCAGCCCTGGTTCGCCACGTCCCCCCGAGGCAGGTTGTCCATGCCGCTGTCCACGCCGTTCTGCCCGTACAGCCCCGGGATGCCTCCCCGGCGCATGTGGGCCTTCATCCACGCGAACTGCCGTTCCAGGATCGGCAGCACCCGCTGCAGCCGCGACGCATCCCCCGTGAACTCGAACCAGGCCCACTCCACCCAACTGAACAGCGGCGGGTTCACGCCCGGCAGGTCGTCGTCCCCCGGCCAGTAGGCCCAGCCGTCGGTTTCCGAGTACTCGCGCCCGATGTAGCCGTCGGCCAGTTGCCGGTCGTAGAAGTTGTCCAGCGACGCCATCACCGGGAACAGGCGCATCCCGTAGCGGCCGAACAGCGCGATGAAGCAGGTGTCCCACTGGAAGATGTGCTCGCTGAAGCCCTCGTCCATGTAGGCGGGCTGCATCGGGCTGCCCGGCCAGGCGAACCCGACCTTGTCCCAGGCCATCCGCCAGGACTCGTCGTACAGGTTCACCCATTCGGGGTGGGCATCCAGGACCGGTGCAGGCAGCAGGTCGCGCCACGAATCCAAGGGGAGGTGTCGCCGCAGCAGCACCTTGCGCCAGAGCCCGCCGCCCTGCCCGAACACGAACTCGGCCGCCCCCTTGCCGCCGTTGCCCCAGTCGCTGACCCGGATGGCCAGCACGTTGGGTTTCCCCGGCAGCAGCAGGCCGTCCACCCGGCCGGGGCCCGGCGGGAACAGCCAGCAGGACACTCCGTCCCCCCCGCACGACGACGCGGGCTGTCCGTTGATCCACGCGTCCCAGGTGTCCTGGGCGCCGCCGATTTCCAGCACGACCGCCGCCCCCGCCCAGTCCGCCGGGATGTCCACGGTCGCGCGGTACCAGCCGACGCCATCCCAGTCGAACCCCAGTTGCGCTTCCCAGGGCTCGCCGGCGCGGATGGGGCGCCAGGCCCCGTCGTCGAATCCCGGGGCGAACCACTGCTGCGCGACTCCCGCGTCCTCCCCGTCGGTCGCGAACACCCAGTCGCGCAGGAACAGCAGGTTCTGCCGCGCCGAAGCCAGGGGCTGGGCCAGCGGGATCGCCGCCGGGAGTCCCGCGTCGGGGTCCGTGCAGGCGGGCACGTCGTCCTGTGAACCGTCGCCCACGTCGGCCGGACCGCCCTCCCCTCCCGCGCAGGCGGCGCCCACCAGGAGGAACGGGACCATCAGGCCTTGCAGCACCACGCCGGCACGCATCGTTCTCCCCCGGGCGACGAAACGGCCCTAGCCTAGCGACGCGGGGCGGGATGCGTCAATCCGGGCCGCGCCGACGGGGTCCGGCTTCCTGTCGGAAAACCCTTGACTTGCGCCGACGCGGTGGCTCAAATGCCCCGGGTCGGCAAGGCGAATCCGTCGCCCCCCCGGCACCCGTACCTGTCCCCGGAGGAACAATGAACCGGCTCTTCATGATCATCCTGACCACCGCGCTGCTGGCTGCCGCAGCCTGCTCCGACGGCGGCACCGACGCCCGGGACGACGTCACGACCGACGCCGTCGACGGGGGGTCGGACCTGGACGTCGCGGCGACCGACGTGGACGATCCCGGAACCGGCGACTCGCTGGCCGACGTGCCGGACCTCACCCCGGACACGGGCCCCTACGTGAACGGCGCCCAGGCCTTCGTGACGACCTCGGCGGACCAGTTGATCGGCGGCGTGCAGGCGGCGGGCGCGGTCGGGGACACGGTCCTGTCCAACGCGCACGTCCGCTTCGTGGTCCGCAGCCTCCCGCGCAGCCTGTATTCCCCCTACGCCGGGGCCCTGGTGGACGCCGACGTGGTCCGCCCGGCCGGCGAACTGGGCCACGACAAGTTCTTCGAAATCTTCCCGATGACGGGCTTCGGCCGGATCTTCAAGCCGACCGACATGCGGATCGTCGATGACGGCGCGTTCACGGGCACTGCGATCGTGCGCTTCACGGGCACGGACGGCGGCATGACGATCATCGACTCGATCCTGCCGACGACGCCGATGTTCCTGGAGGTGACGACGGACTACATCCTGGCCCCGGACGCGCGCTACATCCAGATCGCCACGACGCTGCGCAACGCCGGCGCCTGGTCCGGCCCGATCAACGTCGGCCAGATCCTCCAGTTCGGCAAGCGTCTGGACAAGTTCCACGACCACTGCGGGATCGACCAGGCCTGCCTGTCCAGCCGCAGCGACATCCACTGGCTGGCGGCCCAGGCCGGGGACGTGTCCTACGGGCTCACGGTTCCCGCCGGCCAGGCCCTGTCGATGCTGCTGAACGTGGACGAACTGATGCTGCTGGAAGCGGCCAGCGTCGAAATGGCCGACGGCGAATCGCTGACCTTCCGGCAGTACCTGGCCGTCGGCACCGGCACCGTGGACGACGTCCTGCCCATCCTGCGCGCCATCCGGGGCGAGGGGCCGGCCGCGGCGGTCCAGGTACACGTGTCGCTGGCGGACACCCATTCCTCCCTGGGCGACGCCCGGGTCCGGGCCCTGCGGACCGACGATGCCAGCGAGGCATACGCGTCCACCACGATCCCAGGCAGCGACGGCAACGCGACGCTGCACCTGGCCCCCGGCACCTACGACTTCGAGGTGGTTCTGCCGGGCGCCGACGCCGCGGTCCTGGCGGGGGTCGCGATCACGCAGGACGGTCCCAACGTGGTGGACCTCGTGGCCCACCCCGCGGGCTGGCTGCACGTCCGGTCGAAGGACGGCGCGGACGCCCCGGTCACGGCCGCCCTCGCCTTGCAGCCGGGCCTGGACGCCGCGTGGCAGTCGTCGATTTCACGCTTCGAGGCCATCCGGGACGGCGACTACCGCTTCCCGATGGCGGCCGGCGACTACACGGCGACCCTGTCCCGGGGCATGGTCTGGACCATCGACCGCAAGAACGTCACCGTCACCGCCGGGTCCGAAACCCTGCTGGAAGGAACGGTCCTGCCGGCCATCGACACCACCGGTTCCGTGATGGTGAACACGCACGAGCACAGCGAGATGGGCATCGACAGCTACGTGCCCGTCGAGGACCGCGTCTACAACGCCCTGGCGAACGGCATCCAGGTCATGAACGCCGCCGACCACGATCACTTCGCCACCCACCAGGGGACGATCCAGCGGCTGGGCCTGCAGGACCAGGTCATCGGTTTCTGGGGCGCCGAGATTTCGCCGCTGGAGGGCCACACCACGGCCAACGGCTGCCTGAAGCCGCCCGCCTACGACCAGTACTACACGGTCGACTTCCTGGAGCGGGACGCCGACGGCGCCGTGGCGCGAAACCTGATGTTCAGCGAAATCCACGCCCGGGCCCGCGAGGACCTGGACTGCCAGTTCCTGGCCTCGGCCCACCCCTACGACGGCTCGGCCACGTTCACGACCTACGGCATCACCGCGACGTCCAACCCCGCCGACGCACTGCCCGGCCTGGACCTGCGCCTGCTGGACGCGATGGAAATCTACAACGGGGGCGACGATGTCGCGTCGATCCTCGGCACGAACCTCCCGGCCTGGTTCAACCTGCTGAACCGCGGCTATTCCATCGCCGCCATCGGGGGCTCGGACGAGCACGGCTACAGCGGGAACTACGGCGTTCCCCGCAACATGGTGCCCGTGGACGCGCCCAATCCGGGGGACGTCGATCCGACCGACCTGTTCGGCCGCATGAAGGCGTTCACCCACGAGGTCGTCGGCGGCCCGATCCTGCGAATCACCGTCAATGGTGCGACGATGGGCCAGACGGTCGCCGCCCAGGGCGCGTCGGTCCAGGTCCACCTGCAGGTCCTGGCGCCCGCCTGGATGCAGTTGAGCTTCGTCCGGGTCTATGCCAACGGCGTCCTGGTCCGCGAACCGGTGCCCGCCGACACGACCGAGGTCGTCCGCCTGGACGAAACCTTCGACCTGCCGCTGACGAACGACGCCCACATCGTGGCCGTGGCCGGCTCGCTGCTGGACGGGCACCAGATGACCCCCGTCAGCAAGCACCTGCCCTTCTCGGCGACCAATCCCGTCTTCGTGGACGTGGACGGCGGCGGCTACAAGGCCCTCTACAAGGACGGCGCCCCCTGGGACGTCGACGCCGGTTCCCGCTAGAAAGGCCCCGGCCCGCGGCCTTTCCGACAATCCCCCATCCCTGCGCCCCGTTTTCGCCCTACAATGCGCTTGGTTTTTTTCGAAGGGGAACAGCATGGTTTCGACGCGGTGGACGGGGTTCGGGATGGCGGTCCTGGCGGCCGGATGGCTGGCCTGCGGTTCGGGCGGCAGCGGCGGGAACGACGCGGCGGACCTGCCCGACACGATCGGCGACCTGGCGGGCGACCTGCCGGGTGACGTCCCGCCCGACGCCATCGGCGACCTGGCGGACGAGGCGACCGACACGCCCGTGGACACCGACGTCGGCCCGATCCCCTTCCTGTCGGCCCGCAAGGTCGAAACGACGGCCGACCTGGTGGGCGGCGACAACGCCTACGGCTTCGTGGGGCGGTCCTACATCGTCGAAAACGACCACGTGCGCTTCCTGATCCAGGACGCCGGCACCTCGGTGCACCTGTACCTGTATGGCGGCAACCTGATCGACGCCGACGTGCGGCACGGGGACGACGAGGAAGGCAACGATCAGTGGCGCGAGCTGTTCGCGATCGTCGGTTTCCGGGTCTGCTCGTCGGAAAAGGTGGAGGTCCTCAAGAGCGGCGTGGACGGCAAGGAAGCCATCCTGCGCGTTTCGGGCAAGGACGTGAACACCAACATGATCGCGATGCTGGACAACATGGCCCAGGAGCTGGACGTCACGCTGCAGAACGACTACGTGCTGACGCCGGACGCCCACTACCTGACGCTGCGCACGACCGCGATCAACGACACGAAGTACCCGCAGCCGAACCTGGTGGCCGGCGACTTCCTGTCCTTCGGCGGGGCACAGCACTTCTTCACGGTGGAAGGCGGCTTCGGCGACGCGGCGGGCGACGTGGCGGCCATCGCCAGCACCGGGCGCGGCGCGTCCTACGGCTACACGATGAAGTCGGGCGTCATGAACCTCCCGCTGGTGGACGCCAGCGGCACGATCAGCCTGCTGTCCACCGATTTCACGGTTCCGGCCTACGGGCAGAACTCGTTCGAGCGCTACCTGATCGTGGGAACCGGGGACATCGCGTCGGTGTTGAAGACCATCCGCGAAATCCGCAACGAGGCCGTCCCGACGCTGGGCGGGACCGTGAAGGACGAGGCCGGGGCGCCGCTGGCCGGGGTCCGCGTGACCGCGATGACCGGCACGGGCGGCGAGCGCCACGCAATGAACCAGGCCATCACCGGCGCGGACGGCGCCTACGCGCTGGGCCTGCCCGCGGGGACGTACGATTTCATCGCGACTTCCCCCGGCCGCACCAGCGTGACCGCCTCCGTGACCCTTCCGGAGGCCGGTGCTACGAAGGACGTCGCCTTCGCCGCCGCGGGCCGCATCACGCTGTCGATCGACGAGGTGGACGGCGCCGATCTGGGCACCGCCGCGACGATCGGCCCCGTCGCCGGCAAGGCCTCGCTGATCTGCCTGGACGACGCCGGCGGATCGGACAAGGCGATCGAGGAAAGCGATTACGGGTGCGTCCGCGCCACCGGCGACGGCGTGGCCGGCACCGACAAGTGGTGCGAACTGGGCATGTACCCGATGGGCACCGGAATCGGCCAGGTGTGCGCGCTGCTGAATTCGGTCCATGGCACGGCCGCGACGGTTCCGCTGAAGCCGGGCCATTACAAGGTCGTGGTATCGCGCGGTCCCGAATACGAACAGCACGTCTTCCAGGACATCGAGGTGAAGGCGGGGGAAACCACGACCGTCGCCGCGAAGCTGTTCCGGTCGGTGGACACCACGGGCTACCTGGCCGCGGACTTCCACCAGCACACGTTCGGCAGCCTGGATTCGGGCATGTCGCCCTGGGACAAGATGGCGGCGAACGTGGACGAGGGCGTCGAGATCGCCGCGGCCACCGAGCACGACATGGTCAATTCCTTCGAGGGCAACGTCGTTGCGATGAACGTCGGGACGCAACTGCACGGCCTGAACGGCGACGAGGTGTCGGTGAACACCGTCGGCCACTTCAACTTCTTCGGCTGGGAAGGCTGGCTGGTGATGCCCGACGGCACGGCCGGCAACATGCTGCCCTTCGCGGGCACCAAGCTGTTTTCCGGGAAGACCCAGCCGGAACTGACCGCGATCATCCGCACGATCCCCGGCGTCACGCTGTGGCAGATGAACCACCCGCGCAGCGTGGGATCCGGCTACAGTTCGTTCATCGCCTTCGACCCGACCACCGGCGGCAAGTTCAACACCGCCGAGCCGATGAACTGGGACTACGACATGATGGAAGTGAAGGAGGAACTGGGGACGCCCGCCCAGTACCTGGAATCCTACGACGCGACGATCGCGGCCCAGGCCCCCCGTGGTTCCGGGGACATCCCCCCGATGCGCGACTGGTTCGGCTGGCTGAACACCGGGCACCCGATCACGGCCGTGTCCAACTCGGACAGCCACTTCCGCAACCACGCCGTCGGCTGGGGGCGCAACCTGGTGCGCCTGGGCGCCAGGACGCCCGCCACGGTCACCACGGCGGACATCACGGCCGCGGTGAAGGCCCAACAGGTCGTCGTGTCGTACGGGGCGTTCGTGCAGACCTTCGTGGACGGCGTCGAGCGCATGGGTCCGACGGAACTGGTTGCCCCGAAGATTGACGGGACCGTGACGGTGCGCGTGAAGGCCCAGGCCCCGACGTGGATGGACCTTTCGACCCTGGAAGTCTATGGCAACGGGCGTCCGCTGCCGCTGGACCTGGTGGACGGCAAGCTGGTCCAGAAGACCGGCGACCTGTCGGGGGCGTCCCTGACCACCGCCCTGCCGCTGGCCGGACAGCCCGCGGTCGGAGCCCTGCGCGCCGACGTGGACGTCGTGCTGACCCCCGCGGTCGACACCTGGTACGTCGTCGTGGTCCGCGGCGGCGGCACCCTCCAGCCCCTGACCGGAGGCACCCCGGACGCCTTCACCAACGCGCTGTACGTCGACGTGGACGGCGGCGGCTTCAAGGGCACCCTGCAGCAGTAGCCCGCCCCCCGCGAAAATGGGGACAGGAAAATGGGGACAGGGAAAATGGGGACAGACACCGATTTCCGGGGAAATCGGTGTCTGTCCCCATTTTCCCTGTCCAGCACCGCGCAATAATCCCATCATCAAGGCAGGTTCAGTCATTCCGGGACGGGAATAGCGGGGAAATCGGTGTCTGTCCCCATTTCGGGTCAGACCGGGGTCCTGGGCTGGCACCAGCAGAGGCCGCCGGCGTCGGTCAGGGGCTCGAAGCCCGCGCCGCAGGTCCCGCCGGTCGCGCAGGCAGCCGCGCAGAACGAGGAACCGCAGGCCCCCCCGAGGCATTCGACCGTGCCGCGGAAGTCCGCCGGGGCGCAGTCGGCGGTCGTGGTGCAGGCGGTGGAATTCCAGGTCAGCGCCGGACGGCCGATGCACGCCAGGCCTGCCGCGCATGCGCCCGCCGCGAGGTTCACGTTCTGGAAGGTGCAGCCCTGGCCCGCGGCGACGGTCCCGGCGGCGCCTTCCTGGCAGTAGCACCCGCCCCCGTTCGCGACCAGGGTGGCCGTCGCGCCGACCGGGCAGGCGCCCGCGGCGTCGCAATCGGAAACGCACCACGAGTATCCGCAGTGCCCGAACTTGCAGTCCCACGGCACGACCGGTGAGGCCGGACAGTCGGCGGTCGTGGTGCAGATCGGCGCCCCGGCATACGACCACAGGCCCGCGCAGGACAGTCCGTCCTGGCAGGCGGGGGCCGCAAGGTTCACGTTCTGGTTGGGGCACGCATCCCCCAGCACGGCCGCGCCCGTCGCCTGGGCCGGAGCGCAGAGGCACGTCCCGGTGTCCAGGGTGAAAGGCGTGCCCGTGGCGCAGGCGTCGGCGTCGTCGCAGTAGGGCGAGCAGTACGAGGTGCCGCAGAGGCCGTCGACGCAGTCGCCGTTCGGCATGGCGCAGTCCGCGTCGACGGCGCACAGGGCGCTCCTGCCGGCGTCCGCGAGGCCCACGCACAGGAGGTTCGCGGCGCAGTCGTCGGCGGTGCCGTTCGACAGGCCCATGGGGCACGCCGCGAACGCCAGGGACGTCCCGATGACCGTCGGGATGCACAGGCACGAACCGCTGACGTCCCCGGGGATGAAGCCCGCGCCGCATCGCGCGTGGGCGTCGCAGTAGGGCGAGCAGAACGACGCGCCGCAGTGGCCGGCGATGCACTGGCCGTTGCCGAAGAAGTCGGCGGCCGGGCAGTCCCCGTCGACCGTGCAGGCCGTCGTGGTGTCGGACGCCGGGATGCCCAGGCAGGACAGTTGGGCGGCGCAGGCGCTGGCCGTCGTGTGCACCGTGCCGAAGGGACAGGGGTCGCCCGCCTCCGACGTGCCCACCACGACGGGCGCGCAGTAGCAGGTATCGCCGACCGCGATCGGGCCGAACGCGCCCTCGCACCGGCCCAGGTCGTTGCACTTCGCCGCGCAGAAGGACGTGCCGCAGAAGCCGTCCTTGCACTGGGGGTTGCCCATGAACTGGTCGATCGGGCAGTCGGCGTCCACCGTGCAGGCGGTGCCGTCCGACGCGGCCTCGATGCCCAGGCAGGCCAGGCCCGACTGGCAGTTGTCGGCCGTCCCATGGACGTTGAAGATCGGACAGGGATCACCGGCCGCCGACGTCCCCACGGCCTGCGGAATGCAGTAGCAGACCCCGCTGACGTCCATCGGGGCGAAGTCCCCGGTGCAGGTCCCGGCCGCGGCGCACCGCGGCGAACAGAACGACGTGCCGCAGAAGCCGCCCACGCAGTCCGGGTTCCCGAAGTAGTTGTTCTTCGAGCAGTCGGCGTCGACCGTGCAGGCGTCGGTGCCGGACTTCGCCTCGATGCCCAGGCACGTCAATGCCGCGCTGCAGGAGTCGGCGTCGGTGTTCACGTTGAACACGGGGCACGCGTCGCCAGCGCCCGACTTGCCCGCCGGTACGCACCAGCAGGCGGCGAACACGGGACGGAACTCCAGGAAGCCCTCGGGGCAGGCCGCGGACATGCAGGAGGACGCGCAGATGGACGACCCGCACGCCCCGTCCACGCAGTCCGGGTGCATTTCGCGGCCGAATCCCTGGGCCACGCAGTCGCGATCGAACTGGCAGGTCGCGGCCGCGGTCGGCCCGGAACCGACGCAGGTCAGGTCCCCGACGCAGTTGCCGCACGCCTCGTTGATGCCGTTCTTCAGGCAGGGGTCGCCCAGGGCCCCGGCGCCGCATTCCGCAGGGCACAGGGCGCGGGGCAGGCACGTCTTCGGATCGCCGCCGCAGGTGAAGCCCCCCGGACAGTCCCCGTCCGTCGCGCAGCCCTTCGAACAGAGGCTGCCCTTCACGCCGTTCTCGAATACGAAGTCCATGCAGGTCTGGCCCGCCTGGCAGTCCGAGTTCCGCAGGCAGGCGGCGCAGGCCTGCACCTTGCACTCCGCCGCGGCCTCGTCGCAGTACTTCCCGTCGGCATACACGCATGCCGGGGTGCACGTGGACGGCACGTCGGGGGTGTCGGGCGTTCCGGGATCGACCGGCGTCACGTCCTCGCCGGTGCCGGGATCCCGGCCTTCGTCCCCGATCGTGTCGATCGGCACGTCGCCGGGGATGTCGGTTCCCACGTCCGATGACACGTCACCGTCGCTGCCGCTGCTGCCGCAGCCCGACGCGGCGATCCACAGGACAGGACACACCAGCGCCAGCAGGCCCACCACGCGCAATGCACGGATCATGGCTTCCTCCCGATTGATGGATCGTGACGCGAAAGGGTATCACGAGGGGGGGCCGGGGGCCAGCGGGGGCAGCGGGTTCGTCAGCCCCACTTCTTCCCCAGATCGCCCAGGCCGGAACGACCCAGTTCCTCCGGCGACATCAGGACGTGGAACTGCACGTCGGCGTTGAACGTCAGGAACCACGGCTCCGCGATCGCCGGGACCCTCGTCCCGTCGGCGACGTCCACGATCAGCGTCGCGCTCCGCTTGCCGCCCTGTTCGGAAAAGTACACGGCGTCGGGCTTGATGTCCTCCAGGATCCGCCCGATCTTCGAGCCGATCGTCCCGTCCTTGACCGCAGCATTGAACCTGTCGTGAGGGAGTTGAACCTGGACCAGCATTCGCATGGTCCAACCTCGTTTTGAGTTCACCTGTATTATTGCGAAGGCATCTCAACACCGTCCAGCGGGCCACTGCAACTGTTCTATTGGTTTGAGTTTCTGCCGGTACGTTCGGTTCATTGACCGCGGAACGCCCCCACCCCTTGCCCAATCGCGGACACTTCTTATCTTTGTTTCCTCGCGCTGGGGCAGGATCCTCCCGGCGCACCTCGGGAGGAAACCATGAATCACCGTTCGTTCCGGATGCTGACGACCACCGCCCTCACGCTGCTGGCGTCCAGCGCCACCGCGCATACCGTGTTGACCACTCCCG
>CAINDP010000208.1 GCA_903847405.1 uncultured Myxococcales bacterium | reverse complement strand
GGCCTTGGCGGGATACAGCTCCATTTCGATGGTGCCCAGCGTCGTTTCGATCGTGACGACGGGGTTCTTGCCCTTGGCGTCCTTGGCGAACGCGGACGGGCACACGGCCAGCAGCGACACGGCGATCGCGAACATGGACAGGGTCCTCATGGACGACTCCTTCCTGGGGTCCGGGGCCCACCCCCGGACGTGACGGGGCGATTGTAGCGCGGTTGCAGAACGAAGTTCGGGTCCGCCCGGTCGCAGAGGCTGAACGGCGCCCGTCCCTGGCCAATTCCCGGAGCACGCATGCTCCACAACCAGCCCTCTCCCACCCGCCTCACCCACGCGATCCATTTGTAATCGTTGATTTTCACACCATGGCACGACCGTTGCGTAAGAAACGTGGGCAGACGAGGAGGAACGAATGGCCGGGATTCAAGGGCGATGGGCCGCGGTGGCGTTGACGAGCCTGCTGGTGATGGCCGCCGCACGACCGGCCCTCGCGGATAACGGAACCGCCCTCGTCGCGAACGGGGTCCTCGGCGGGATCCTGATGGGGGTGAACGTCGGGCTGGGCATCGCGACGGCTTGCGACGAGGGACGGGCCGTGCCCAACCGTGGCCTGGCCTGGTCGGCGGTGGGCTTCGGCATGGCCGGCATCGTTTCCGGCGCCATCACCATCGCGGCAGGGGCGTCCACGTTCAACGACACGCCCGGACGCGACGACACCGTGGAGTTTCAGCACCAGATGAGCGGCCTGTTCATGACCCCCGGCATCATCTCGGTGATCGACGGCATCTTCGCGCTGGGCATCGGCTTGCACGACGCGTTGCGACCGGGCCATCCCGCCCCGCCCCTGCCCCACCCCGTCGTCCTGGGCGACCTGCGCACCGGCCCGCTGCCGGGCCTGGCCTGGAGCACGCGGTTCTGACTCCCGCCGCCGCGATTGCGAACGGTCAAGCCCCCGTCACGTCGACAGTTCCACACCCAGGTACCCCAGCAGGCTCAACGCCTCGGGCAGGCTGAACCGGGCGCGCTTGACGTTGTTGCTGAGCGGGTTGATCTGGTACCCGGACGCGCCGCGGAAATCGGCTTTCTGCAGGTTGGTCGTGTTGAATTCCGACGCCCGGAACGTGCTGCGCGAAAAGTCCGCCTCCGACAGGTCCGCGCCGACGAAACTGCAGTCCTGGAAATCGCAGTCCCGCAGGACGACCTTCCGCAGCCGCATGCCGCCGAACAGGCAGCCCATGACCTTGCAGGATTCCACCTGGATCTGCAGCGCGAAGGGGTCGGCTTCCATGAAACTGATCCCGACCAGTTTGCACTCGACAAACCGGACGCCCTGCAGTTTCGCGCTGCGGAAATCCGCCATGCTGAGGTTGCAGCGGGTGAACGTCACGGATTCCAGGGCCGCCTTGAAGAAGTCCTGCCCGGTGAAATCGCAGTCATGGAAGTCGGTCCGCTCGATTTCCCGTTCCCGGGTGTCGCCGGCGCCCGCCCGCAGGCCGCGCACGACGATCTTTTCCGGGATCCCCATCCGACCTTCCTCCGCGCCGCGCCCGGCCCGCCGCCGCGCCCTACCACGTGGCGTCGATCCACCCGTAGTACCGCCCCATCCAGTAGGGCAGCAGGTAGTCGCAGCCCGTCCGCTCCTCGCCCGAATCCACGCCGCCGTCCAGTTGGAACGTGCTGCGGTGCCAGATCACCATGTCCGGCGGGAGGCGGTTCGACGGCAGCGGATACATGGAT
>CAINDP010000207.1 GCA_903847405.1 uncultured Myxococcales bacterium | reverse complement strand
TCCCAGTAGACCGCCAGCGTCCGGTAGCGCTGCAGGAGGGCCTGGAACCGGAACTTGTGGACCGCCCGGTGGGCATCGTTCAAGGGGCTCACGCGAATGAACCGTTCCAGTTGGTCGCGTTCGAACAGGGGGGGCAGTTTTTCGAGGCCCAGGAAGAAGCCCTGGTACTTGACCCGCATTTTTTCGACGCGAGTCGCCAGTTCGGCGAGGTCGCTGTCCAGTTCCTTGTCGGTGACCGCCATGGGTTCACCCCTCGGATATAGCGTGGCGCAGATGCTCCACCAGGTCCGCCAGCGGGACGGACTCCTGCAGGCCCGTCGCCAGGTCCTTCACCGCGGCCCGACCCTCGGCCACCTCGGCATCGCCCAGAAGGATCGCGAACCGGGCGCCGCGACGCGACGCGTACTCGAACTGCTTCTTCAGGCGCGCGGTCGGCTCGGGTACGGACTCGGTCCGCACGCCCGCCCGGCGCAGGTCCGCCACCACGCCCACGGCCGTCATCAGCACCGATTCCCCCAGGATGCACACGACGACCTGAGGTCCCGTGGCGCCGGTGGGAGCGCGGCCCAGTTCGACCAGCGCCGCGAACAGCCGATCCACGCCGATGCTGATCCCGACGCAGGGAATGGCGGGCACGCCGTAGGTTTCCAGCAGCGTGTCGTACCGGCCTCCGCTCATGACCGAGCCGACGGACGGCAGGTCCAGCAGCGTGGTTTCGTAGACGGTGCCGGTGTAGTAGTCCAGCCCGCGGGCAATGCTCAAGTCCCAGCGAATTCGCTCTCCGTAACCCATGCGACGGAGGACTTCCACGACGCGGCTCAAGTGCGCGTATCCTTGGGAACCCGCATCCGTTGCCGACAGCATCGCGAAATCCAGGCCGGTCTCACCCTCATTCAAGGCTCTCATCAGGCGCTCGGAATTCTCGGGAAAGATTCCGAGTTCCGACAACATCTGCCCAACTGCCTCTTCCCCGATCTTCTCCCGCCTGTCCAGAACCCGAAGAACCGCCAGTTGAAGCCCCGTGTCCAGGATCCCAAGACCGGCCAGCAGCGCGTTCAACACGCCCCGGTGGCCGATCCGCACGATGAAGCGGTCCAGGCCCAGGCCCTCCAGGGCCAGGATGCCGGCCGCGATGCAATCCGCATCGGCCAGCGGCGATGCCGCGCCCACGATGTCGGCGTCGTACTGCATGAACTCGCGGAACCGTCCGTGGGCGGGCTTTTCGGCACGCCACACGGTCCCGGTCTGGTAGCGCTTGAACGGCTTGGGCAGATCCCGGTACTGCGCCACGACCCGCGCCAGGGGCACGGTCAGGTCGTATCGCAGCGCCACGTCGCGGCCGCCGTTGTCCAGGAACCGGTACAGCAGCTTTTCGCCCTCGACGCCGTACTTGCCCAGCAGGACGTCGGCGTACTCGATGGCGGGCGTGGACAGCGGCGCGAACCCGCAGGCCTCGAAGGCCCGCGTGATGGCGTCCAGCATGGTCTGCCGGCCCGCCTGCTCGGCCGGCAGGAAATCCCGGAATCCCTTCAACAACCTGGGCTCGACCGCTGCCACTGCGTCCCTTCTCCCGAAACATCGACGGCCGACATTCTACCACGACGCCTTCACAGGGTCGCCCGCGACCGCCCTGCCGCAATGCTCGGGGACGTGATCGTGAACCTGATCGTGGACGTGCACGTGGACGTGGACGTCGACATCGACGAAAACGTGGACGCCCCGCCCCCCCTGCGGCCTCCCCGCCCCCTCTCCCCATCCCCTCCCCCGCCCCCGGACCCTTGCAGTCGCCCCGGGTTCAGGTGTAGAACGCCCTACATGATGCTGCCTCGGACGATCCCGATTCTGCCTTTCCTGGCGGCAGCGGCATGTCTTGCCTGCGCCAGGTCCCCGGCCCCCCCCCTGACGACGCCGCTCGGCCCGCCCCTCGCGGGCCTGAAGGTCCAGTTCGTGTCGGCCGACGAAGGAACGGCGCCCGAGGACTGCCCGGCGGCGACCGGCATCGGGTTCGCGCTGCTGGCCGGCCTGGACCTGGACCCCGCGGCCAAGACGGTCATGGAGGTGGCCATCGGATGCGAGTCCGGTTCCCCCGCCGACGAGCCCGGGACCGTCGTGGTGTCCGTCGAGGTGACGCTGGACCAGGCCTCCCCCGGCCACCCGGACGAGTCCTACGACGGCGTCGGCATGACCTCCTGCTCCGGCTGCGAGGACGGGAAGGCCCGGGGAATCCTGGCACTGACGGTCGCGCGGGCGGTCCGCGAAGCGCTGGACCTGGCCCTGGGGCAGGCCCGGGTGGCCCGGTTGCCTGACGACGCCGTGGCCGGGATCCTGACGTCGCCGAAACGTGTTGCCCGCTCGGTGCTCCTGGCTGCCCTCGAGGAGGCCGGGATGCGCCGCCTGCGTGCGGCCCTCGAACCGTCCATGGGCCTCCTGGACTCGGACGACGACGACGTCGCGTTGCGGGCCGTCGGCGTCCTGTCGCGGTTGCAGGATCCGGCCGCCCTGAAGGCCCTGGGCAAGATGGCCCTGTCGAAGCGTCCCGAGGTCCCGTTCGCGGCCCTGCGGGCCATGGCGGACATCGACGGACCCGACGCGCAGCGCGCGCTGGAACTGGTCGCGGGGCAGGCCACGGACCCGATCCTGGCCCGGGAAGCCACCGAACTCCTCAACGAAATCACGGACGGCGGACGCGAGTGACGCCGCCTGCTCCCCGGAATCCCGTCCACGATCCCCGGGTCTTCCCCGACTCTCGCCGGCCGGCCGCCTGTCGCCCGGTCCCGAAACCTTGATCCCCGGCCCGAAGAGCGCGATCCTTCAGCGGACCTTGAAGCCCGGAGCACCCCCATCATGGATCGTCCCGAGTCGGCTCCAGCTCCGGCGAGAGTTTCCGGTGGAAACCCATCGCCTCCGCCTGCGCGCTCGGGGGGAGATCGTCCCGAGTCGGCTCCAGCTCCGGCGAGAG
>CAINDP010000206.1 GCA_903847405.1 uncultured Myxococcales bacterium | reverse complement strand
CCCAGGCACCCGGCCTCGGTCCGGAAGAACGTGCACCCGGACGGCGCCGGTGTCAGGGGCTGGGCGTCGTCGAACAGCCGGAACACGGCCTCCGACGCGGACTCCGAGGTCACCGCCGTCGCCATCGCCGTGCCCACCTGCAGGGTCGCGGCCTGGACCTGGCCCGCGGACACCCCGGGCAACCGCAGCCCGAAGCCGTTGTGGTTGCCGGCGCCCCGGGCCGCGATCCGGAACCCCGCGTCCACGTCCTTCACCGAACGGTTCGCGTCGGTGACGAGGTGGTACTGGTACAGCACCACCAGGTCGTTCATGTCGTAGTCGCCCTGGGTCGGCCACTGGTCCTCGTAGGCCAGGGTCCCCCACGTACCCTTGGACGGAAGGTACTCGTCGAAGGCCCGGTCCGGGTCGTCCGGATAGGCGTCGTCGGCGTCGGCCACGCCGTCCTTGTCCCGGTCGGTCACCGGCGGCAGTTTCGTCAGCGTGGTGCCGGACAGGGCCTCCGGCGGGTTCGCGGTGACGACGAACAGGATGTCGTTGAAGTCCTGGTCGCAACTGGTCGAAACCCGGTTGATGTCCTCCATGCCCAGCACCGCGCTCTGCGTCGGGCTGTCGTACAGCAGGACCGTGTGCGGGCGCAGGGCCGTGTTGGTTTCCGGGTTCGGGCCCTGGAGCGTGTAGAACAGGCTGCTCGCCCGCAGGGTGGTGTCCACGCCGGTCGTCGTGTTGAATCCGCCCGAAGCCACGAAGAACCCCAGGCGCGTCCCGCCGGGGAAGCGCCCCAGGGCCAGGGTCTGCCCCGTCTTCAACCCGGCCGCACTGCCGCCGCTGGCGCTGTAGGACGAGTTCGGGAACAACACGACCTCGGACACCCCCAGACCGGCGGTCGGGACCGCCGCGTCATCGAACCGGAAATACCCGAAACTGTTCTTGTTGCCGGCGCCCTCGTGCAGGAAGCTGACGAACACGTCCGCCTCCTCGGTCAGGCGCACATTGGCCGCCTCGTCCGACGCCAGGTACTCCGGATGCAGCGTCGGCACGCTCTTCTGTTCGGGCAGCGCCTTGGTCACCCGCTCCAGGAAGGCCGGGTCCCACGCCTTCACGGAATCGAACGCGACCGGGATGCCGGACGAATCGTAGTGGCCCGAATAGGCCCCTGCCAGGAAGGTCCAGACCACCTTCCCGCCGACCAGCGTGTACCCCAGGCTCAGGGAGGCCAGGACCAGGACCGGAAGAATCCAGGCGTGCTTCCTCATGGTCACTCCCCCCCTTCCGCGGGCTGGAACACCACGGTGGCGCGGCCGTCCTGGATCGGGACCAGGGCCGACGCGGACACGCCAACCAGGCTGGCCACCAGGGGTACCGCCTCCATGCGGCCGGGCAGCGACACGGTCCCAATCCAGCGCCCGTCGGCCCCGGTGAGGCCCCGGGCGACCACCTGGTCCGGGCCGGGAGGATCGACCTCGTCCGTGAACACCATCACCACGATGCCGACGGCGGGGCTGCGGTCCGGCCAGCGGGCCGTCACGTCCAGTTCGACGTCCCGGACCGTTTCATAGGAAAACGACGCGGGCACCTTCATCTGCGCCATGGTCGTCGGGACTTCGATGCCGTCGTCCCCGGCATCACACCCCGCGAGGCACAGCAGCGACGTCATCACGACCAGCCATCCGAATCCCCGGACCATCGACGCCTCCTTCCGAATCCACCCCCGGCCCTGCACGCCGTGGGGCAGCCCTGAACACGATTGCCTGATGGGTACCACTTCCAGAAGGACTGCACCAAGGTGGCGACGGGGAACCGGAGGGATGCAGGGGACTTTGGAGGGAACCTGGAAACAGCCGGCCATGCCACCCGAAAGCAAACGGTCAGCCCGGTTCCCGGCGCTCCCCGAAGAAGTTCAGCCCGGCATCCTGCGCCGCGGCCTCGCCATAGGAGCGGACCGTTTCCTTCGTCACGAAGTACGTGGCGTGCTCCCCCAGCGTCCGCGAGAACAGGACCTGGCCGGTCGTCCCCCCGCGCGACGCGAACCCGATCCGGGCGAAGTGCTCGTCGGATTCGAACCGCAGGTCCGCCGAACAGACCGGGCAGTAGAACGACACGCGGTCCCCCTGCGCCAGCAGCAGTTCAGGCGACCAGATGGCGTTGTAGTTGCCGGGCTGCGCGCTGAACAGAACCAGCCCGCGCTGCTGCCCCTTGGCCACCTTCAGGATGATCTTGGTGGAGGGGTTCAACGTCACTTCGCAGTGGGGACAGAAGTAGCCGCGCTTCATGGTGCACCTCGTTGCTAGCGCCCGCCGCCCGGGGCATCCTCGGGCATTTCCACCGGGTCCAGGAAGGACATGCCGCGCCGCAGCTTCCCGCCGACCTCCTCGATCAGGTGGTGGCGCTGCCGCTTCCGTTCCTCCTGGAACCAGGGCTGCCCGGCCTCGTTTTCCGCGACCCAGTTCTTCGCGAAGGTCCCGTCCTGGATCTCGGTCAGGAGGGCCTTCATCGTCGCCCGGACGCGGTCGTCCACCAGCCGGGGACCCGCGATGTAGTCGCCGTACTCGGCCGTGTCGCTGACCGAGTATCGCATGTAGTTGAGGCCGCCGCGGTACATCAAATCCACGATCAGTTTCAGTTCGTGCATGCACTCGAAGTACGCCAGCTCCGGCTGGTAGCCCGCGCCCACCAGCGTCTCGAACGCGGCCTTCACCATCGCGCTGACGCCGCCGCACAGGACCGCCTGCTCGCCGAAGAGGTCCGTTTCCGTTTCCTCGGTGAACGTCGTTTCCAGCACGCCGGCCCGGGTGCACCCGATGCCCTTCGCATAGGCCAGCGCATTCGCCAGCGCCTTTCCGGTTGCGTCCCGCTCGACCGCGACCAGGGCGGGCGTGCCCTCGCCGGACTGGTACGTTTCGCGGACGCGGTGGCCCGGGCTCTTGGGCGCGACCAGGCTGACGTCCACGCCTTCGGGCGGCGTGATCGTGCCGTAGCGGATGTTGAAGCCGTGGGCGAACATCAGGGTCTTCCCGGCCTTCAGGTACGGCGCGATCGACTCGCGGTAGATCTTGGGCTGGGCCGTGTCGGGCGCCAGGATCATG
>CAINDP010000205.1 GCA_903847405.1 uncultured Myxococcales bacterium | reverse complement strand
TACACCGACACCGTGGGCGACAAGGCCTACAACCAGAACCTCAGCGAGGCGCGGGCCGGTTCGCTGGCGGCGTGGCTGCATGCCCACGGCCTGCGGGTCGGCGTGTGCAGCCAGGGCTTCGGGGAGGAGGTGCTGGCGGTGGACACGCCCGACGAAACGCCCGAACCGAAGAATCGCCGCAGCCTGTTCGTGCTGGCCGGACAGTCGCCCAGCATGAAGGCGTTCCCCAGGGGAAATTGGCGGTGTAACTAGCGGGTGAGGCTGCGGTACCGGATCCGGTGCGGCTGCCAGTCGGTTCCCAAGCGGGCCTTCTTGTCGGCCTCGTACTCGTCGAAGTTGCCTTCGAACCACGTCACCTTCGAATCGCCTTCGAACGCCAGGATGTGCGTCGCGATGCGGTCCAGGAACCAGCGGTCGTGGCTGATGACCAGCGCGCAGCCCGCGAACCGCTCCAGGCCGTCTTCCAGCGCCCGCAGCGTGTTCACGTCCAGGTCGTTGGTGGGTTCGTCCAGCAGCAGGACGTTCGCTTCCATCTTCAGCATCTGGGCCAGGTGGACGCGGTTGCGCTCGCCGCCCGACAGCGTGCCGACCTTCTTCTGCTGATCGGATCCGTTCAGGTTGAACCGCGACACGTAGGCGCGGCTGTTCACTTCGACGCCGCCCAGCAGCAGGCGGTCCAGCCCGCCGCTGATGACTTCCCACACGGTGTTGTCGGGGTCCAGGCTGCTGCGCACCTGGTCGGCGTAGGCCAGTTTCACCGTCTGCCCCAGGTGCAGGGTGCCCGCGTCGGACGTTTCGGCGCCCGTGATCATCTTGAACAGCGTCGTCTTGCCCGCGCCGTTCGGCCCGATGATGCCCACGATGGCGCCCGGCGGGATCAGGAAGTCCATGTCGTCGATCAGCAGCTTGTCGCCGAAGGCCTTGCGGATCCCCTTGGCCTCGATGACCACGTCGCCCAGGCGCGGGCCGGCCGGGATGTAGATTTCCAGTTCCCGGGCCATCTGCTCGGGCTGCTGGGCCAGCAGGCTTTCGTACGCCGTGATGCGGGCCTTGCCCTTGGCGTGGCGCCCCTTGGGGGACAGGTGGATCCAGTCCAATTCGCGGGCCAGGGTGCGCTGGCGCTCGCTTTCCTGCTTTTCTTCCAGGGCCAGGCGGTTCTTCTTCTGCTCCAGCCAGGACGAGTAGTTGCCCTTCCAGGGGATGCCGCCGCCGCGGTCCAGTTCCAGGATCCAGCCGGCCACGTTGTCCAGGAAGTATCGATCGTGGGTGACGGCGATGACCGTGCCCGCGTAGCGCTGCAGGTGCTGCTCCAGCCACAGGACCGATTCGGCGTCCAGGTGGTTGGTGGGTTCGTCCAGCAGCAGGATGTCGGGCTTGCGCAGCAGCAGGCGGCAGAGGGCCACGCGCCGGATCTCGCCGCCCGACAGGATCTTCACGGGCGTGTCGCCGGGCGGACACCGCAGGGCGTCCATCGCGACGTCCAACTGGCTGTCCAGCTCCCAGGCGCCCGTCGAGTCCAGCTTGTCCTGCAGTTCGCCCTGGCGGGCCAGCAGGCGGTCCATGGCGTCGTCGTCCATGGGCTCGGAGAACTTCTCGTTGATGGCCTCGAACTCGTTCAGGAGGTCCACGATGGGCTGGACGCCTTCCTTCACACATTCGATGACGGTCTTTTCCGGGTCCAGGTGGGGCTCCTGCTCCAGGTAGCCGATGGAGAAGCCCGGGCTGCACGCCGTCTGGCCGAGGAACTCGGTGTCGACGCCCGCCATGATGCGCAGCAGGGTGGACTTACCCGAGCCGTTCAGGCCCAGGACGCCGATCTTGGCGCCGTAGAAGTACGACAGCCAGATGTCCTTCAGCACGGACTTCGTGCCGTAGACCTTCCCGACTCCCATCATGGAGTAGATCACCTTGTTCGGTTCGTCGGCCACAGGGGGACTCCGTGAAAACCCGGCGCGATCCTAGGGGCGGACGGCCGAAAGGACAAGGGGCCGGCCTCCCGCCCGAGCACGGAGGCGGAGGCGAACGGATTGCGAAGCAATCTTTCGCCGGAGACGGAGTCGCCTCGGGCCGATCAATCTGCCGAGGACGGGCGCGCCGGGCCTTTGCAAACGGGGGGTTCCGGGGACGCTGCCCGGGATTCCCGCCTGCGCGCTGCCGGTCCCCGTCCGTTCGTTGACACGCCGGACCCGGGAGCAGAGATTCGGGAGGCGACGCCAGACGACATCGAACCGGTCGTGGCCCCGCCGGGCCTGCACGCGAAGCGCGCCTCGCGGAATCGCCGGTGAGACTGGCGTCGCCCCTTGAACGACTGCCGAGGCGCCGCGTTTTCCACGCGCCTCGCCCTTGATTCCGCGGTCCGTCATGCCCACCGTCACACCGTGCCCGGATGAAATCAAGGAATGGAGGTCCCCGTGAAAAACACGTTCGCGATCGCCGCGGTTGCGGCGCTGATGCTGGCGGCCTGCGCCGGAAGGGCCGACGCCGAGGAATCGAAGGCTGCGAAGATCGAGGCGGGGGCGAAGGCCCCGGACTTCAGCGGACCGGCGTCCACGGGCGGCACCATCGGGCTGAAGGACCTGAAGGGCAAGGTGGTCGTGCTGTACTTCTACCCGAAGGACGACACGCCCGGGTGCACCGTCGAAGCCAAGGGGTTCCGGGACTACGCGGCGGACTACACCAAGGCGGGCGCCGTGGTCCTGGGCGTCAGCAAGGACGACCTGGACAGCCACGCGAAGTTCGTGAAGAAGTTCGACCTGACGTTCGCCCTGCTGGCCGACACCGACGGCAAGATCCACGACGCCTACGGGGCCTGGAAGCAGGGATCGATCTTCGGCCGCAGCGCCCTGGGCGTGGACCGCTCCACGTTCGTCATCGACGGCGACGGCACCGTCCGGAAGGTCTGGCATTCGGTGAACCCCGACGGCCACGTGGAGGAAGTCCTGGCGTTCGTGAAGAGCCTGGCCCCCGCGAAGTAGCCGAAATGGAGGCTGGCACCATTTCCGCCCCGCGCAGGTACAATCGCCCCGGCGCCCCCCTTCGGCCTTTCGGAGACCCGCGATGCAAGCACCCGACGACACGCCCCGGACCCTGACGCCCCCTCCCCTGCCCCGGGATCGGTTCGATCTGCCGCCGGACCTGCTGTGGGTGATGCACTGTTCGGAGGGCCCGGTGCCGCGGGCGTCCATCGAGGCGGGGCGCCGCCTGCTGGACCTGGAAACCCATCCCTGGGACATGGACTTCGGGCGCGACGTGCTGGGCCTGCCGGAACGGGTGCGGACCCAGGCGGCCCGGCTGCTGGGCGCCGACGCCGACGACTTCTCGCTGACCCAGAGCACCTCCTCGGGGCTGGCGGTGATCGCCCACGGCTTCCCCTTCGAGCCCGGCGACGAAATCCTGGCGCCCCTGGGCGAGTTCCCGGCCAACGCGTGGCCGTGGAAGGCCCTGGAATCCCGCGGGGTGACGTTTCGCGAGGTCCCGCTGTGGGACGGGCACCTGGCCGGACCCGGGGCCTGGGACTCGACGCCGCCGGACGGTGACTGCACCCCCGAGCAGCGGATCGCCGACGCGATCGGCCCCCGCACGCGCCTGCTGACCGTGTCGTGGGTGCGGTTCCAGGACGGGCTGCGCCTGCACCTGCCGACCCTGGCCGCAGCCTGCGCCGCCAACGACGTGGTGCTGGTGGTGGACGGGATCCAGGGCGCCGGGGTGTTCACGCCGGACCTGCAGGGCGTCGCGGCCTTCGTCACGGGCGGGCACAAGGGCCTGCTGGGCCCGGCGGGCCAGGGGTTCCTGTGGACCCGGCCCGAGCTGCGGTCGATGCTGCTGCCGGCGGGCTCGTGGCTGTCGGTGGCGGACGGCGCGAAGTGGGCACGGCCGGGCACCGACCTGGACCGCACGTGGCTGCCCGACGGCCGTCGCCTGGAACCGGGCGCCTACAACCTGATCGGCGCCGCGATCCTGGGCGAATCGCTGGCCTTCCTGTTGGATTGTCCCGAGTCGGCTTCGGCTCCGGCGAGAGTTTCCTGCGGAAACCCATCGCCTGCGCCTGCGCGCTCGGGAGGAACAAACGACGCCGGTCCCGAACGGATCGCCGCCCACGTCCACGCCTTGCAGGGACGCCTGATCGCGG
>CAINDP010000204.1 GCA_903847405.1 uncultured Myxococcales bacterium | reverse complement strand
GGTGCGGGGGCACCGGCGCGGCCCCGCCCCCCCTCGACGCGGACCCCACCCCCAGTCGGTGGACCTCTCCTCTGCCATACGTAACCTGCAGTATCCAGCGGGGAATGACGGGACTAGAACTCGTTAGGCAGCTTGGCCATTTCGGCAGCGGTGAACACGGGGCCGTCCTTGCAGACGTACACGGGGCCGATGTTGCAGCGGCCGCACTTGCCGATGCCGCACTTCATCCGGTTTTCCAGCGTGGTCAGGATGCGGTCCTCCGTGAACCCCATCTTCTTCAGGACGGGCAGCGTGTACTTGATCATGACGGGCGGCCCGCAGATGACGGCCCAGGAATTGTCGGCGACGGGCGCCGCCTTTTCGACGATCGACGGCACGAACCCCACCTGGCCCTTCCAGTCCGGCGTTTCGCCGCCCGGATCGACCGTGGTCCACAGCTTCACGTCGGGACGCTTGCCCCAGTCTTCCAGTTCCCTCTTGTAGACCAGATCCGCCACCGTGCGCGCGCCGTAGACGATCGTCACGTCCTTGAACTTCGCCCGCTCGTCCAGCACGTTCCAGATCACGCAGCGCACGGGCGCCAGGCCGATGCCGCCGGCGATGAACACCACGTTGGCGCCGTGCATCTTTTCCATCGGGAAGGCGTTGCCGTAGGGGCCCCGGAAGCCCATCACGTCGCCGACTTCCAGGTCCTTCATCGCCGACGTGACCTTGCCCACGGTCTTGAACGAACACTCGATGTAGCCCTTGCGGGTGGGGGACGAGGCGATGCAGAACGTGCACTCGCCGGACCCGAACACCGAGTACTCGCCGAACTGGCCGGCCTTGAAGTCGAACTTCGCGGCCACGTCCGGATCCAGGAACTTCAATTTCAAGGTCCGCGTGTCGGCGGTTTCCTCGATCTTTTCTTCGACCCGGACGCGGAAGGGCTGGTAGACGTTCATGCGGCACCTCCCTGGCCGGTGGCCATCGCCACGATGCGGGTCAGGATTTCGGTCACGTCCTGGCCGGCGGGGCACGTCCGGGCGCAGCGCCCGCAGCCCGTGCACAGGATGTCGTTGAAGCGCGCCGGGTAGATCGCGAACTTGTGGTTCACGCGCTGGCGGCAGCGGCCGCACTGGTCGTTGCGGGGGTTGTGGCCGGACGCGTGGGCCGTGAACACCGACGTCTGGCAGGTGTCCCAGTTGCGGCGGCGTGTGCCTTCGGTCAGCGTTTCCGGCTCGTCCACGATGTCGAAGCAGTGGCACGTCGGGCAGGCCGCCGCGCACCCGCCGCAGCCGTGGCAGCGCAGGCTGATTTCGGCCCAGAAGGGGTCCTCGAAGTGGGCGTCCACCCACGCGCGGATCACGTCGGGGCGCGCGGGGACGTGGCCTTCCACGGATGCCCGGGCCTTGTCGCGATAGGCCTGCGTCGCCTCCACCCCTGCGCCGGCGCCGAAGCGCTTGGCGTTGGCGGTGACCAGTGCCTGGCCCTTTTCGGTGACGATTTCGACCACGTAGCCATCGCCCGCGGGCGCCAGCAGCAGGTCGCTGCCGCGCGTCGCGTCGGGGGCCAGGCCCACCGACGTGCAGAAGCACGACCGGTCGCCGCCCGGACACGCGAACGTGACGATGGTGGTCGCCGCGCGGCGGCCGAACCACGGCTCGTCCGTGTAGTCCCAGTTCATCACCTTGTCCAGGACGTCCACGGCCGCGGCGTCGCACGGTCGGGCGCCCAGGATCACCCGCGGCGGGAACGTCGTGCTGATCTCCAGGATCGCCACGTCGCTGCCCTTCCGCTGGTACTTGAACAGCGGTTCCGTGGGAGGCAGGAAGAACTGCTTCAGGCTGTTGCGCGGTTGGCCGTCCAGGACCACGTCGTCGAACGCGTTGATGGACCGGTAGTCCACCGCGCCGTCGCTGGTCCGGGCCGGGCCCGCCACGCCAATGCCCGCCGCCCTCAGGTCGGCGACGAGCCCCTTGAGGTCCTCGGTCCGGATGAAGGTGGTCGTGCTCACAGGATGAACTCCTGAGGGTCGTCCATGCGATAGGTGCCCACCGGAGCGGGCACGGCCGGGTCGTCGGACGGGCGGAAGTCATACCGCTCGGACACGACCTGCGCGATCTTGCGCGTGATCAGGCCCAGGGGGATCCCCTCCGGGCAGACGCGTTCGCACTCGCCGCAGTCCACGCAGCGTCCGGCGAGGTGCATCGCCCTGGCCACGTGCCACGCCATGTTGCCGCGGGCGTGGGGGCTGGACTCGATCCAGCGGGGCTGGGTCTTGTCGGCCAGGCAGCGGTCGCAGTAGCACATCGGGCAGACCTGGCGGCAGGCGTGGCAGCGCACGCACTTTTCCAGTTCGGACTGCCAGAAGGCCCAGCGCTTTTCGGCGGGCGCCGCGGCCAGTTCCTCGATCTTCTGCGCGCGCTTCGACGGGCCGGCGAACCCGGGGCCCGCGGTGCCGACGGTGTGGTCGGCCAGGTGGCCTTCGCGATCGGGGCAGCCCCGGCAGCGGTCGGCGACGGTGGCTTCGGTCAGCGGCGCGGTGCTGTCCGGGTCCGTGATGACGCCGCCGCAGCGCACGCCGATCAGGACGACCTTGTCGCGCGGGATCTGCGTTTCGCGGATCAGGCCGGCCACGGCCCGGGCGTCGCAGGGCTTCAGGACCATCGCCACCTTCCCCAGGCGCTTCAGGTGCGGGCGCCGGGGCGACAGGTACGAGGCCAGGTTGTGAACGCAACGGTGGTCGAAGATCAGGGTGTCGGCGCCTTCCGGAGTGGTGACGAAGGCCGGCCGGGCGCCCCGGGGGCCTTCCTCCCAGCCCAGGACCGCGTTCACCGTCCCTTCGGACAGGAGGCGGCGCGCCAGTTCGCGCAGTTCGGTCATGCCGGCACCTCCTTGCCTACGTGCTCGGGCGGGACAACTCCTGTCGCCGTCGCCACGGGATCCACGACCAGTTTTCGGTAGTCGGTGAACGGCCCCAGCGCCCGGACGCGCGTCACCGCGTCGTTGACCACGTCGCGCCACTTGCCGCCTTCGGATGCGGACACCCAGGAAAACGTGATGCGCCCGGTGTCCACGCCCAGGAAGTCCATCAGTTCGCGGAAGATCGCGAAGCGGCGGCGCGCGTGGTAGTTGCCGGCGTTGTAGTGGCAGTCCGCCGGGTGGCAACCGCTGACGATGATGCCGTCGGCGCCGCGCTCGAACGCCTTCGTGATGAACATCGGGTCGATGCGCCCGGTACACGGCAGGCGGATGATGCGCACGTTCGACGCCATCTGCAGGCGGCTGGTGCCCGCCAGGTCGGCGCCCGTGTACGTACACCAGTTGCACACGAAGGCGGTGATCCGCGGCTCGAACCCGCCGGCGACGGCGGGGGTCGTGGCGTCCATCGGTACCTCCTGTATTGGGGACACCCTGAAGGGTGTCCCCCACCCTTCAGGGTGTCCCCCTCACACGCCCAGTGCCTGGATTTCGCCCCAGATCTGCTCGTCGGTGAAGCCCTGCAGTTCCACGCTCTTCGACGGGCAGGTGGCCTGGCACGTCCCGCAGCCCTGGCACACGCCCGGGTTCACGTAGGCGATGACGCGCACCACGTTGCCCGCGCGGTCCTTGATGTCCTTGTGTTCCACCGCGCCGTACGCGCAGACGCGCTCGCAGTGGAAGCAGCCGGCGCAGTTCGCCTCGTTGACGCAGGCGACGGTCGGCTCGCGCTCCAGCATCTCGTTTGCGAACAGGCCCAGGACCTTGGACGCCGTGGCGCTGGCCATGGCGACCGCGTCGGGGATGTCCCGCGGGGCCTGGCAGGCGCCCGCCACGAAGATGCCGGCGGTGTTCGTTTCGACGGGGCGCAGTTTCGGGTGCGCCTCGTTGATGAACCCGTGCTGGTCGTAGGACACGGACAGTTTCTGGGCCAGGGCGTCGATGCCGGGCTGGGGCCGCATCGCGGTGGCCAGCACGACCATGTCGGCGTCCATTTCGATCGGCTCGCCTTCCAGCGTGTCGAAGCCCAGGATCTTGATGACGTCGCCCTCCCGCCACATCCGCGAAACGCGGCCGCGGATGTACTGGGCGCCCTCCTCCTCGATGGCCCGGCGGCTGAACTCCTCGTAGCCCTTTCCGGCGGCGCGGATGTCCATGTAGAACACCGTCGCCTGGCCGTCGTGGACCTTGTGGTGGTACAGCATGGTGTGCTTGGCCACGTACATGCAGCAGATCTTGCTGCAGTACTCCATGCCCTTCTGCGGGTCGCGGGACCCGATGCACTGCAGGAACACGATGCGCTTGGGTTCCTTCCCGTCCGACGGGCGCAGGATCTTGCCGGACGTGGGGCCCGACGCGGACGCCAGCCGTTCGAACTGCAGGCCGTCGATGACGTCCGGGATGGTCCCGTAGCCGTACTCGCCGTAACCCTTCAGGTTGTCCTTCGGCTGGTCCTTCCCGATCGTGTACAACTGGTAGCCCGTCGCCACCACGATGGCGCCGACGTCCTCCGTCACCAGGCGGTCCTGCTGGTCGAAGTCGATGGCGCCCTTGGCGCAGGCGTCCGCGCACTTCTTGCACGTGTCGGGGCGGCCCTTGGCGCGGTTCATGAACAGCAGGCACTTGTTCCGATCGACGGTGGGCAGGTTCGGCACCGCCTGCGGGAACGGCACGTAGATCGCCGTCCGCTTGCCCAGGCCGCAGTCGAACTCGCTGGGGATCTTCTTGTTGGGGCAGACCTGCGTGCAGGCGCCGCAGCCGTTGCACTTGTCCTCGTCCACGCTGCGGGCCTTGCGGCGCACCGTGACCTTGAAGTTGCCGATGTAGCCCTCGACGCTTTCGACCTCGCTGTACGCGTACAGCTTGATCCGCGGGTGCTGGTACACCTCGACCATGCGCGGCGTCAGGATGCACTGGCTGCAGTCCAGCGTCGGGAAGGTTTCCGACAACTGCGACATGTGGCCGCCGATGGACGGGCCCTTTTCGACCAGGATGACTTCCCGGCCGCCGTCGGCGATGTCCAGGGCCGCCTGGATGCCCGCGATGCCGCCGCCGATGACCAGCGCCCGGCGCGTGACCGGGATGCGGATCGTGTTCAGCGGGACGTTGCGCTTGACCTTTTCGATGATGGTCTTGGTGATGTCCACGGCCTTCACGGTGGCCTTTTCACGGTCCTCGTGGATCCACGAGCAGTGCTCGCGGACGTTGGCCATCTCGCACAGGAAGGGGTTCAGGCCGGCGCCCGCGGTGGCCCGGCGGAAGGTCTTTTCGTGCATGTGGGGGCTGCACGCCGCCACGACGACGCCCGTCAGGCCCTTTTCGGCGATGGCGTTCTTGACCATCTGCTGGCCCGGGTCGCTGCACATGTACTTGTAGTCGACGCTGTGGACGACGCCGGGCACGTCCTTGCAGGCCTCGGCGACGCCGTGGCAGTCGACCGTGCGCCCGATGTTTTCGCCACAGTGGCAGACGAAGACTCCGATGCGAGCCATCAGCCCACCTCCCCGGCCACTGCCGCTGCGCTGTTCGTACCCGTACCCGAGCCCGAGCCCGTACCCGCCGTCCGTGCCAGCACGGAATCGGTGCTGACGAAATGCCGTCCCATCCCCAGCGTCTTCGGGTCGATGCCCATCGACATACCGACCACCTGCGTCAGGAACAGGACCGGCATGTCGCCTTCCCAGGCCCCGCGGTGCTTCATGGCCTTCTGCCGGAAATCGAGGTTGCTGTGGCACATGGGGCACGCGACCACGACGGCGTCGGCGCCCGCGGCCTTCGCGTCCTTGAGGATCGCGGCGCTGAGCCGGACGACCGAGCCGGTGCGGGACATGCTGAGCCCGCCGCCGCAGCAGTCCAGGCGGCGGTTCCATTTCACCGGCACGGCGCCCGCGGCCTTGCAGATGTCCTCCATCGAGGACGGGTCTTCCGGATCGTCGTAGCCGCCGGTGACCTGGACGGGGCGGACCAGCAGGCAGCCGTAGTAGCAGGCGACCTTCAGGTCCTTCAGGGGGTTCGTGGCACGCGCCTTGATACCGGCGATCTGGCCCTTCAGCACTTCCAGGATGCTGCGCACCCGGACGGTGTTCTTGAAGTCGCGGACCAGCACGTTGTTCACGCGGCCCGCCAGTTGCGGGTCCTCGGAAATCTCGTGCCGGGCGGATGCCAGGCGGGCATAGCACGCGGCGCAGGGCGCCAGCACTTCGGGCAGGCCCTGTTCTTCCGCGATCGCCAGGTTCCGGGCGGGCAGGGCGACGCCCAGGAGGTGGCTGCTGCCGTGGGCCGAGGAGGCGCCGCAGCAGGACCAGTCGTCGACCTCGACCAGTTCGGTGTCCAGGCCCGCGACGATCGCCTTCAGGCTTTCTTCGTATTCGCGGGACAGGCCGTGCAGGGAACAGCCGGGGAAGTAGCCGATTTTCATGGCTGGGCCTCCTCTTCGGCGCACGCTGCGAAGATTCGGCGGACCTCGTCCATGCCCTTCACGTTGTGCGGCGCCAGGCCCAGTTTGCCGCGCGCCAGCACGCTGGGCGTCGTCGTCACGTCGGCGAACATCGGGCCGCCGCCCAGCTTGTACGACATGATCAGGCCCATCTCGAACAGGCGGCCGTGGTTGCGCACCTGGTTCAGGAAGGACTTGTGGAACGCGGAAATCGCCTTTGGCGGCTTCCCGTCCTTCCCGGCGGCGAAGATTTCCCGCAGGGCGTCCATGGTCCGGGCGGGGTCGCAGCCGTTGGGGCAGCGCGACGTGCAGGTTTCGCACGTCAGGCACAGCCACAGGCCGTCCGCGTCGGCCAGCTTGTCCAGCCGGTTGCGGGCGACCAGGCGCATGACGTCGTGAGGACGCAGGGTGGTTTCTGCAGCCATCGGACACCCGGCGGAGCACTTGCCGCACTGGTAGCAGCACGCCGGGTTCAATCCCGTCATGCGCTGCACGCGAGCGGCGAGGGGCTCGGGGCCGGAGTGATCGTGGGAATGCTCGTGCGAGCCCACGGCCGTACCTCCGTTCAAGTCAACTGTGGCGGATCTTACCGATTGGACGGGCGTTGTGAAGTAGGAAAATGTGCGGAAAGATTCGCTCTTTCTAGGATGGATATTCTCCAGGATGCTTCAGATTCCGGCGGCAAGACGATCGCGCGCGATCAGCGCCGCACCCACCATCCCGGCGTCGTCGCCCAGTTTCGCGGCGACGATCCGGCACTTCGACAGTTCCGGCGGGAACACCGCCGCTGCGAAGGCCTTCCGCACCCACTCGACGAAGGTGCGGCCCAGGGCCTCGGGCAGGCCGCCGCCCAGGACCACGCAGGGCAGGCTGAGCACCGTGACCTGGTTCGCGATGGCGACCCCCACGTAGGTGGCGGCCTGCTGGACCACCGTGCGCGTCAGTTCGTCGCCCGCTTCCAGGGCCTTCGCCAGGGCCTTGGACCGGATGCTGCGCAGGTCGCCTTCGTCGGCGAACCGGGTCAGCACCGTCTGGTTGCTGGCCAGGGCCAACTGGTGCAACTGGAACCCGATGGCGGTGCGGCTGGCCACGTTTTCCAGTGTGCGGCGGCCCCGGGGCGCATCGGCGTGGATCCACGTGTGCCCGATTTCGCCGGCCGTGCGGAAGTGGCCGTGGTACAGGCGGCCGTCCAGGACCAGGCCCGCGCCGATCCCGGTCCCGACGAACACCCCCATCATGTCCTGGACGCCCTGGCCCGCACCCAGGACGTGCTCGGCCCAGGTCCCGACGTTGACGTCGTTGTCCACGAAGGCGGGGACCTTCAACTGGGCCGACAGCAGGTCGGCCAGCGGCACGGCACTCCAGCCCAGGTTCGGCGCCTTCAGCACCATTCCGCGGCCCGGGTCCACGGGCCCGGGGGCGCCCACGCCGATGGCGGCCAGATCGCCGGCGCCGATGCGGGCCTCGGCCAGGATTTCCTGCACCGTCATGACGATGCGCTTGACCAGGGCGTCGGGGGCGGTGTCCGTCCCCGTCTTCTTCTTGCTGCGCGACAGGACGCGCCCTTCGGCGTCCACCAGCCCGGCGACGATGTTGGTGCCCCCCAGGTCCACGCCTACGTAGGGGCCCCGGACCGTCGACTTCGCCATCATTCCGTTTCCCCCGCTGCTGTTTCCATCACAGTCCCGCCGCGGCGGCGGCCAGCCGTTCCCGCAGGCCCGATTCCTCGAACGCCCGCCACCGGGCCGGGAATCCCCGTGCCCCGTCCGCCGCCTGGCGCCGCTGCTGCCGGACATACGCCGCCAGCGCCTTGCCGGCCGCTCCCTCGGGCCCGTGCCTTCGAAGGTACTCCTCCACGCGGTCCGCCGCCACGCGGGCATCCTGGATCGCGCCCAGGACGTCCTGCAGGTCCTTCACGGCGGCCAGGAACGCCGCGCCGGGTTCGCCCAGGATTTCCTGGAAGCACTCGATCGTGTACCGCAGGCGCTTCATCCGGATGCGCAGCCCGTGCAGGTCGTCCAGGGTGGGGCGGGGGCCGGGCGGCCGGGAGCGGGCCTCGGCCAGCGCCACGAACAGCAGCACCGGCGCCTGCAGCGCGACGATTCCCGCGGCGTCCTTCAGCCCTGCCTGCGCGGCGACGCACAGGCGCCGGGCGTGATCGTCAAGGTCCGCGTACTTCGGTCCGTCCAGATAGCGATCCAGCCGCCGCCGGGCGCGTTCCTGCATGCGGGTGAAGTGCTGCACGGTCGCGGCGTCCACGGGGGTTCCACCCTCGCCGCCGGCCAGCCCCGCGATCAGCACGTCCAGGTCCCGCACGCGCCCCAGGCGCCGGGTCGCCGCCCGCAACCGCCGGTCCAGTGCCCGGGCGGGTTTCGCAGGAAGAACCCCATGGAACACCGACAGGACCGCGCGCACCCGTCGCGTCGCCACCCGCATGTCGTGCACGTCCTCGACATCCAACGAGCCCCCCCGCAGCGCGTCGGCATGACACGCCAGGCGGTCGCACTGAAGGTGCGCGATCCGGCACGCGGCCTGAAGAGGCGAGTCGTCCCGCGTCACGCCGGGTCCGGGGATTCGCGGCGCAGGCGATGTCGTGGTGGTTTCGGCCGCGCGTTTCGTGTTCGTCCCCCCGGGGTCCGGAACCTTCAGTCCTTCGCCGAACGGGATTGCGGTTCCGGCGCCGGGCGTCCCGCCGCCGTCCGCCGTGCCATCAGCGTGGCATGCACGTCCACGTCGGGGGCGCCGGGGGTCGGCTTCAGGCGCACGTAGGTCCCGTCGGGCATCAGTTCCCGGACCCGCCGGTTGTCGTGCAGGTACGTTTCCAGCACGTTGTCCCGCAGGTACCGGATCCAGCGCGGCGACTCCACCGGGAACAGCACCTCGACGCGGTGGTCCAGGTTGCGCGGCATCAGGTCCGCGCTGCCCAGCCACACGTCCTCGTCGCCGTGGTTGCGGAACCAGTAGATGCGGCTGTGCTCCAGGAAGCGCCCCAGCACGCTGAGGATGCGCAGGCGTCCCTTGGCGCCGGGAACGTCCGGGCGCATGCAGCAGATGCCGCGGATCAGCAGGTCCACGTCCACGCCGGCCCGGACCGCCTGGACCACCAGGTCGATGATCCCCGGGTCCACCAGCGAGTTCGACTTCAGGATCATGTGCGCCTTCCGGCCCGCCTCGGCGTGGGCGATCTCCCGGCGGATCAGGCCCTCCAGGCGCTCCCGGAGGTTCACCGGCGCGACCATCAATTTGCGGTAGTCCACCTTGCGCGAGTACCCGGTGAGGTAGTTGAACAGGTCCGTCGCGTCGGCGCCGATCGCCTCGTCACAGGTGAAGATGCCCACGTCCTCGTAGGCCTGGGCCGTGGCCGGGTTGTAGTTGCCGGTCGCCAGGTGCACGTAGCGGCGGATGCGCTCGCCCTCCCGGCGGACCACCAGCGCGATCTTCGAATGCGTCTTCAGCCCCAGCAGCCCGTAGATGACGTGGACGCCGGCGTCTTCCAGCTTCCGCGCCCACTCGATGTTCGACTCCTCGTCGAAGCGGGCCTTCAGTTCCACCAGCACCGACACCTGCTTGCCTTCCTCGACGGCCTCCAGCAGCGCCTCGACCACGGGCGAGTTGCGCCCCACGCGGTACAGCGTCTGCTTGATGGCCAGGACGTGCGGGTCCCGGGCGGCCTGCTGCAGGAAGTCCACGACGGGCAGGAACGAGTCGTAGGGATGGTGCAGCAGTCGGTCCTCGTCCCGGATGGCCTCGAAGATCCGTCCCTCGCCGGCGACGCGGAAGATCGGGGGCACCAGCGGCACGTGGGGCGGGAAGTGCAGGTGCGGACCCACGATCGCGCCCAGGGCCTTCAGGTCCGACAGCGCCAGGGGACCGTCCACCGTGTACAGGTCGCGCCGATCCATTTCCAGGTTTTCGACCAGCAGTTCCAGCATCGGGGCGGGCATCGTCGGCGGGATCGCCAGGCGCACCACGGACCCGAACCGCCGGCGCCGGATGCTTTCCTCGACGGACTCCAGCAGGTCGCCGGCCTCCAGTTCCTGGATTTCCGTTTCGCCGTCGCGGGTGACGTGGAAGGGGTGCGCCTCGATGACCGCCAGCCCCGGGAACAGCAGGTCCAGGTTCGCGGCGATCACCTCCTCGATCCACACGAAGGCGTGGATCCGGGGCGACGTGCCGTCCTTCCGGGTCCCTCCCGAACTGCGTTTCAGGGGCACCAGGCGGGGCAGGCTTTCGGGGACCTTGATGCGGGCGAACCGGACGTGCCGGCCGTCCCGGATCGACACGGCCAGGTTGATGCTGAGGTTCGAGATGTGCGGGAACGGATGGCCCGGGTCGAAGGCCAGCGGCGTCAGGACCGGGTACACGACCTCCCGGAACCACTCGCCCAGGCGCTGCTTCTGGGCGTCGTTCAGGTCGGCGTAGGCCTGGATGCTGACGCCCTTCTCCTCCAGGGCGGGCAGCAGGGTGTCGCGGTAGTAGGCCTGGCCCTCGCTCATCAGTTCCCGGGCGTGATGGCGCACGGCGGCCAGGGCCTCGGCGGGCGTCAGGCCGTCGGCCGAGCGCTCCGTGATGCGGGACTGGACCTGCGAAATCAGGCCCGCCACGCGCACCATGAAGAACTCGTCCAGGTTCGAAAAGAAGATGGACAGGAACATGGCCCGCTCGACGATCGGGTTCGCCGGATCCCGGGCCTCCTCCAGCACGCGCCGCTGGAACTCCAGGTGGCTGGCCTCGCGGTTCACCAGGGGCAGGCCGATCGGCGCCGGGTCGATCGGGGCGGACGTGCCGGCGGCCTTGCCCGACCGTCGTGCGGCCTTCCGGGGCGGCTTCGCGGCTTCGACCGGGATCGGTTCCTCCGGCTTCACTCCCCCCCGCTTCGCAGTCTTGTGCTTGCTGGCCGTCACCGGGGTCTCCTGCGAGGTGTCGTGGTCCGCACGTCAGTCGGCGTCGCCTTCCATGCCCCGGGGATTCAGCAGCGCCCGCAGGACCGCGCACTTGCCGGCACGCAGTTCGTCTGCCATCAGCAGGCAGAAACCGGCCTTGCGCAGTTCCAGGGCCGCGTGGGGCTGGCCCGACACCAGGGTGGCGGCGAGGTGGGACAGGTCGGGCTCGTGGCCCACGACCAGCAGCGTGTCCGTGGTGGCGAACAGCGGCGCCAGGGCTTCGATCATGTCCCGGATCGGCGTCCCGGGCCGCAGCGCGTCGCAGATCGTGACGCCGTCCTCCAGGCCCATCACCTTGGCGGCGATCGCGGCGGTCTGCGCGGCGCGATCCAGCGGGCTGGTCACGACGGCCGTCGGGCGCGCGCCCATCAGGCGCATCATTTTCGCCGCGTTCTTGCTGACCTTCTGCCCCTTCGGAGTCAGCGGCCGCTGCGCATCGTCCTCGGGCATCGTTTCGTCGGAATGGCCCGCGGGCCCGTGCCGGAACAGGATGAGGCTCTTCATGAACGGGTTCCCCAGCGATCGAGGATTCTACTGTCGCACGGAAGTCGCGTCGCTGTCGCCGGCCGGGCCCGCAGGACCGCTGCCAGCGCGGCCGAGCCGGTCGTTCAAACTCGCGGGAAACGGGTTGGGGGGGGGCCTACATCCCGGTGGCGTAGGCGACGGTCGGGAGGCTGACGGCGAAGGCGCTGCCCTTGCCGGGGGTCGAGTCCACGTCGATGCGGCCCTGGTGCATGTCCACCAGGCGGCGCACCAGGGCCAGGCCCAGGCCCGTGCCCGGGACGTGGGCCGTGTAGTCGTTCTTGACGCGATAGAACTCGTCGAAGACCCGGTCGCGTTCCGCGGGCGTCATGCCGATGCCCGAGTCCTTCACCACGACCCGCGTGTACAGGCCGTTGCCGTCCACGCGGACGTTCACGTGGCCCCCGTTGGGGGTGTACTTGACGGCGTTGTCCACCAGGTTGGTGACGATGCTGCGCACCGCGTTCGGGTCGGCGAGGATCGGGTCGATGGGGGCCGGGCCCG
Source organism: uncultured Myxococcales bacterium (assembly GCA_903847405.1). Taxonomy (GTDB): domain Bacteria; phylum Myxococcota_A; class UBA9042; order DTJE01; family DTJE01; genus CAIZWN01. The sequence goes on along the minus strand of CAINDP010000204.1, from coordinate 20,331 downwards.
TGCACTCCAGGTGCAGGGTCACGTTCTTTTCGGCCGCCTTGTCCGCGTAGGCGTCCACGGTTTCGCGGACGATGATGCACAGGTCGGCGTGCTGGCGCTTCAGGCTGAAGTTGCCGGTTTCGATCGCCGTCAGGTTCAGCAGGTCCGACACCAGCGTCCGCAGGGTGGTGGCCCGCAGCAGGGCGCGCTGCATCATCTGGCGATCGCGTTCCGGATCGTCGCCCGCGATGCCCGTCAGCACGATGTTCAGCGAGGACTCGATCGTCGCCAGGGGGCTTTTCAGTTCGTGGGCCACCATGGACACGAACATCGACTTGGCGATTTCCAGCTTCTTCAGCGCCGTGATGTCGCGCAGCACCGCGACCGCACCCAGGGTTTCGCCCGACGGCTCCAGCACCGGCGCCGCGTTGACCATGTAGGTGCAGGACCCGATGGAAATCTCCTTGGAGGCGATGATGGGCGCGTCGGCCTGCACCACTTCCATGACCAGCGTCACCAGTTCGGGCAGTTCCAGGGCCTCGACCTCGGGCGCGGACAGGGGATCCTCCGCGCAACTGGGCAGGATGCGGGACAGCGCCGCGTTGCGCAGGACGATGCGGCCCTCGCGGTTCACCACCAGCACGCCGTCGGTCATGCAGTGCAGGATCGTGGTGGACTTCGACCGCTCGAACGCCACTTCCAGCAGGCGGCGCTCGCGCTCCTCGCGCAGGGCCTTGGCCTCGATCCGCAGGGCGCGCTTTTCCAGGCCGTTGCGGACGTGCAGCAGCAGTTCGTCGGGCGTGAACGGCTTGGGGATGTAGCCGTAGGCGCCGCGCTTGGTGGCGTCCACGGCGGTGTCGATCGTCGCGTAGGCCGTGATGACCAGCAGCAGGGCGTCCTCGTCGATGACGTGGAGGGCCTCGATGAGGTCCATGCCGCCCATGCGGGGCATCTTCAGGTCGGAGATGACGACGTCGAACCCGCCGGCGGTCTTGAACTTTTCCAGCGCCGCCAGCCCGTCCTCGGCCGTTTCGACCTCGTAGCCCTCGGCCGCGAGGATGCGACGGCACCCCTCGCGCATTCCGACCTCGTCGTCCACGACCAGGATTCGGCTGGGTCGATCGGCCATGAGGACCTCCGGGGGGCACGGGATTGGCCCCGAGGCGACAGCGGCACCGCCCGGGTCGGCGGGGATCAGGACAGGATGCCCTGGATTTCCGCCAGCAGGGCTTCGGGGGCGACCGGCTTCTCCAGGAAGCGGTCCACCGGCAGGTACGTCGCGTCCGGCTCGAACTTGAACGGCACCGTCGTGTTGACCGACGTGACCATGATCAGCGGGATGGCCTTCGTGGCGTCGTCCTTCCGCAGGGCGCGCGCCAGGTCGAAGCCTTCGCTGTTGGTCCCCATCATCACGTCCAGCACGATCAGGTCCGGCGCGTCGGCCTTGGCCTTCACCAGGCCCGCGGGGCCCGAGTGGGCCGCCGTGACCGTGTACCCGCGGCTTTCCAGCACCGCGCGATTGACCGCCACCAGGTTCGCATCGTCGTCCACCAGCAGCACTTTCTTCACGTCGCTCATCGCATCCTCCATGGCAGCGTGGCGGGTCGAACCGCCGCACAGGTTACCTGAAATACTGTTCCTCGACGCGGTATTCACGCGCGCTTCCATCGTCCCCGATCGCATCCGCCGTCCGCACCGGAAGGCGGATGGTGAACGTCGTTCCCTTGCCGACTTCGCTGTCGACGGTGATGTCGCCGGAATGCATCTTGATCACGCCGTAGGTGATCGCCAGGCCCAGGCCGGTGCCCTTGCCCATGGCCTTGGTCGTGAAGAACGGCGTGAACAGGCGGCTGAGGTTTTCGGTCGGGATCCCGCACCCGGTATCGGTGATTTCGATCCGGACGTCGTCGCCCGAATCGGACAGCCGCGCGGCCAGGTGCAGACTGCCGCCGCCGGGCATGCTGTCCACGGCGTTCATCGCCACGTTCACCAGGGCCTGCCGCAACTGGACCCGGTCGATCATCAGCACGGGCAGGTTTTCGGCCACCGCGGTGGTGACCACGACGCGCATCTCGTCGGCACGGGCCTTCGCGATGGAGGCGATCTCGTCGATCACCTCCTTCATGTCGGCCGGCGCCTTGGACACGCGGGACTTCCGGGCGAAGTCCAGCAGGCCGCGCACGATGTCCTTGCAGCGCGTGGCCTCGCTGACGATCAACTGCAGGTCTTCCTTGCCGCGATCGTCCCGGACTTCGCGCATCAGCATGTGGCTGTACAGGAGGATCGTGCCCAGCGGGTTGTTCAGTTCGTGGGCGATGCCCGCCGACAACTGGCCCATGGACGCCAGCCGCTCGCTGCGCAGCAACTGCTTCTGGGTGGTCGCCAGGTCCTCGTGGGACTGCCGCAGGTCGGTGACGACCTGCTCCAGTTCGTCCACCAGGAAGGGCAGGCACATGGCGGGCTCGGCCAGGCCCTGGCACACCGCGATCGCCTTTTCCCGGCAGGTCGGGTAGCCGCAGGCGCCGCAGTTCAACTGGTCGTTCGGCAGCGCCTTGCGCATCCGCTCCAGCGTCTTGAGGATGTCCTCCTCGGCAGGCTGGGGCAGGCTGAGGTTCTCGCGCTCGAACTTCCGCGACAGGTCCAGGCCCTCGTACTCGGCCAGGGACTCGGCCAGTTCGCGGTGCGACACGAAGCGCGCACGGTCGTTGATGTGCGTGACCAGCAGTTCCTTGCGGGCCAGCACGCTGAGGTCGTTCAGCATCATCGGGCCGTCGATGCACCCTTCGCAGAACAGCAGGTCGTAGAACAGCGCGTGGCTGCGCCCGCCGGCCAGATCCTTCAGGGTGGCCAGCACGCGGTTCTTGCCTTCGGTGCCGACGATTTCCCCGTCCAGCAGGTCGGCGCCCATGCCGGCGGTCTTCAGCAGCCCGCCGCTGATGGGGAAGGTCCGCCCGATGTGGGCCCGGGGGCCGTCGAAGCTGCTGACGGGCTGCTCGGCCGGGTCCACGCCCGCGGCAACGAACATCCGGTGCAGTTCGTCGAACGTCAGGACGGCGTCCAGGGCGCTGTTCGATTCGGTGTGCAGGTGGTGCTTCTTCGCCACGCAGGGGCCCATGAACACCACGCGGACGTTGCCGTTGTGCTTCTGCCGGATGGCGCGCGCCACGGCCACCTTGGGCGACACGATCGGCGCCAGGTAGTCGTGCAGTTCGGGCAGGTACTTTTCGATGTAGGTCACGACGGCAGGGCAGGGCGTGGCGATCACGGGCTTCCCGGTCCGGCGGGCCTCGTTGAACAGGCGCAGGTACGCCGGGGCCACCAGTTCGGCCCCGAAGGCCACTTCCCAGACCTCGGCGAATCCCAGGGCGCGGATCGCCTGGATGACGCGCCCGGGTTCCACGGTGTCGAAGGCTGCGGGATAGGACGGGGCGATGCAGGCGAACACCGGCTTGTCGCCGGCCAGCATGTCACGGACTTCGTCGATGTCGTCCCGGACGCGCTTGGCGCCCTGGGCGCACACCTTCACGCAGTTCCCGCAGGCGATGCAGCGCTCGGGCACGACCCGCGCCTGGCCGGAAACGACCTGGATGGCCTTGGCAGGACAGTCCCGGACGCAGGTGTAGCAGCGTCGGCACCGTTCGGGAATCGTCCACAGGACGGCCATCGGGATCTCCTGCTTCGCCCCAGCACGCAGGCTAGCATACCCAAAACTAGTGGTGCCCGGCGCCCAGCGAGGAGGTACCGTCGCTGGACGCCGGGTACGCCCGCGTCACACCCTGTCTCGCCCGAAGTAGTGGGTGTGGAGGAAGCGGTGCGAAAGGTCCGAGTTCGGCGTCTTGAAGAACGCCTCGTAGACCGCCCGCACCTGCGGGTTTTCATGGGACTTGCGAAGACCCTTTCCCTGGTCCTCGCGCCGGATGGCGTCGGTACGCGCCTTGCGGACGGCGTCGGTGGTCAGACGGGGCTGGCCGCCGCCGCCGATGCAGCCGCCGGGGCAGGACATGAACTCGATGAAGTGGTAGGACGCTTCGCCCTTGCGGATGCTGTCCACGACCTTGTTCGCGTTGGCCAGCCCGTGGGCGACCGCGACCTTCGCGGTGACGCCTTCCAGGAAGGACCAGTCGGGGGTGCAACCGGTGAAGGTCACGGCGGCTTCCTTGACGCCTTCCATGCCTTCGATCGGGGTGACGCGCAGGCCGTCGAACGGCAACTGGTGGCCCGTCACGATTTCCCAGGCGGTGCGCAGGGCGGCTTCCATGACGCCGCCGGTGTTGGCGAAGATGTCCGCCGCGCCGGTGCCCAGGCCCATCGGCGCGTCCATCGCTTCGTCGGGCAGGTTCCGGAAGTCGATGCCGGCTTCCTTGATCATGCGGGCCAATTCGCGGGTGGTCAGGACCACGTCCACGTCGCGCTGCCAGGAGGCCTCCATCTCGGGCCGCTCGGCTTCGAACTTCTTGGCCGTGCAGGGCATGATCGACACGACGAAGATGTCCGACGGGTGCTTGGCGATCGTGCGCGAGTAGTACGTCTTGGCCGCCGCGCCGAACATCTGCTGGGGGGACTTGCAGGTGGACAGGTTCGGCAGGAAGTCCGGGTGGAAGTGCTCGCAGTTCTTGATCCACGCCGGGCAGCAGGACGTCGCCAGCGGCAGGGGGCCGTGGGCGTGGTGGCCTTCCGCGTGGCCGCCTTCCGACGGGACCAGCGCGGCCTTCAGGCGCATCAGCAGTTCCGTGCCTTCCTCGAGGATGGTGAGGTCGGCCGTGAAGTTCGTGTCGAACACGGCGTTGATGCCCAGGCGCCGCAGGGCCGCCGTCATCTTGCCGGTGACCAGCGTGCCGGGCTCGTAGCCGAACTCCTCGCCCAGGGCGGCGCGGATGGCCGGCGCCGTCTGCACGACGACGTACTTGGCAGGGTTCTCCAGGGCGGCCCACACCTTGTCGGTGTCGTCGCGCTCGCTGATGGCGCCCACGGGGCAGACGGCCGAGCACTGGCCGCACTGCACGCAGGTGACGGTGTCGAGGTCCCGGCCGAACGCCGGACCGACGACGGTCTTGAAGCCGCGGGCCTGCGGGAACAGGGCGCCCACGGCCTGGGTCGTGTTGCAGACCGTGACGCAGCGGCGGCACAGCACGCACTTGCCGGTGTCGCGCACCAGGGCCGACGTGGAGGTGTCGATGTGCGACGGGTTGACGTCGCCCGGCCACGAGATCTGGCGGATGCCCAGGTCGCGGGCCAGGGCCTGGAACTCGCAATCGTCGTTGCGGTCGCAGGTCTTGCAGTCGCCGGCGTGGTCGGACATCAGCAGTTCCATGACCGTGCGACGGGCGTCACGGACACGCTGGCTGTTCGTCTTGACCTTCATGCCCTCGGTCGCCGGTGCGACGCAGGCCGGGATCAGGGTGCGGGCACCCTCGATTTCCACCATGCAGAGGCGGCAGGCGCCGATGGCCTGCACGTCTTCCAGGTAGCACAGGGTCGGGATGTTGATGCCGGCATCACGCGCCGCGGTCAGCACGGTCGAACCGTCTGCCGCCTGGACCGGGAAGCCGTTGATCGTCAGGTTCACCATGGGTCGTTCCTCCTCGCGCAATCGCCCTGGTTAGCAGGACTCCCGGTAGTCGCAGCGCAGGCAGCGCCGCGCTTCGCCCCGGGCCACGGTCTCGCTCCAGGTCAACTCGACCTCGGCGAAGGAACCCGTGCGCTCGGCCACCGGCCGCAGGCACTCGTGGGCCCGCTGCAGGTAGATCGGCTCGGCGTCGGGATCGAAGGCCGTGTCCACCGTCCGCTCCTCGCGCCAGAAGGCGTGATTCGCGCCGGTCAAGGCGGCATCGATGCCCACCGCGGCCCTTTCGCCGGCGGCGATGGCCTCGACGACCGAGGACGGCCCGACGGTGGCGTCGCCACCCGCGAACAGCCACTCGACCGACGTGCGGCCGGTCTGCGGATCCGCCTTCACGGTGCCGTCACGGTTCAGCGTGACCGGCACGTCCCCGAACAGGCCGGCCGACTCGACCGACTGGCCGACGGCGGCGACGATCTGATCGACGGGAATCGTGAACAGGGCGCCCTTGATCGGGACGGGACGCCGGCGGCCGGACTTGTCGTAGGAACCCAGTTCCATGCGCTGGCAGGCCAGGCCGACCACGCGGCCGTTTTCCACGACCACTTCGACGGGGGCCACCAGGGTTTCCAGGATCACGCCTTCGGTCAGGGCCTCGTCGATTTCCACTTCCCACGCCGGCATCTCGTTGCGGCGGCGGCGGTAGACGATCGTGACGTCCTCGGCGCCCAGGCGCTTGGCGGTGCGGGCCGCGTCGATGGCCGCGTTGCCGCCGCCGATGACGGCGACGCGACGACCCACGGTGACGCCGGTGCCCATGTTCGCGGCCTTCAGGAAGGAAAGGGCCTCGGCCACGCCGTCCGCCGTTTCATTCGGCAGGCCCAGGGTGCTGCCCTTCATGGCGCCGATGCCCAGGAACACGGCCTGGTAGCCTTCGCCGCGCAGACCGTTCAGGGTGAAGTCGCGACCCAGGCGCTTGTCCGTCAGGATCGTGACGCCCATGGACTCGATCAGCTTGATTTCGGCTTCCAGGCGCTCGCGGGGCAGGCGGTACGCCGGGATGGTCTGGACCAGCATGCCGCCGGCCTTGCTTTCGGCCTCGAAGACCGTCGGGGTGTAGCCCAGGCGCGCCAGGAAGTACGCGGCCGACAGGCCCGCGGGCCCGCCGCCGATGATGGCGACCTTGCGGTTGGCGTTGGCGGCCACCGGGCGCATCTCGGGCAGTTCCAGATCGACCGGCTGGTCCACCATGAAGCGCTTGATGCCGCGGATGGCCACCGGGGTGTCCAGCGTGACGCGGCGGCACTTGGATTCGCACGGGTGGAAGCAGACGCGGGCGCAGATCGACGCCAGCGGGTTGCGGTCCCGGTGCCACTTCATGGCGTCCGAGTAGCGACCCTCGCCGACCAGCGACACGAAGCCGGGGACGTCCACGCCCGCGGGGCAGGCGTTCTGGCACGGGGCGCGGACCAGCGCGGTGCAGGCGCCGGCCGGGCACTTCTTTTCCCGGATGTGGGCGTCGTACTCGTTCCGGAAGTAGCGGATCGTGGACAGGACCGGGTTCGGGGCCGTCTGGCCCAGGCCGCAAAGCGCCGTGTCCTTGATGGTGTTGCCCAGCTCGATCAGGCGCTCGACGTCGCCTTCGACGCCGTGGCCGTCGCAGATGCGCTCCAGGATTTCCAGCATGCGCTTGGTGCCGATGCGGCACGGGGCGCACTTGCCGCAGGACTCGTCCTGGCAGAACTCCAGGAAGAAGCGGGCGACGTCCACCATGCAGGCGTCGTCGTCCATGACGATCAGGCCGCCCGAACCGATGATGGCGCCCAGCTCGATCAGGGATTCGTAGTCGACCGGCACGCCCAGGTGTTCCGTGGGGATGCAGCCGCCGGACGGGCCGCCCATCTGGGCCGCCTTGTACTTCTTGTTCCCGGGGATGCCGCCGCCGACCTCGAAGACCAGCTCGCCCAGGGGCATGCCGATCGGGATTTCGACCAGGCCCGTGTTCTTCACGGCGCCGGCCAGGGCGAACACCTTGGTGCCCTTGGACTTGGCGGTGCCGTAGGCCGCGTACCACGCCGAGCCCTTCAGCAGGATCGGCGCGATGTTCGCGTAGGTTTCGACGTTGTTCAGCAGCGACGGCTTGTCCCACAGGCCCTTGACCGCCGGGAAGGGCGGACGGGGGCGGGGCTCGCCGCGGTTGCCTTCGATGGACGTCATCAGGGCGGTTTCCTCGCCGCAGACGAACGCGCCGGAACCGCGCCGGATTTCCAGGTCGAACTCGAAGCCGGTGCCCAGGATGTTCTTGCCCAGCAGCCCGACGTCGCGAGCCTGCTGGATCGCGATGCCCAGGCGCTCGATGGCCAGGGGGTACTCGGCGCGGACGTACACGAAGCCCTGGGTGGACCCGATGCAGTAGCCCGCGATCGCCATGGCTTCGATGACGCTGTGGGGGTCGCCTTCCAGGACCGAACGATCCATGAACGCGCCCGGGTCGCCTTCGTCGGCGTTGCACAGCACGTACTTCACGGGGTTCGGGGACTTCCGGGCGAAGGACCACTTGAGGCCCGTCGGGAAGCCGCCGCCGCCGCGGCCGCGCAGGCCGGACGCCTTGATTTCGTCGACGACGGCGTCGGCCGTCATCTGCGTCAGCGCCTTGGCCAGCGCCGCGTAGCCGTCATGGGCGATGTAGTCCTCGATCTTCAGCGGATCGACGACGCCGCAGTTCCGCAGGACGATCTTGACCTGCTTCTTGAAGAACTCGAGGTTCTTGATCAGCGGGACCAGTTCGCCGGTGCCGCTGTGGCGGTTCACCAGGCGGCTGACCACGGTGTTGCGCAGCAGGTGGCTGTCGACGATTTCGTCCACGTCGGCGGCCTTGACCTGCTGATAGAAGGTACCGTCGGGGTACACGACCACGACCGGGCCCTGCGCGCAGGGACCCAGGCAGCCGGTTTCCAGCAACTGGACGCTGCCGTCCAGGCCCTTGGCGGCCAGCGTGCGACGGAAGGCGGACACCACGTCCAGCGAGCCGGATGCGATGCAGCCGCCGCCGGTACACACCAGCACCTGGCGGCGATCCGGGCTGGCGCCGGCGGTGTTGGCGGCCTTGATGGCGCGCTCACGCACGGCCTGGAGGTCGGTCACGGACTCGATGCGATTCCTGGTCGTCATGGTCACTCACCTCCGGGAATGGGCTGAGCGTCACCACTTTCGACCGCGTAGCGATCGAGGATCGCCTGCAGGCGTGCAGGCTTGACCCGCTGGTGCACGTCGTCGTCGATCATCAGCGCCGGAGCCAGGCCGCAGGCGCCGAAGCACCGGGCCACTTCCAGCGTGAAGTTCCGATCGGCCGTCGTCTGCCCGACGTCGCAGCCCAGTTTCGCCTTCAAGGCGTCCAGGACCTGCTTGCCGCCGCGGACGTAGCACGCGGTGCCCAGGCACACGCGGACGAGGTGCCGTCCACGGGGCTCCGTGCTGAAGAACGAGTAGAAGGTGACCACGCCCGCGACTTCGCTGTAGGGCTTGTCCAGCCCGACCGCGATGCGCTTCAGGGCGACTTCGGGAAGATACCCGAAGATCCCCTGGGCGATCTGGAGCACCGGGATCAGGGCGCCGGGCTTCTCGCGGTATTCCGCGATCACCCCTTCCAGCCGCGCCAGCAGTTCCTCTTCAGGTACCGCTTCGCAGGTGCACGTTGCTGCGTTGTCCGCCATCGTCGAATGCCTCCTCCGCTTCACCGGGATCCGTTTCCGCCGCCGGGGCCGAAGTCGCCTCGGGCGCACCGTCGGCACTGGCAAGAGGCGTGCCACGAGGGGTTGAGCGCGTGTCAGCGGCGGGGGCGTGGGGGAATGAGGGGTTGCAAAACAAGGACTTTGGAGGGCCGGGTTCGGCGCGTGGGCACAAGTCTCCCGTGGGGGATTCGGGGACGGGGAGGATGGGCGTGGAGGCGTCGTGGTCGCGGAGATTTTGAAAGGGATGGGATCAGGCGAAGGGATTCCGGACGACGACCCCGTCGAAGTCCTGCCCGGCGGACAGGTCCTCGGACCAGAGGGTGTTCGCGCCCGCGACTTGCGCGGAGCGGATGATTAGGGCATCCCAGAAGTGGATGTGGTGCTCTTCCGCCAGTGTCGCTGCCGCCACCAGGTCGGCGACCGCAGGTTGCACGACGGTCATCGTGGCGAGGTCCTCGACGATGTCGATCGCGGTGCGGGTCGTCAGAGGTTTTGGGATCTTGCGGGTGACCGTGACCAGGAATTCGGACAGCACCTGCGTGCTGATGGCGCCGCTGCCGGTCTCCATCAGGCGCAGCAGGAGGTCGCGTCCTGCCTTGCGCTTCGGGCCGGCGCCCGAGTCGTGGGCGTAGACCAGGACATTCGTGTCCACGAACTCAACGCTCATGGAGCGCCTCCCGGGTCACCCCGACGGAACCCTTCGTCCCGAGGTCGAACCCGCGGGACAGGCGCTGCCTGATTCGTCGCAGGGCGCGTTGGCGCGACTCGTCGTCGCGAACCATGCCCTCGATGGACTCGGACAGCAGGCGTGACAGGGACAGGCCACGTTCGACCGCGATGTGCCGTGCGCGCAGCACGATTTCGCGGGGCAAGGAAACCGTGACGTTCTGGCGGTCCACCGTGACTCCTTGTGGATCACGAAAACAGTGTATCACGGATTCACTGGACGATGATTGCATGGATGCTCCACAGGAAGAGACCTTGGTGGTATCGACCGGAGATCGGGAGCGTTTCACGGAGGAGCGGGCCGTCAGAACGAGTACCCCAGGCCGATCAGCAGGCGGAAGTCCCAGGTGTCCTGGTAGTGGATCGTGAAGCCCTTGGTGAGGTCCGCGACACTGTTCCAGGTCACGCGGTCCTCGTACTTGGACGACTGGGTCAGGTTGTACGAGGCCCGGAGGTCCACCGGGATGCTGAGGTGGCCGATCGTGGGCGTGATGTTCAGGCCGACCGTCAGGTACGTCGCGAACTTCGAGTCCACCTTGAAGGGATAGGCCGTGTAGTTCAGCGGCGGGGTGGACTGGAGGGCCGAAGTGGACACCGGGAAGACGAACTCGGGGCCCGCGACAATCCCGATGCGCACGCCGGGCAGCGGCAGCAGGCCCTGGATCAGGACCGGCACGTGCAGGGTGATGGCCTTGGCGGTCAGTTCCCAGGTCGAGCCGCTCAGCGGTGTTTCGCGGATGCGGTTTTCTTCGATCAGGGCGTCCACCTCGATGCCCAGGCACTTCAGCAGGCGCAGTTGCACGTACAGCCCGCCGGTGCCGCTCCAGCCGCCGCGCCGCTGCGAAAATGCCCAGTCCTGGTTCCCCAGGTAGGCCGGCTGGTTGGTGGGCTTGGTCCACAGGGTTCCGCCTGCGCCGCCCTTGGCGCCGATTTCCAGGTCCACGATGCCCCAGCCGGCAAATGCCGGGACGGGCAGGGCCAGGGCCAGCAGCAGCGCGATTGCCGGTGCGATTCGACGGTTCATTGGGCGTGCTCCGCGTTCGTGCGTGGTGAAGGTATCACGACAGGCCATGGGGCAGAAGCGCGCGGCGGAAAGTGGGCGAAAATGGGGACAGACACCAATTTTGGAAAATCGGTGTCTGTCCCCATTTTTCAGAACCGGGCGAGGTAGGAGTCCAGTTCCCACTGGTGGACCACGCCGATGTAGTTGTGCCACTCGGCGGACTTGGCCTCCAGGAACTGGGTGGTCAGGTGCTCGCCCAGGGCGGCCTTCACGACCTCGTCCTTCCGCAGCTCCTTCAGGGCCTCGCTGAGGTCGCCGGGCAGTTCGTCGATCTTGTGGCGCCGCTTTTCGCGCTGGGACATTTCAAAGATGTTCTTGTTCACCGGCTCCCCGGGGGACGTCTTGTTCTTGATGCCATCCAGGCCGGCCGCGATCATGACCGCGAAGGCGAGGTAGGGGTTGCAGGACGGGTCGGGCGTCCGGATTTCCACGCGGGTGCCGCTGCCGCGACGGTCGGGCACGCGGGCCATGGGGCTGCGGTTGCGCTCGGACCACACGATGTTCGTGGGGGCCTCGTAGCCCGGGACCAGGCGCTTGTACGAGTTCACCGTCGGGTTGGTGATGGCGCAGATGCCCTTCGCGTGGGCCAGGACGCCGCCGATGTAGTTCAGCGCCGTCGCCGACAGCTGCCACTTGGCCTTGGCGTCGTAGAAGACGTTCTTGCCGGCCGTGTACAGCGACTGGTGCACGTGCATGCCCGAGCCGTTGATGCCCGCGATGGGCTTGGGCATGAAGGTCGCGTGCAGGCCGAAGTCCAGGGCGACCTTGCGCACGACGAACTTGAACGTGACCAACTGGTCGGCCGTCGCGACCGCCTCGTCGTACCGGAAGTCGATTTCGTGCTGACCGGGGGCGACCTCGTGGTGCGCCGCCTCGATCTCGAAGCCCATGCTTTCCAGGGCGTTCACGATCTCGCGGCGGCAGTCCTCGCCCTTGTCGATCGGGGCCAGGTCGAAGTACGCGCCCTGGTCATGGGTGATCGTCGTGGGGGTGCCGTCGGGGTTCAACTGGAACAGGAAGAATTCGGCTTCCGGGCCCAGCATCGGGGTGTAGCCCATCCTGGCCGCCTCGGCGACGACCCGCTTGAGGGCCGACCGCGGGCAGCCCGGGAAGGGCGTGCCGTTCGGCTGGACGACGTCGCAGATGACGCGGGCGACCTTGCCCCGGGCGTCGGCCCACGGGAAGATCCGGAACGATTCCAGGTCCGGCTTCAGGACCATGTCCGATTCCTCGATCCGGACGAAGCCCTGGATCGACGAACCGTCGAACATGATCTCGCCGTCGAGCGCCTTGACGAACTGGCTCTCGGGGACCTCGACGTTCTTGTTGATGCCCAGGATGTCCGTGAACTGCAGGCGCAGGAAACGGACCCCTTCATCCTTGCACAGCTTCAGGATCTTGGCCTTGTCCAACGGGCGAAGTGCCTCGGTCTTCATGGGGCAACCTCCAGCGGGCGCTGTCCGGCGAAGGGGTGCCCCCGGAGCCTCCGGGGCCGCCGCCTGACCATGGCCGGAGGATAGGGTCTGCGAGGGGGCGTGTCAACCGAGTGATATGGAAAACTGGCCCGGAATGCAGGGTTGACCTGTCAGTCGTGCAAAGTGTCCGGTCTGGAATGCACGGATGTGGCGAAAAACGTGCGCGGCTCGCAGGACTGTTGAATCATGGTGGAAACGACTCGTCATTCCTGGAAGTCCTCCCGGGACAGGCCGTACTTCTTCATCCGCTCGTACAGGGCGCGCCGCGAAATCCCCAGGTTCAGCGCGGCCGTGGTGACCTCGCCACCGGCCCGATCCAGCGCTTCGCGGATGACCCGCTGCTCGGTGCCTTCCAGTTCGTCCCGCAGGCGGCCCGCGCCGGGGGGCAGCGAAAGCAGGCGGGACGCCCCGAACTCCTCCTCCCCCGCGAAGGCCCCCGCGCGTCCGTCCCGTGCGGTGATGACCATGCGCTCGACCGCGTGCTTCAACTCGCGGACGTTGCCGGGCCAGGGATAGCGCATCATCGCGGCCAGCGATTCGTCCTGGATCTGCGGCACGGGCACGCCGTTGCGGGTGGCGGCCAGCTTCAGGAAGTGGCCCACCAGTTGCGGCACGTCCTCGGACCGCTCGCGCAGCGCCGGCAGATGCACCTGCAGCACCAGGATGCGGTGATAGAAGTCCTCGCGCATCATGCCCTTGCGGACCTGCTCGGCCAGGTCGACCTTCGTGGTCGCCACCAGCCGGATGTCCACGTGCCGGGGTGCGTCGCGACCCAGGGGGTACACCAGGCCGTCCTCCAGGACGCGCAGCAGTTGCAACTGGGCCTTGACCGGGATGCTTTCGACCTCGTCCAGCAGCAGCGTGCCGCCCGACGCCGCCACCATCTTGCCGTCCCGGGCCGCGTCGGCCCCGGTGAAGGCGCCCCGGGCATGTCCGAAAAGTTCCGATTCCAGCATGGTTTCGGGCAGTGCTGCGGCATTCAGCGCCACGAAGGGTCCCTTGGCGCGGGGGCTTTGGGCATGGATCGCCCGTGCCACCAGTTCCTTGCCGGTGCCCGTTTCGCCCCACACCAGCACCGGCGCAACCGACGGCGCGACCACGTCGATCTGGTCGTACACGTCCTGCATGGCCCGGCTGCGGCCGATCAGCCCGTGGTGCCCGTCCTCGTCCGTGGAGGCGGCGGCCAGGCGCTTCCGCAGATCCGCGGATTCCCGCCGCAGCGTCGTTTTTTCCACGGCGCGTGCGACGGACGCCAGCAGCACGTCGTCCTCGAAGGGCTTTTCGACGAAGTCGTACGCGCCGGTCTTCAGGCAGCGCACCGCCATCGACACGTCGCCGTGGCCCGTGACCAGGATGACCGGCGGCGCCCAGGAGTGGCGCGCCATCTCGGCCAGGAAGTCCTCGCCGCTCATGCCCGGCATCTTGACGTCGCAGACCACCGCGTCGGCGTCCGGCAGGGTGGGCCAGGCCAGGGCGGCTTCCGCCGAGGTGAACGTCTTCACCTCGTACCTGCGCAGGCGCAGCATCTGGCCCACGGAGGTCCGCGCGGCCTCGTCGTCGTCCACCACGGCCACCAGGGGCCTCAAGGTGGCGCCGATTCCCCCGTCCCGTCCGCTCATGTCGTCACCTCCGTGGCCCGGGACCCGGGAGGGGCCGCAGGCAGGCGCACCGTGAATCGCGCGCCCTGGTCCGGCTGGCCCCAGGCCTCGATCAGGCCGTCGTGTTCCTTGATGATCGACAGGCTGATGGACAGGCCCAGCCCCGTGCCGCGCCCGGGGCCCTTGGTGCTGTAGAAGGGGCGGAACAGTTTTTCGGCTTCGTCGGGCGCGAAGCCCTTGCCGGTGTCCTCGATTTCCACGACGACGGACTGGGGGGATTCGGGCTCGATCCGGGTGCGGACCGTCAGCACCCGCTCGGCCGCGTCCTCCATGGCGTGGCGCGCGTTCGTCAGCAGGTTCAGGATGACCTGCTCCAGGCGGATGCGATCGCCCATCACGACGGGATGCCCCTCGCCGAAGTGCAGGCGGATTTCGCAGCCCGACAGGCGGAACTGCGCCGCCAGGAAATCGACGGCTTCGCGGATGATGCCGACGATGTCCACCGGGACGAACTCGCGGTCGGACTTGCGGGTCAGGGACCGCATCTGCTGGATGATGCGGGCGGCGCGATCGACCTGCTCGCTGATCAGGCGCAGGTTCCCCCGGACCTCCTGGGCGTCGCCGGCATCGTTTTCCAGCATGTACGTGGCGTTGCGTGCATAGTTGCGAATGCCCGTCAGGGGCTGGTTCAGTTCGTGGGCGACCGCGGCGGCCATTTCGCCCAGTTCGGCCAGACGGGTCGAGTGGACCAGCTGGTCCTCCTGCTCCCGGGCCCGTCGCAGCAGTTCCAGGCGGCGCTCCTCGGCTTCGTGCTTGTCCGTCACGTCGTACACGCTGACCAGGATCGCCGGCTTGCCGTCGAACACGACCGGCGCCGAGGCGATGTCGCACCAGACGATGGCGCCGTCCATGCGCAGCAGTCGGTATTCGTAGCGCAGCGCGGCCAGGGGGTCGTCGGCGCGCTGGGACAGGAGGACGTGGATGCCGGGCTGGTCCTCGGGGTGCACGAATTCCCAGATCGACCGGCCGACGACGTGGTCGTCCGTCTTGCCGTCGCCCAGCAGCGCGGCGATGCGGCGGTTCACGAACACGATGCGGTCGTCGCGGTACACGATGACCCCGGTCGAACTGGCCTCGATGACCGCGTGCAGGTTCGCTTCCGACGCGCGCAGGACGGCGCCCCGGGCCCTCAGGCGGTCGGACAGGGTCCCGATGACGCCGCCCGCCGCCAGGAAGAAGGCGCCGCGCACCGCGTCGGTCCAGGAGGGGGCCGGGGTCATCCCGAGGACGTCCAGGAGCCCCAGGGTCGCGACGGGGATCAGGGCCACCAGGGCGCCCCGGCGTCCCCACCACGTGGCGGCGATGGCGATGGGAAGGTACGCGAAGTGGTTCAGGACCGTGGCCTCGCGCCAGCGGGTGTTGACGAGGGTCACGATGGCGACGCAGGCCACCAGCAGGGCCGTCACGATCACGGCCCGTACGGTGTCGCGCCTGGAATCGGTCATTCGGTCCACTGAAAATTCCGGTGCGTGAACGGCGGAAGTCTACCACGCTCGATTCCGGGCGAAGCGGGCAGGGGCACGGTCAGACGACGCGTCCGCGGGCGCGGTCCACCGCCTTCCAGACCGCCAGGGCCAGCAGCATGCTCATGACGGACGCGCCGATCCAGAACAGGAACGGATCCGTGAACGCGTAGTCCACCTGTTTGATCGCGATGGTGCGCGTGCCGATGCAGCGGTCGGGGCCCACGATGATGGACAGGTCCGTGCCCATGGCCCGGCAGAAGGCCGTCAGCCGGTCCATGCTGACGTCGGTCGGGATTTCCTGGACCGTGCGGCCCACGTCGATCAGCCAGCCGCTGGCGGCGTCCTGCAGCGCCGCGCCGATGTAGGAAAACATCCCGACGACGCCCGCCGCCGCACCCGCCGCCCGGGGCGACACGATGTCGATCGCCATCAGGCCGCCCAGGAAGGACACCAGGACGCCCATGGCGAAGCCGAACACCGTCAGGGCCGCCGCGTCCAGCCAGAAATGGCCGGGCGGGGCCAGGTACAGCGCGGTCAGCGACGCGATCTGCAGCAGCCCGAACAGGAAGCAGGGAAGGTTGCGCCGGGAGCCGAAGAACTTGTCGGAAATGATGCCCGACAGGAAGCTGCCCGCCAGGCCGCTGACCGAGTAGATCCCGAGGATCGTGCCGGCGTCCATCATGCTGTGGCCCTTGCCCTCCTGCAGGACCAGCACGCCCCAGTTGTTCACGCCGTAGCGGGCGACATACATCATCGCGGACGACAGGCCCAGGGCCCAGACGGCGGGGTTGCGCAGGACCTCCATCTGGAGGGCGCCGACCGACGCCTCCGCCTTTTCCATGGGGGCGATGTCGTTCTTGTACTCGATCACCGGGGGCAGGCCGAGGGTCTGGGGCCGGTCGGCAAGCGTCTTGTACAGGACCAGCGCCGTCGCGATGCACATCAGCGCCGGGCCCCAGAAGCCCCACTGCCAGCCCATGGAGGACACCAGGAACGCGGTGAGGACGAAGGTCAGGCCCTCGCCGATGTTGTGGCTGATGCACCAGACGCCGTAGCGGGACCCGCGCTCCTTCGGGCTGAACCAGTGCGACATCGTGACGATGGAACTGGGGGCTCCCACCGACTGCACCCAGCCGTTGAGGCCCCAGGCGGCCAGGAACACGGTGAAGCCCGGGTTGAAGCCCAGGAACAGGTTCAGCAGCGCCGAGGCCAGCAGGCCGATGGACATGAAGCGTCGGATGTTGACGCGGTCGGCCAGGAACCCGTTGACCAGCTTGCCGGCGGCGTACCCGAACAGGAGGGCGCTGCCGATCAGGCCCATCTGGGTCGCGGTCAGGAGGCCCTCGTCCAGCATGGGCTTCTTGACGACCGAAAAGTTGATGCGGCACACGTAGTACAGCCCGTAGCCCAGCGTCGCGGACAGGAACACGCTCCAGCGGTGGCGTTCGTAGTTCCGGCGCATCGTGGCGTCAGGAACGTCGGCCGGGGGGCGATCGGGCCCCGTCCGGAAGAAGTCCACGAATGCCTTCCAGGGGTTCACCATGAAACTGCGCCCTCCGCCGCCGCCGGCGCGAGGATAGCACCGTTTGGCGACGCGCGTGGATGCGTCGCAGTGCGGTATTCTGGGGCCGGCGACGACGGTTTCACCGGGGGGTTCGTGGATTCGCATCCTGCCGCGGCGACGGAGGTTCTTCCCCTGGGCGGGACGCGCCGCAGGGTCGCCCATGCGAGGCCCCCGGCACTTGCGACGTGGCCCTGGGCGCTGGCCGCGTCGGTGGCCACCCTGGCGCTCCTGCTGCCGATCCAGGGGTTCGTGGCGCGGCCGATGCTGCTGGCCGAACGGTTCGTGCCCGGCGGCGGCTGGGTCCAGGCGCTGCTGCTGTCGTTGTACGCGGCCTTCCTGCTGCATCGCATGATGGACCCGAAGCGTTCCGGCACCTGGCGGCGCGGGACGTGGCTGATGTTCTCGGTGGTGTTCTTCGGCCAACTGGCCCTGGGCCTGGCGGGATTCGATTCATTCCTGATGACCGGGACCCTGCACGTGCCGGTGCCGGCCGTCATCGTGGGCGGGCCGGCCTTCCGGGGCGAGGGATTCTTCATGCCGATCCTGTTCGGCAGCACGCTGCTGCTGGTCGGGCCCGCGTGGTGCAGCCACCTCTGCTACATCGGGGCCTGGGATGCGCTGGCGGCGTCGCGGCGCAAGCGGCCTGCCGCGCTGCCGGCGTGGCGTCGGTGGTCGCAACCGGGGGTGCTGGTTGCCACGGTGGCCGTGGGCGTGGTGCTGCGCGCCGCCGGGGCGGAACCGGGCACGGCGGCGGCGGTGGCCCTGGCCTTCGGGATCGCGGGTATCGGGGTGATGGCGTTCGCGTCCCGTCGCCTGGGCGCCATGGTGCACTGCACGGCGTACTGCCCGATCGGCTGGCTGGCCACGCGACTGGGGCGGGTGTCCCCGTTCAGGCTGCGGATCGCGACCGACTGCACCGAGTGCGGCGTCTGTGCCGCAGTCTGCCGGTACGGGGCCCTGGAGCATGCGGACATCGCGCGGCGCCGCCCGGGGCCCGGCTGCACGCTGTGCGGCGACTGCGTGAAGGCCTGCCGGGACGGGTTCGCCGAGTACCGGTTCGCGGGCCTTCGATCCGACCGCGCCCGGGCCCTGTTCCTGGTCGTCGTCGTGGCCCTGCACGCGGCCTTCCTGGGCGTGGCGCGGATCTGATCCGCCGATCTGCTATCCTCACGGCGACCCAACCCGGAGGCCCCGATGGGCAAGACCGCGCTGCTGCTGTGCGCCCACGCCGACGACACCGAGTTCTTCGCCGGCGGTACGGTGGCCAAGTTGATCGCCGAGGGCTGGACGGTCCACGAGGTGATCGCCACCGACAACGGGAAGGGGTCCTTCGAACTGGCCTCGTCGGACCTGGTGGCCGCCAGCCGCGACGTCGAGGCGCGGGCGGTCGCCCGGTACCTGGGGAAGGCGTCGGTCGAGTTCCTGGGCTACCCCGACGGGGAGCTGGGGGCCGTGCCGGTGCTGACGTTGCGCGAGCAGTTCTTCCGGGAGATCCGCCGTCGTCGTCCGGACCTGCTGCTGACCTTCGACCCGTTCGCGCCCTTCGAGCCCCATCCCGATCACCGGGCCGTCGCCTGGGCCGCCGTGGAGGCCGTGTCGTTTTCCCATTTCCCGCTGTACCACCCCGAGCACCGTGCCGAGGGGCTGGAGCCGTGGCTGGTCCCCGAGCGCTGGTACTTCGCCAAGTCGTCGATGCACTTCGATTCGTTCGTGGACGTCGGGCCGTTCCTGGAAAAGAAGATCGACGCCCTGTGCCTGCACGAGTCCCAGATGCGCCTGACCATCGACGATCTGCGCCAGGGGATCGAGGCCTGCCAGACCCACCTGGAATTCCTGCCGATGCTGGACCGCGAGCACTACCGGCCGGCCATCGGCTTCATGGTGCGGGAACTGGCGAAGCGGACCGGGCGGCAGGCGGGGCTGGACGCGGCGGAAGGCTTCCGGCGGGAAACGGCGGCCGATCTGCTGGGGTAGGGTAGGGCAGGGCGGCTCGGGCGGGGTTCGGGGCGCGCTATGCGGGCCTGTGGAAGAGGGTCGTGACCCAGGTGCCGTCCCGCCGCGCCCGATCAAACACCAGTCCGTGGGATTCCATCGACGCGCGGATCGCGTCCTCGTGGCACTGCAGGACCCCGGACGTCACCAGGTATCCCCCGGGCGCGATCACGGCCGTCAGGGGATCCGCCAGGTTCAGGATCGTCTGGGCCATGATGTTGGCGAGGACCAGGCCGAAGGAACCCTCGCGACCGTTCAGCGGGATGGCGCTGGCGGTGAAGCGGTCCTGCACCTCGTTGCGTTCCGCGTTCTGGAGGGCCTCGACGACGGCGTCGGGGTCCATGTCCAGGCCATGGGCCGATTTCGCGCCCAGCAGCAGGGCGCCCACGGCCAGGATGCCCGACCCGGTCCCCACGTCCAGCACGTCGATCGGCGTCGTCGCGGCCGTCATCACTTCCTCGACGAACTCCAGGCAGGAGCCCGTGGTGAAGTGCGTGCCGGTCCCGAAGGCCATGCCCGGGTCCAGGCACAGGAAGACGCGACCGGGCGCCTCGGGGCGCGGGGTCCACGACGGGCACACCATGAAGCGCTCCCCCACGGGGAGGGGCTGCCACGACGCCTTCCACTGGCTGTTCCAGTCCTGCTCCGGCAGCAGGTTGGCTTCGATCGGCGCATCGCCGGCACCGGGGACCACGGCCTCCAGTTCCGTCAGGAACGTCCGCAGCGCCTGGCCCTCGGTCTGGGGGAGTGCCGGCGGGGGCATCCAGGCGGTCAGGACCACGTCGGGCGCGGGGTTCTGCGGCGCATCGCCGCCCCATTCCGCCGGATCGCCGGAGATCACGGGACCGTCCCCGGGAAACAGGCCCGGGTAGTCCTCCTGGACCCCCGTCGCGCCACGATCCAGGAACCAGGCGGAAACCGCCTCCTGGGCTGCCACCGGGATCCGGACTGCAATCTCGACCCAATCGCTCATGGACACCTCCACGGCGGACAAGGTACCGGCGCAGGCGTTCCGAGTCAACGGCGGGGGGAAGGGGGAAGGGAAAATGGGGACAGGACCGGAAAATGGGGACAGACACCGATTTCCGAGGAAATCGGTGTCTGTCCCCATTTTCCC
>CAINDP010000203.1 GCA_903847405.1 uncultured Myxococcales bacterium | reverse complement strand
CCTGGACGTGACCCAGGGGATCTCCCTGACGCACCTTACCCGGGTGCTGGACGGGAACGTCGGTGTCGCGTTGACGGACCTGCGGCCGGCGGCCAGCAGCAACCGGATCGACGTGCGGGTATCGGCCGATGCGGTGACGAAACTGGCCGGGCGCGACCTGGTGGCCCGGGGGCAAGGGTTCGTGGCGGGGCAGTCCGTGGAGGTCTACGCGGACGGGGTGGGGTGCGACGGGCCGGCAACGCCGGGGATGCCGCGCATCGCGACCCTGCTGGTCGACCAGCCCACGGCGCGGATCGGCACGATCGGGTCCGGTTGCCTGCGGGTCGTGCTGACGAACTTCTCGGAATCGGCCAGCGCCACTCTGAGCGTGCAACTGGTCGCGCCGCTGATCGGGTCGCTGTCCCCCAGCACCGGAAAGAACGACGGCGGCTACACCCTGACGATCAGCGGGTCCGGCTTCGGGACGGTGCCGGGCAAGGTCACGATTTCCGGCTTCCCGCTGACGGTCACCGCCTGGTCGGACGGGGCGATCAACGTGACCATGCTGAACGCCGGAACGGCCCTGGGCGCCTGGAACGTGAAGGTAATCACGGCGGAAGACGCGAACTCCAACGTCCTGCCGTTCACCTTCATCGACTGACGGGTTTGTCGGGGCGGGCGGGGATCAGGACTCGTCCGGCGGGGCGTCGTCCGACGCGGCGTCCTCGTGCGGCGCTTCCGCCACCACGGCCTTCCGCTCGTCCGGGCGCTCGAACGTGAAACGGCCCAGCTTGCCGTCCCGGAAATCGCGAATCAGCGTGGTGGAACTGCGCTCCAGATCCACTTCCCCGCCCTGCAGCAGCATGCCGCGGCGCGTTGCGATGGCCTGCATCAGTTCGCCGCAGGACTCCGGGCAGTGGTCCAGCCCGTACAGGTCCCACTGCACCGGGTTGTTCTGCCGCGCCAGTTCGTACCACAGGAATTCGCCCAGCAGTTCGTTCCCGATCACCGGGTCCCGGATGCACCCGCAGATCGCCAGCCGCAGTTCGTGCGTCTTGTCGCTGAGCGTCGGCCACAGGATCCCGGGGGTGTCCAGCAGTTCGACGCCGCCCTTCAGCGGGATCCACTGGTTGATGCGGGTCACGCCCGGGTTGGGCCCGACGGCGGCGCTGTGCTTGGCCGCCAGGTGGTTGATCAAGGTGGACTTGCCCACGTTGGGCACGCCGGAAATCATCACCCGCAACGGGTGGCTCAGAGGCTTCCCGATGTCGGCCTGCCGGGGGTTCGCCATGTAGGCGGCGCGCCATTCCCCGACCAGGGCCGCGACTCCCTTCCCCGTGATGGCGCTGACCGGCGCGACGCGGATCCCGCGGCGTCCGTACCACGCCTTCCACAGCCCGGTCATCGACGGGTCGGCCAGGTCGGCTTTGTTGAACACCACGAAGCGCGGCTTCCGTTCGAACAACTGGTCGAACGAGGGGTTGCGCGACGAACCGGGGATGCGGGCGTCGCAGATCTCGACCACCAGATCGATGATCTTCAGGACCTCGTTGATCTTCCGGGTCGCCTTGTTCATGTGCCCGGGGAACCAGCGCGTCAGGGGCAGCGAATTGAAATCGTGCTTGGGGATTTCCATCGGTCTCTCTCGTTCCTGCGGGGAGTATCGGTCGGCGAGGGGTGGGGAGCAAGTCCGCGCGAAGGCCGCATCGACCCCGCCGCGCCCGTCACAGCCCGAGGTGGAACGCCACGGCGTCCTGGTGGACCTCGATGTCCTTCAGCAGCAGGCGCGCGATCCCCTCGTTGGACCGGGCCGGGTCCAGCGTGTACACGTCGATCCGTTTCACCGACTGGCGCAGGATTTCCGTGACGATGCCCGCCGCAAGGTGTGCGACTTCCCCCGGCAGTCCCGTCCCCTGGACCTCGCGCAACGCGAACTGGTGCAGATAGATGGTCCCGGTCTGGCGGTCGTAGCCCGGGGCCACGGAAAACGCCACGGTGCCCGACCAGGAGCGGCCCAGCGTCGCCACCTTCAGCGGCATCGACAGCCCGATGCTGTTTTCCTGCGGCAGCAGCATCAGGCGCGCCGACTCGACCTGGATGCTCCCCAGGGGCGCCAGGCGTTGACGCACCGGGAACCCGGCGACCTGGTCCAGCTTCCGCTGCAGTTCCACCGCGGTCACGCGGACGCGGATCCCGTCCGCCGACAGTTGGACGGCACTGGAACACGCGGTGGTTGCCAGGCAGCAGGCAGCCAGGATCCGAACGGCATGGGCGCGCATGGTCCCTCCGGGGCGGGTTTCGCGTTGAATGTACCACCACGCGGCGCTGTCCAGCAGGGGAGGGGAGGTCCAGTCGGCACCCACGGCGGGAATGGTCCGTGCGGGACCGGTTGACCCGCCCTGAACCGCGTTCGATACTCCCCCCGCCGGGAGCCGTTCGCCGGGGAGGGCTCCCGTTCCCGCAAGCAGGTGCCGCCATGCCGTCCGGGGTGAAGTTGACCGTGCGCGATCGCCTGGAAACCGCCGTCGCCCGTGCGGCGATGGCCCTGCCCGACCCGGTGGTGCGCCTGCTGGTGGGCTCGCCCGTCGTCCGCGAGGGGCGCACCCTGGACGTGCAGGTGCAACTGATCCTGCGCGCGCTGGACCTGATCGGGCACCCGCCCGCGGGGGGCGCCACGCTGGCTGCCGCGCGGCGCGAAATCGACGTGTCGGGCAACCAGTTGGCCCCGCGCAACGTGAACCTGGCCGCGGTCGAGGATCGCGTGCTGGGTTCGACCCCCGTGCGCCTCTACCGGCCCCACGGCGTGGCGGATCCGTCGCCCGCGCTGGTGTTCTTCCACGGCGGCGGCTTCGCGGTCGGCTCGCTGGACAGCCACGACGCCATGTGCCGGCAGATGGCGGCGCAAGTGCCGTGTACGGTCATCGCCGTCGACTACCGGTGTGCGCCCGAGCATCCCTTCCCCGCGGCCCCCGACGACGCCCTGGAGGCCTTCCGGGCGGTGGCGCAGCAGGCGCAGGCGCTGGGCCTGGATCCCGCGCGCCTGGGCATCTGCGGCGACAGCGCGGGCGGCACCCTGGCGGCGGGCGTGGCGCTGGACACCCGCGGGGACGACGTGCGGCCCTGCCTGCAGGTGCTGATCTACCCGTGCCTGGACCTGACCCTGTCGTTCCCATCGATCGACACGCTGGGGACGGGCTTCCTGCTGGAAAAGGTCGGCCTGGCGTGGTTCCGGGACACCTACCTCGGCGACCACGACCCTCGCGATCCCCGGGCGTCGCCCTGGTGGTGTGCGGATCTGTCCGGTGCGCCGCCCGCCCTGGTCGTCACCGCGGGTTTCGATCCCCTGCGGGACGAAGGCGACGCCTACGCGGCCAAACTGGCCCAGCACGGCGTGCCGGTCGTGCACCACAGCGCGGCGGGCATGTTCCACGGGTTCTGGAACACCAGCGGGTGCATCCGGCAGGCGCGCGTCGCGTTCGATGCGGGGCTGGAGGTCGTGCGGGCGGCGCTGGTGGCCGGGTCATGAGGGCGTTTCGGCGGGCGGCGATTCCCCGCCGCCTCAGACGAACCCGCCCGGCAGCATGTTGGCCATGCCGCCCACCACGGGACCGACCGGCACGAACGGCGGAACGAACGACGGGATCGGGCCCATTCCCAGGACGTTCGTGACCTGCGTCGAGGCCTGCCAGATCAGGAAGCACTTCTCGAAGGAATCCGCGATGGACTCGAACAGTTCCTTGTGGAAGGGGGCCGTGGGCTGCCCCAGCATGGCGACCATCTGGTTCTTCAGGTAGGCCGCGCCCACCGTCGCGGTGACCTGGGTCAGGGTGATCACCGGAACCGGCACGTTGGGCACGGGGGCCGCGAAGGGGCCGGGAAAGGCCGCGAAAGCCGGGTAGAACGGCAGGCCCGGAATCTTGATGGTCGCCGTGTAGGACAGCCATCCCATCCCCACTGCGTTGGCCACCGTGGTCGAGTACAGCAGTTCCATCGGGGTGGCCTTGGGGGCGGACGCCAGAATCAGCGGCGTCCAGGGTGCGCCGACGACCTGCCCGACCGACGCGGTGACCGCGTTGACCATGATCCCGGTCATCGACGCCGAGGACTGCCACGTGGACCAGGCGCTGCAGATCGCGGAACACACCCCGTCGATGAAGGCGCCGAACTTCTGGTTCAGGTTCTTCTGCGTGTCCACGTGGTACTTGTTCAGGCTGGCCGGCAGGAACAGCGGCGGCACCGCGACGTCGGGCACGGCCACCCGCTCGGACGGCGGGAACGAATCCACGTAGTGCTTGCCCGCGGGATCGCCGCTGGGCTGCTGCCAGTCGGTCGGCACCTTCAGGGCGAAGGAACTGAACTTCAATTTCGCCAGGGTCTGCATCGCGGAGGCCTGGGGTGCCGGCATCGTCGTCCCCTTTCCGGGTTCAGGCCCGGGGCGCGTTTCCTTCGGCCAGCCGGGCCGCTTCCAGGACCGAACCGTCCCGGACGTCCCGCGGCATGGCGGGCAGTCGATCGAAATCCCCGGGGCCATCCAGGGCCAGGCGACCGCGCCACGTCAGGATCAGGCGGCCGGTTTCGGCCAGAAAGACCACCGTGTCCAGCGCCATCGTCACGTTCCGGGGGCCGTCGCCGCGGTCCAGGGACACCTGGGGCGTCCGGCCCGGCAGATCGAATCCCAGCAGGCCGCCGGGGGTCAGGTTCTTCAGGATGAACGGCTCGTTCCCCGCCAGCAGCGGGACGCTCATCCCCGGCGCTGCCGCCTGGTAGAACTGACCGGCCATCGTCGGCGGCGCGTAGTCCTGCATCATCGCGATGGCGGCCTCGTCCTTGACGGGGTCCATCTTCTTCAGCATGTCGGCGACGGAGGCCTTCACCTGCGGGACCTCGTGGGGCAGGACCCCGAACCAGGCCACCCGCGGGTACCAGGAACTCCCGTACACGCCGAAGCCGGCCGCGACGGGCAGGTCCTCCGGGGCGCCCAGGGGACGGACGATCGACTCCGGGGTCAGGAGGGCGTCCGGCGCCTCGATCTGGGGCAGCGCAAGACCGTCCAGGCCCTCGGGGGAGTTCTGGACGCAGTATCCCTTGCCCAGGGGATTCACCGGGCACGGGATCTCCACGACCTCGTCCTGGTTCGGGATTCGATAGCGCGCCGGGCCCCCGTAGGCGTTGCGGAAGTCGATGGCCACCTTCCGGACGGGCGTCGGGTCCGTGAACAGCGGGGGTGTGGGGGTCTTGCCCGAGGGCTTCTGCCAGACGGCGGTGCGCGGTCCGAAGACCCTCAGCGTGCGCCGGTGACTGCCCGCCGCCACGGTGACGTCGAAGGCGCCGACCGGGGTGCCGTCGGGCGCGTAGGCGGCGCCGTGGACGATGATGTCCGTCCGGTCCTTCAGCAGCGCGGTGTCGGCTTCCATCAGGACCGGGCTGACGACGGGATCCTCGCCATCGACCAGGACGTCGGCGAACAGGATCGGCTGGGGCGCCTCGTCCGGTCGCGGGACGCGGTCCTCGCCGACGGTCCACGCGGCCTTCGCGACGACGACCGCGACGGCCCGGCCCTGGAAGTCGATGCGGGGCAGAATCTGGACGTCGTAGTGCACCACGGGGGGGACCTCCTGAAGGCAGGGTAGCCACCTCGTCCAGGGGTGTCAAACGACCGGACGGGCGGCGGGGTGGCTTCACGGAAGGGCGATGATGCCCTCCTGCTTGATCCCGTCGATGCGGATCACCCAGGGGCGGTCCAGTCGAACCAGTCGGATGGCGGGCGCGATCTGCTCCCCTGGCAGGCCCGCCAGCACGTCCCACCGTACGTGGTCCCCGGAGGCGCTGGAGGAGGCCGGGTCCGAGGGCATCGAGAAGTAGGCGACTCCCGCCGAGACCAGGTTGTGGAAGAAGTGCGTGCCTTGCGATGGGTCCACGATGAGGTCGCGGGTGGGGACCTCGATGATGACGCGAGCCGTGCAGATGTCGCACCAGGTCACCGGGATCCCCATCCATGGGTCCAGGGTTCCCCAGCGCCCGGGGCCCACGAGGATATACGGGCGGTGCTCGGAGGTGAGCCGCGCGTTCACCTCCGAGATGGTGCGGGCAACCTCGTTGCTGGTGCCGCGGTCGAAGTGCGTCGGGTCCACGTACAGCAGGTCGAAGGTACAGACCGAGGTCGCTGCAATCCTGTCCAAGGGGGCGGCCCTTTACAACGAACCCCGGTTCCTGCTGATGGAGGAACTGCGGGATCCGCACATCCATTTTTCGGTATGCCACGCCGTCGCAATCGGTCGGACGACCCCCAACCAGATTGCCCAGGCGGCGGGCCTGGCGGCAGTCTCGGGATCCGGTTGACCCCGGTGCCCGGGCCCCGGGAACGAAGATGGCCTGGTCGGGGCGGTCAACTGATTGTAACAAACAGCCGGGTGTTATATCGTCTCTATGGCACAAACAAGGCCATGGCATGTACCTTCCCCGCAACGTGGATGCCGTGCTCGACGCGTGGTTCCACGACCCGGCCAGGAAGCCGCTGGTGCTGCGCGGAGCCCGGCAGACGGGCAAGTCCACGTCCGTGCGCGAACTGGGGAAGCGCGCGACCTCCTTCGTGGAGGTCAACCTCGATCGGTTCGAGGACCAGCGGCTCGTTCGCGCAGCGGGGAGCCTGTCGGAGTTCCTGGACGCGCTCTGCCTGCGTGCGAACCTCCCGGCGCTCCCGGAAGGAACCCTGCTGTTCATCGACGAGATCCAGCAGGAGCCGCAGATCATTCCGTGGCTTCGGTACCTCCACGAAGATCACCCGGGGATTGCGGTCGTCGCGGCCGGCTCCCTGCTCGAGGTTCGCATGACGGACCGGGGCTTCCAGTTCCCGGTCGGACGGGTCACGTTTCGCACCCTCGGTCCGCTGACGTTCCTGGAGTTCCTCCGGGCGACCGGCAAGGACCTTCTTGCGGGCCGACTGCTGGAGCACCTTCGGGATGGGATTCCGGTGCTCCCGGCCGTGCATGGCCAGGCCACCGCGCTGCTGGGCGACTACCTGTTCGTCGGCGGCATGCCCGAGGCCGTGGCGCACTGGTGTCGGGAACCCTCGCTCGTGAGGGTACGGCAGGTCCACCGCGACCTCCTCCAGGCCCTGGCCGAGGACATCCAGAAGTACCGGGGCAACGTGGCGGCCGTCGAGGCCGCGTTCGAGGCGCTGCCCCATCACTACGGCATGCGGTTCAAGTACGAGCAGTTCGCGCCGGGGCACCGCTCGCGCGACATGCACGCAGCCATCGACCGGCTGGAGGCGGCGCGGTTGGTCCTGCGGGCGCTGCCGACCGGTTCGGTGGACCTGCCGGCAAGCCCGAAGGAGAGGGCGGCGCCGAAGCTGGTCCCGCTGGATATCGGGATCGCGATGACGCAGTGGGGGCTCGGGCCGAATGATCTGAAGCGGACCGGCCCGGACCGGATGCTGGAAGGCAGGGTCGCGGAAGCGTACGTGGGCCAGCAACTCGCGTGCCCGGCCGACTGCCAGCCCGCGGACCTGTGGTTCTGGGTGCGTGACCAGCCGGGCAGCGATGCCGAAGTGGACTACCTCCTGCCGCAGGGACGACACCTGGTCCCGGTCGAGGTGAAGGCCGGGGCCGCCGGGAGACTGAAGTCGCTGCACCGCTTCCTGTGGACGACGGGCAAGAAGGTCGGCTTGCGCCTGCACGCCGGGAACCTGTCGGACGAGCGGCACGTCGTCCAGATGCCGGACGGGGAACTTCACCATCGGCTGCTGTCGATTCCGCTGTACCTGGCCGCGGCGCTGCGCGAGCGGACGTGGGAATAGGTCACCCCGTTCCGCGCCCGGCATTGGTCTGCGTTGCAGCACCACAAGGCCCAGAAACGAAAAAGCCCGCATCGGAGAATCGGTTTCCCTCTTCTCCGATGCGGGCTGATTTACCCGGTCGGGGCGGTCAGATTCGAACTGACGACCCCTTGACCCCCAGTCAGGGACGGATCAATAAATTCAGCAGGTTGCAAAGGATTGTTGACCCAGGCAGCGAGATTCACGTTGCGGGACGGGGGGTTGCGGGTGGGTGTGAAATCCTTAGTATGGTAGTCGTTTGGTTCCGATAAAAAGTGCTAGTAATGCGCGCAGAGTTGG
>CAINDP010000202.1 GCA_903847405.1 uncultured Myxococcales bacterium | reverse complement strand
GAACGTGTCCTGGGTGGAGGCGCCGGGCGGCGGCGCCTTTGGTTCGTGGCGGGGCCGGGCCTACTGCCCCGCCAAGACCTACGTCTGCGGCCTCGAGCAGAAGGTCGAGGGCGACCAGGGGAGCGGCGGGGACGACACCGCAACGAACAGCATCGCGATGCTCTGCTGCCCGTTCTGAACCCGGGCGGGTCGTCCTCGATGAGTAAAGGCCCCTGGCTTCGGCCCCGTCCCCGGCTCGCCTCCATCGGGTCGATCGGCTATCGTCGGGCAGTCGTGGTCCGAGGACCGGGAGGACATCCATGGGCAACATCGTGCGGTTCAGCGCCTCGCTGGATGCCGACCTGCTGGAACAGTTCCAGGAGGCCACCCTGCGCCGGGGCTACTCGAACCGCTCCGAGGCCCTGCGCGACCTGATCCGCGATTCGCTGGTCCGCGAGGAATGGGAAGGGGACCAGGAAATCGTCGGCACCGTCACGCTGGTGTACGACCACCACGTGCGCGAACTGTCCGAGCGTCTGACCCACCTGCAGCACGACCATCACGACGTGATCCTGTCGTCCCTGCACGTCCACCTGGACCACGACAACTGCCTGGAGGTCATCGCGGTCCAGGGACGGGCCTCGGTCGTGCAGCCCATCGCGGACGCCCTGGTGGGCACGCGGGGCGTGAAGCACGGCAGGCTGACGGCGACCACGACCGGCAAGCGCCTGAAGTAGGCGGGCCCCCGCGTTCCCGTCAGCGCCCGGCCGGTGCCACGATGTACATGTAGCGCAGTTCCCCGGGACCGTCGTTGAAGATCCCGTGCTCGTTCTGCGGCGGGACGTACAGCGCCTGGCCTTCCTCCATCAGGATGGGCTCGGAGCCCAGCACGACGCGCCCCTTCCCCTTCAGGAAGACCAGCATCTCCTCGTTGTCCTTCGTGGAGTGGCGCGCCATCTCCTGGCCCGCCAGCAGCACCACGCGCCCCGACCGCATGCCGCCTGTCTGCGGCGCCCCGACCAGCAGTTCCTGGTAGACCGGCTCGGGATTCAGGACGAAGCGCTGGTACACGAGGTTCGACGGTTGTCCCCCCGGCGACGGCGCGGTGGCCGGTGCCGCAGGCTGCCGGGGCGCAACCACCCGGGGCAGGGCCGTGGGGGGTGATATCTCGCGGCAGGCTGCGGCGGAAACGAGGACCAGGCACAGGGCTGCGAGCGTGAGCAGGCGTGTCATCAAAACCTCCCAATCGGTTTCAGGGTGTCGACCATTTCCCGTCCAGGGCGACCTTCAGGCCGGCCAGCAGGTTGAACCCGGGCATCTGGTAGCCCCGGATGAACTCGTAGTTCCGGTTCAGGACGTTGCGCAGGACCAGGTACGGTTCGACCGCCCAGCCCCGGCCCGGATCCGCGAACCGGTAGCGCACGTCGACGTCCAGGAAGAACGGGTCGGGGATCGGGTCCCGGCCATGGTTGTTCGCGAACAGCCCGTGGTCCCACTCCCCCGTGACGCTCCCGGCGATCCGGTGGCTGCCGAACTCGTGTGCCAGGGACAGCGTGACGTTCAGTTTCGCGCTGGGGTTCTGCCGGGTGTAGCGCCCCACGTCCTGCCACATCCCCGACACCGATGCCCCGAACGGCCCCAGGTCGCGGACGGCCACGCGCCCCTCCACGCCCCAGACCACGATCTGGTCGATGTTGACCACCTCGGCCGCGGGCCAGGCGCCGAAGGTCTTGATCAGATCCTTCGCCTGCGTCCGGAAGCCTGTCACCGAGACCTCGACGTGGCGGTAGTCGCTATAGCCGATGGTCGCGTCCCAGTTCAGCGACGTTTCGGGTTTCAGGTCCGGGTTGGCCACGGGGTAGGGCAGGTACAGTTCCCGGATCGTCGGTTGGCGGAAGTTGCGGGTCACGCGGGATCGCACGTACATCCCGTCCCAGAAGTTCCACCGGAACCCGGCCTTGCCCAGGAACACGAACCCGTACTTCAGGCTGACCAGTTCCCGCGTCCCCGCCACGAAGGACAGGCCCTTCACCGGCCGCCACGTCAACTGGTTGTAGTGCGCGAAGTCCACCGTGGCATCGACGGCCCGGGACGTGCCCTGGATGCGGTTGTCGACCGTCCCGTCCACGTCCTGCCCGTTGAGGCCCAGCAGCAGGTCCACGTCCCGGTGCAGCCGGATGGACGCCTCGACGTTCCCACCCACTGTCCAGTCCTTGGACTGGAAGCCGTCGTACAACCGGTGGCGCCCGACGTTCGCGTAGGGCAGCAGGGTCACGCGCAGCCCGGGGCGGTTGTACTCGACGGTCGCCGACAGGTTGTCCCGCCAGACGTCGAACGTGTGGTCGGTGTACGGGTGCTGGACCGTTCCCGGGTCGCCCCCCGTGACGTGGACCGCCTTGTTTCGCAGGGCGATGCTCCAGCCGTCGTCGAACCGGTACCGACCCGCGCTCTGCAGGACCAGGTTCGACCCTCCGGCCCCGTCCCGGTGCCCGTCCGTCCGCAGGGCATGCAGCGCGAAGGCGCCGTCCCACGGGCCGTGCCGCACCAGCGCGGTCGCGGTTTCGCCCAGGGTCGTGTAACTGCCGTAGGACGTGTCCGACCCGACCTCCCAGCCGTCGAACTCCCGCCAACGGCTGCGGATCACGATCGCCGCGCCCATGGCGTTCGTCCCGTACAGGACCGAGTCCCCGCCCTCCACGACGGCGATCTGGTCGATCAGGGCCGGAACGTACGCGTCCGGCAACGGATGGCCGAAGATGCCCTGCACGTCCGGCACCCCGTCCTCGACCACCACGACCTGCGTGTTGGGGCTGCCGCCCAGGCCCCGGATCGTCAGGCCCCCGGAGGCGCCCGAGGACA
Source organism: uncultured Myxococcales bacterium (assembly GCA_903847405.1). Lineage (GTDB taxonomy): Bacteria > Myxococcota_A > UBA9042 > DTJE01 > DTJE01 > CAIZWN01. The sequence goes on along the minus strand of CAINDP010000202.1, from coordinate 56,371 downwards.
CCCCCGCCGGGCCGACGCCACGCCGGGTCACGTGGATGGAGGCGGACTCCTGGGCCAGCGCCTCGAACAGGTTCGGCTTGGGACTTTCCCGCAGGCGATCGCCCGGAATCACCAGTTGGTCCTGGGTCCGGTCGGGCGAAACGGGGCGGGGTGCCTGGATCACGGTCTGGTTGGCCGGAGGCGCTTCCTCCGGGAGGGGCCCGGGCGGGGGTTCCTGGGCGGATTGCGCCCGGGCGGTCGAGCACACCGCCAGGGCCAGGACCGCCATGGGCAGCATCCGATGCACCCGCCCCCCTTCAGTGCCCGTAGGGCCCCGGGATCGAAAAGTCCTGTTCCAGATCGTCGGTGGTCACTTCGAACACCCGGAAGTCCCCCTGGCCGACCGTCCGGACGCTGACCGTCTGGTAGTTGAACCACATCGGCTCCGGGACGTCGGCCCCGGCCGCAGCCAGGTCTGCCGCGTACTTCCCGAGGTCCAGTTTCTGGAAGTGGATCCGATCCTCCCCGGGCAGGCAGCGCTTCGGCACCGTGGCGTCCCCGAAGTTCAGGGTCACGTTCCACCGGCACCCGTTGAAACCGGGGTCGCGGATCACCACGTCCGCCGCGATGCGGTTGACGACGACGACCTCGGGGTAGTCCAGGTCGCAGCCCGTCACCAGCGTGGCCGGCGCCAGCAGGATGCACACGATGACCGCGCGGCTGCGGGCGGCCCATGTCGGCAAGGCCTGTGTCACTGTGCGCACTTCGGGTTCTGGGCCCGGTCGGCGTACGGCGTGAACCCGTATTCCGGGTACAACTGGAGGATCCGTTCGTACTGGGCCTGCGGGATGGGCGCGACACCCTCGGGCGGGCATGGGCCCTGGTGGTTCGCCATCGCAACGGTGATGGTCCGCGTCTGCCCGTCCACGACCTCTTCCTCGGTCCTGGTCGCGATGGGCAGGCAGTGGGCCGGGGTGCAGTCCGGGTCATTCCAGGCCGCGACCATCAGCACATAGTCCAGGCCCGGCTGGACCTTCTGCGGGCCCGACGTCGCCCCGATGGCGATCTTCCCGAACTCCACGTCCAGGTAGTTCGCGTGGCAGATCGTCCAGGGGGGCATGGCCCCGAAGTCGTTCTTGACGCTGACGGTCGCGCTGCCGCCATCGCCGCTGTCACAGCCCAGGGCGAACGCCAGCCCGATCCCGACCCACCACAGCCTCTTCACCACCATGGATCCCCCCACTTGCCCCGGGTGAACCGGGTATTACGAAAGTGGGTTGGGTAATACCATCTGCCGCGTCCCTCCGCAAGGCCGGAAAAGCCGCGGAAGATTCGCCGCCTTCCGGCAGCCCTTCGGCCCGTCGCGGCGTTCCGGTGCAGAACGGGGTCACTTCCCGGCGCGGGATTCCTGCAACTTGCGGTAGCACTCGGTGCGGGCCCAGCCCGAAGGATTCGCCTTCGCGTCGAAGCAGGCCATTGCCTCGGGGTCCGCCTTCCAGGCCTTGTAGCAGGCGATTTCCTCGGACTTCGAGCAGGGCTCGGCCAGCGTGCAACCGCAGTCCTCGGGGGTGGGGCCGCAACGGTTTTCAAGGAACTCCGAAAGCGTGTCGTCCCCCTTGGGGCAAACGAACCGCGGGCCCACTGCGCAGGGCCCCAGCGTGATCCCCGCGAACGACAGGTTCTTGTCCTTGAAGCAGTCGGAGGCATTGCGACGGATGCGGCATTCCTCGGGTTCGGTGGTTCCGGACAGGCCGAAGGGCGGCTGGCCGAAAGGCTTGCAGTCCACCAGTTTCGAGTCGCCGACGCGCCATTCGCATTCCTTCGTGGACCCGTTCCGGCAGCAGATGCTGGATTTCATGAACAGCCGGCAGCCGCAGCGCTGCACCGCCGTCAGGTCGAAATCCCAGCAGGTCCCGACGGCCGTCAGGTACTGCTGGCCGTTCAGTTCGTGGGTGGGCCGATCGCCCCCCACGTACTTGCAGTCCAGGACCTTTTCGCCGGGAACGATGGGGGTGAAGAACTTTCCGCACAGGTCGGTCGATGGCTTGGCCCCCGCTGTCGCGGACGCAAGCACCAGCACGATCCCCGGCAGAATGGCCCTGGTCGAAACGCGCATCGGGTTCCTCCTGTGCGAAGTGGGTGTTCGTCAGGCGACGTTTGCATGATGCCGGGCCGCTGTCAACCTGTTGTGAAACAGGCAGTTGCGCATTGACTTCTCCGGCCGCGATCGAGGATCATCCCGCCAGAGGTACCCGGAGAATCATCGTCATGAAGCGCAGCCGATCCCGGCTTAGGGTGCTCGTGTTTGCCCTTGCCGTCGCGATCGGGGGGGATGCTTGCGGCGGGGGGAATGGCGCACCGGATGACGTCGCCATGTCCGGCGACGTCCCCTCGGACGTGGGAACCGACACGGCCGGCCCCGACGCGACCGAGGACGTGCCGCCGGCTGACGCACCGACCGGGGGATGTCCGCCCGTGGGCAGCCTGCAGTGGAAGGCCGAACCCATGACCCTGGTCACCCTGGCCGAGGCGACCACGTATTGCGGGGACCAGGGCATGCGGGTGCCGACCCTGTGCGAACTGCGGAGCTTCCTGCGCGGCTGCCCCGTCACCGAGGCGACGGGATCGTGCGGAGTGACGGACACCTGCACCGACTTCTGCCCGGGCGATTGCACCGGCTGCCCCAGGACCCTGGGTCCGGAAAACGGATGCTACTGGGCCGCCGGCACCCAGGGCGCCTGCGGGTTCTACTGGACCTCGACGCTGCACGGGTCCCAAGCGGACTATGCCTGGGCGATCGATTTCGCGAGCGCATTCCCGTTCTCCACGAAGACGAACGGCAAGACGAACGTGCGCTGCGTTCAGTGATGGATCGGGCGGGCCCGCGGCCCGTCCCGAGGGGAGGAAATGATGCGCCGAACACTGCTTCGAACGGTCGTGGCCTTGGCCCTGGTGGCCGCCGGCGGATGCTCGTCTTCGAGCGGTCCGGACACGGGAACCGTGGATCCCGGAGTTTCCACCGATACCCCGGCGGACGCCGACCCGGACCTCCCGGGAACCGATGTCGCGGGAACCGACCCCGGTACGCGGGACGGGCCTGCCGAGGACGCGGTCGAGCCGGATGTACCGATGATCGACGCCATCGACGTCCCGCCGGTGGACCCGGGTCTTCCCGACCCGGGTGACGACGCGGCGCAGGATCCGGGGGTGGATCCCGCGATGGATCCCGGCACTCCGACTGACACGGGCCCCGACGCGATCAAGAACTGCGGCAACAACCGACTGAACTCCGGCGAGCAGTGCGACGACGGTCTGGCCAACGGCATGCCCGGTTCGGCCTGCATGTCGGACTGCCGGAAGGACTCCGACAAGGACGGCGCGGCCGACGACGACGACTGCGCGCCCAAGGATCCGGCCCGGTTCCCCGGGAATCCGGAAGTGTGCAATTCGATCGATGACGACTGCGACGGGCAGACGGACGACGACGACCCCGAGGGCGTCGCCAGCGGCCGCTTCCTGGACTGCGACGGCGATGGGATCGCCGCCGTCGATTCGTCCCTGGTCAAGACCTGCGCGAAGCCGGTGCTCCCCAAGTTCTGCCCCCAGGGGACCTGGACCGACGTCGTTCCGGTCGCGGGAACCGGAACGGCCGATTGCGACGACGGGGATTCGGCGGTCCATCCCGGCGTCGCGGACACGTGCGACGGCGTCGACAACGATTGCGACGGCCAGACGGACGAGGACGAGGGGGGCGGCACGGTCTGGTGGTACCCGGATTGCGACGGCGACGGAGTCCCGGTCATGGGGCTGGCCAGCGTGATCAATTGTGGCGACTACCCTGACGGCAAGCCGACCGGGTGCACGGCGGGAGGATCCTGGACGTCGAACGCGCCATCCATCAATCCCAAGCGCTACGACTGCAACGACAGCGACTCGCAGGTCCACACCGTGCATGCGGAAATCTGCGACTTGAAGGACAACGACTGCGATGGTTCCACCGACGAGGGCGCCGTGGCCCTGACGTGGTATGCCGATTGCGACCTCGACACCTTCGCGGCCGCCGGGGCCAAGACCGTCACCCAGTGCGCGAAGCCGGCCGCCGGGCCCACCGGTTGCGCGACCGGCGGTTGGACCCTGACACCCCCTGGTGTGGGAACGACCGACTGCAACGATGGAGCGTACCTGGCCTACCCGGGCCAGAAGGGCTTCAGCCAGGTTCCGATGGCGGGCCGGACCGGCATCGCAGCATGGGACTACGACTGCGACGGGAAGGTCACGTCCACCGCGGACATGTGCGGTTGCATCGACTCCGACGCGTGCGAACTGACGACGGAGTTCATGGGCATCTACATTGGGGGTACCGTTCTCCAGGTGAAGATCGACAAGTGCACCGCAATCGGAGACCGATCCATCTGGCTCAAGGGTCTTACGGGATGCTGGAGGGATTGGCCGCGGGAAGATGCCTGCGGCCTGGAGGGGGGAGGCTACCATTGCACCCTGGAACCGGCCGCGCCTCCCGGAAAGCCGGATAAGTCCTGCCTCCTGGAGGAGACGGAGAACCCGCTCGTCCGCTGTCGCTAGTTCGTCAGGCGGGCCCGGGAATCGGGCCCCCGTTCCCGTCGTCGCAGTTGGTTACGAAGGGCCACTCGAAGATGCGGGGGATCGGTCCGGGGCTTCACTGCCGCTCGTAGGCTCCCTGGTCGACCGTGCCTCCGACCACGCGCGGCAGGCCGTCCAGGTCGGTCGTGATGCCGGCCGGCACCAGCGCGTTGCTCCCGGCGTTGACGGCCGGCGAGCCCGCCTTCAGGTGGTAGTCGCCGTCGACGGTGGGCGCGCTGCCGGCCGCTCCGGGGGCGACGAACATCGGGTCGCCGGTGCCGCAACTCACGCGCTCGAAGACGCCGCCCCTGGTCCACACCGCGTCCACGATCAGGCTGTTCCTTGCCGTCAGGATTCCGTTCGACTGGCTGGCGCCGTTGGAGATGCCCGAGCCCAGGTCGGAGCGGTTGCCGGCCAGGGTGACCTGATCCAGGGTCACCGTCGGGGGGTCGAAGTCGCTGGGGCCGTACATCGTCAGCCCGCCGCCCGAGCCCACCGAGGTGTTGCCGGAAATGAGCGTGTTCACCAGGTCCGCGTGCGAGTCTAGCACCCCAAGTGCCCCGCCCATGCCCGAGCCCGCCGACCGGTTGCCTCGCACCTCCACGCCGACCATCTTCAGGTAGGAGTGCTCGAAGGCGTACGCGGCGCTGGCGCCGGCGGCGACGTTGCGAAGGATGGACGAGTCCTGGATGTCGCCGCGGCCGTCGTATGCCAGTGCGACGGCCCCGCCCAATCCCTCGGACTGGGACGCCGTGTTGCCGTCCAGGGTCGAGCCGTTCACCCGGACTTCCGCGTAGTCCTGGGCGTAGAGGGTCCCCCCGCCTTCGGAGAGGTTGTCCTGGAACCAGGAACCGTCGAACGTCGCCGTCGTGTCCATCTCCAGGTAGCACGCCGCTCCGTAGCCCGCCGCGTTGCCGGTGAAGGTGACGTTCCGGAAGGTCAAGGACGAGCGGTACAGGGCGTACACGGCCCCGCCATGCTGGCCGTAGTTGCCGCTGAATACGATGTCCTGCAGCGCCAGGGCGGGACTGTCCTTCACCCAGATCCCGCCGCCGTTCCCCTGCGTCGTCGCCCCCCCGCCGATGACCACCGAAGCCGCCATGCCGGCCGTGATGACCAGGCCGTCGAGGCTGCCCGTCCCCCCCGACACGGTGACCACGTGGCCGGCGTTCGTGCCGACCAGATCCTGGACAGCCTGCGCGACGGAATCGCCGTCGGCGTCCAGGTCATCGCCGTCCAGGTCGCCGCTGAGGATGGTCCGGTGGGCCAGCCAGTCGCGCTGCCCCAGGTCCGTTTCGGTGCCGGCGAACCCGCCGTGCACGGCGACGTCGGCCGGCAGCAGGAAGGTTTCGGACCCGGCCTGGGACGCATCCTGGCGGATGCTCGGGACGTACACCCCGGCCGCCACCCAGACCTGGTCGCCTGCGACCGCGGCCGACAGTGCGGCGTCCAGCGTCACGAAGGCATTGGCCCAGGAACTGCCGTCCCCGGCGCCGACCGCCCGGGAGTCCACGCGGATCGTCCTGCCGGGGGCTGCCCCAAGGACCGCGGCGAAGGCCGACGGGCGGCCCCCGGTCCGGAACGGGGCCGGGGGTGGCCGGACCGCCAGGGCACGGGCCGTCCGGACGGTTCCCGTCGATGCGGGGTGTGCGGGCTTGGACGGTTGCAGTTCGTAGGCGCCCAGGTCGATGGCGGAGCCCGCGATGCGCGGCAGGCCGTCGAGGTCCAGGCGGGTGGAATTGAACGCGTCTTCTCCCGCGTCCACCACCAGGAACGAGGCGCTCTTCCGCAGGCGGTAGTCCCCCTCGACGGTCGGGGCCTCGGAGGCCGCCAGCGCCGCGTTGAAGCCCGGATCGACGCCCTTGTCGTGGAAGACGTTCTGGTAGATCGCCGCCGGCGTCCCCGACACCAGGTCGACACCGTTGTCCCAGAAGAGGCAGTTCCGGAAGGTCGCGGTGGCATCCCACAGGCGCACGGCGCTGCCCTCGGTGGTGGCTCGGTTGGCCGCGAAGGTGACGTTCGTCGCCAGCAGCGTTCCCTTGTACGCCTGGATCGCGCCCCCGGCGCCGTAGGCGTAGTTGCCGCTGAACAGGACGTTGGTCAGCTCCGTCCGGACCGACGACAGGACCATGGCGCCGCCGGAGAGGTTGCCGCCGCGGTTGCCGGCGAACCGCGTGTTCTGCACCCGGAGGTCCGTTCCCGCGCCGCCCTGGGAGGCGATGACCGCGACGGCCCCCTCGCGGTTGTCCAGGAACGTCGAGCCGGTGACCAGGATGGTCTTCGCCGAGTTGGCATAGAGGACGCCGCCCTCGTTCCGGGCGACGTTGCGCTGCGCCAGCACGTTCTCGAGGACCAGATCCCCCTCCCACAGCAACAGGGCCCCGCCCAGGGTCCGCGCGAAGTTGTCCTGCAGCGTGCAGCCCCGGATCGTCGCGTGGCTGCCGGTATACAGGCCGATGCCGCCGCCGCTGTACGCGAAGTTGCCCGAAAAGGTCGAGTCCTCGACCCGGGGCCCGCCGCCCTCCACGTACATCCCGCCCCCCCGGTGGCGGTAGTACTTCGCGGCATTGCCGGTCACCGTCAGGTTTCTCAGGATGGGCGCGCCGCCGATGATGCGGATGCCCGCTCCCGCCTGGAGTTCCGAGTTCTCCGGGTGATCGGCGAAGCCACCGGTGACCACGAAGCCGTCCAGCACCGTCGTGTCGTCGAGCCCGTTGCAGACGACCACGCTGTAGGCGTTGTCGCCGACGATGTCCTCCCAGGTCTCGGCGATGGTGTTGCCGTCCTTGTCCAGGTCGTTGCGATCGAGGTCGCCGCTGAGGATCGTCTTGTAGAGGGCCGGGTTCCGGACCTTGTTCAGCAGGCCGCCATGGCCGCCCAGGATCCTGACCCCCGCCTTCAGCACGAAACTGCGGGAGCGGTTGTCGCCGGCGACCCGGCCCAGCGTCGGCAGGTAGCGCCCCTGGGCCACGCGGATCTCCTCGCCGGCGACCGCGACGTCCAGGGCGGACTGCAACTGGGTGAAGGCGTTGGTCCAGGACGTGCCGTTGTTGCCACCCCTGGCCGCCGCGTCCACGTACCAGGTGCCGGTCGGAGGCGTCACGGTATCGACGTCGTCGGTCGCGTCGCCGATCGGGCCGGTATCCAGTTCGGTCCACGCTTCGTCACCCGGGGCCTCGTCTCCCGCAATTGCGGCGTCGTCTTCGCCGTCGGGTTCGTCGCTCACGGACGGGTCCGTGCCGAACTCGGCGCCCGCATCCGGCCCATTTCCGGGGTCCTCCATCGGGTCCGGATCACCGAAGGGCAGCGCGTCATCCGCGATGCCCGTGTCGCCCGTGTCGCCCGCCCCGGGTGGAACCGTCGACCCGGAACAGGCGGGAATCCCCCCAAGCCCGCAAGCCAGCACCAGGACCATGAACGCATTGGCCCGCATGACGTGACTCCTCTTTCACGATGACCCACGCCCGCTTGCAGGCGTCTAGTTTTTCGGCAGCGCCTGGGCGCCGGCCTCGGCGGTCGCCCCGAACAGCCTCAGCGCTTCCTTCCAGGGATAGCGGTTCGCGAACATGGTCACGCTGGTGGTCAGTTTGCCCTGCTTGTTCATGCCCAGCGCCTCGCGCATCAGGTTGGCGGACGAGTCGGCGTGATAGTCCGCCTCTTCGCTGTACCTCGCGCCCATGAAGCCCTCCAGGTACGCCTTGTCGACGGGAAGCCTGGCGGTCGTGCCCTTGTTTCCCTTCACCGAAGCGAAGCGGATGGTGGACAGATCCTTCGCCATCACCCGTTCCATCTGGATGTTCCCGCTTTCGGAAAGCAGCAGGTCGCCCTGCTTGTTGCCGAAGAAGAGGTTGTTGTCGATCCGGGCCCATTCCAGAGGGTTGAAGCGGGTATTGTCGATGCCGGTGATGACGTTGAGTCCGAAGATGTTGCCGCGGATGTCGTACGACAGGTTGGTCATGATGCGGGCGCCATAGCCCATGTCCTGGAAATCCTTCAGGCGCGACCAGGTCAACAGGATGGTGTTGTTCGAAATCTCGACGTGGCCGTCCTTTTCGGTCGGGCCCTTGGGACCCTTCTTCCCACCCGTCCCGAAGACCTCGATGGCGGCCATGCGGTTGGCGACGAACACGTTGTTGCGAATGATGAAGTCGCCCTGCTTGTGGGCGCCCTGGATGGCGAAGTTCACGCAATTCACGAAGACGCAGTTCTGCACCAGCACGTCGCCCGCGGCGGCCGGATTCTCGATCGTCAGGCATTGCTTCGCGATGGTCGGGTTGTCGCCGTCGGCCTTGTCCGGGGCCAGCAGCAACATGCCGGTCTGGACACCCTCGGGTTTCCCTTCGGCCCGGGCATACGAACTGCGCATTCCCATGTCGAAGACCAGGCCGTCCACCACGAATTTCTGGCCCGGTGCGCTCTGCTTCAGGGTCATCAGGGCATTGCTGGACTTGGCGGCGCTGGCGTTGTCCGGCTGGATCAGCGTCGGAAAGGCCGCCACGTCGCGCCGGGAAAAATCGTCCGCATAGCCGCCGATGATGGTCACGGGCGCCTTGACCTCCAGGTAGCCCTTGCCCCGCAGCCCGAAGTAGTTGCCCTTCGCGACGTGGACGACGTCGCCTGCCCCGGCCTTTTCCAGCGCCGTCGCGAGGTTCTGGAATGGCGCTTCCCTGCTTCCTGCGCCGGAATTGTCCCCGGTGTTCATCGAGACGTAGTACTCGGCGCCAAGAGCCGGCGAGCCCAGTAACAGGACCGTGACAAACAGCGTGGCAGACTTCATCGGCGATTCCCTCCGTTGAATCAGGACTCTGGTGTCATCGAAACCCGTCCGGTTCGTTGCGCCGGCCGGTTCACCTGGGACGGGTCCCGCGGTCCGAAGGGGGCTTTCCGGACCCGCCGGGCTTCGGACTCTTGAAGTCCACCGGTTCCACTTCCATGCCATGGGGATCGGTCTTGCCGCCCCGGGCCTTCTTGCCGGTTTCCTGCGCCTTGGCAGGGGCTTCCTTCGGGTGGACCGCGCCCCCCTTGCCGGGGGAGCCCATACGGGGGGCTGCCAGCGCCCCCAGCGGAGCCAGAACGAACACCAGCGCCAGGATCGATGCCAGTCGTCGCATTCGGGACCTCCTTGACCGTCAGGGGTGAATCGTGCGGATCGTAGTTCCCGGGGGGGCGTCGGTCAATCCACGGGCAGTCGGATTCCACCCGGCGAATCAGCGAACCCCCGCTCTGGAGTTCCAAGAACGTCACGATTCTGTCACCATCACGCCGCGGAACTGTTGCACAGAGGGAACGGACCATGAAGCGAATGCTGGCCATTGCGATGGCGATCGGACTCCTGTCGGTGGCGGCTTGCTCGGACAGCGGCTCGGCGGCCGACGTGGTCGGGGACGCGACGGATGTGCCCGACGCGGTGGATGTTCCCGGCGATTTGGTCGCAGTCCCGCCCGACGCCTCGGATGTCCCGGAGGACGTGCCCCCCTACGTCGACGGGGCGAAGGCGTTCGTGTCCACGTCGGCAGACCAGTTGATCGGCGGGCTGCAGGCGGCGGGGGTCGTGGGGGACCTGGTGCTGCAGAACACGCACGTGCGCTTCGTGGTGCGCAACCAGGCGCGCAGCCTCTTTTCGCCGTACGGCGGCGCCCTGGTCGACGCGGACATCGTGCGCCCCTTGGGCCAGGAGGGCCACGACCGGTTCCTGGAGGTCTTCCCGATGACGGGCTTCGGCCGCGTCTTCAAGCCCACGCACATGGAAATCGTGGACGACGGCACGATCTCGGGGACCGCGGTGGTGCGTTTCACGGGCACCGACGGCGGCATGACCATCATCGACTCGCTGATGCCCACGGCGCCCCAGTTCCTGGACGTGACGACGGACTACATCCTGGCCCCCGACGCCCGGGCCATCGAGATCGCCACCACGATCCGGAATTCCGGGGACTGGTCCGGCCCCATCGTCGTGGGCCAGATCCTGCAGTTCGGCAAGCGCCTGGACAAGTTCCACGACCACTGCGGTTCCGACCAGGACTGCCTGTCCAGCCGCGACGACGTGCGCTGGCTGGCGGCCCACGACGGCGACGTGTCGTACGGCTTCGCGGCGGCAGACGACGGCGCCATCTCGCTGCTGCTGGCCGTCGAGGAACTGATGCTGCTGCAGTCCGGGACCGTCACGCTGGCGAAGGACCAGTCCGCGACCTTCCGGCAGTACCTGGCGGTGGGCCCGGGCACCGTGGATGACGTGGTGCCGATCCTGCAGGCCCTGCGGGGCGAGGCCCCCGGTGTCGCGGTGCCGGTGACGGTGGCGATGTCCGACACCCTGTCGTCCCGGGGCGACGTGCGGGTCCGGGCCCTGCGGACCGACGACGCGACGGCCGGCTACGCGTCGGCCACGATTCCGGACGACGAGGGGAAGGCGATGCTGCACCTGCCGCCCGGGACCTACGACCTGGAGTTGTCGGTGCCCGGTGCGGACGACGCGACGACGTCCGGCGTCGTGGTGACCGCCGAGGGGCCGAACGACGTCCAGGCGACGGCGAGCCCCGCGGGCTGGCTGCGGGTGAAGGCGACGGACGGCGAAGGGACGCCCATCACCGCGGCCCTGACCCTGCAGCATGGTGCCGACGCTGCCTGGATTTCAGGTGTCGCGCGGTTCGAGGCCATCCGGAACGGCGACTGGCGGATCCCGGTGGCGGCCGGCGACTACACGGCCACCGTGGCCCGGGGCCTGGCCTGGACCATCGACCGGAAGAACGTCACGGTCACGGCCGGTTTCGAAACGGTGCTGGAGGGCGTCATCCGGCCGGCCTACGACGTCGCGGGCCACGTGATGGTGAACACCCACGAGCACTGCGAATACAGCATCGACAGCACCGTGGCGGCCGAGAACCGCATCTACAACGCCATCGCCAACGGCATCCAGGTGATGAACCCCACGGACCACGACCACTATGGCACCCACCAGCCGAACATCGAGCACCTGGGCCTGCAGGAGCAGGTCGTCAGCTTCTTCGGCTGCGAGGTGTCGCCCATGTGGGGGCACACGACGAACAACGGGTGCCTGCCGCCTCCCGGCTTCTACGATCAGTACTACACGCTGGACTTCCTGGAGTACGACGCCGACGGCATGGCCGTGCGGAACCTGACCGCCAACGAGATCTACCGGCAGTCCCGCGACCTCATGTCCTGCGCCCTGGTGGCGGTCAACCACCCCTACCGCGGCCAGGCGACCTTCGAGTACTACGGCGTCACGGGCACCTCGAACCCGGCCGACGTGGCGGCCGAACTGGACCTGAACCTGGTGGACGCCATGGAGGTCTACAACAAGAGCGACGACATCAGCACCGTGCTGGACCTGAACCTGCCGGCGTGGTTCAACCTGCTGAACCGCGGCTACCACGTGGCGGCCATCGGCGGGTCCGACGAGCACGGCTACAACGGCAACTACGGCAACCCCCGCAACCTGGTCCCGGTCACCGCCGCGGGCCCGAAGGACGTCCAGCGGACCGAACTGTTCGACCGCATGAACGGCTTCCGGGGCCTGGTCATGGGCGGGCCTCTGTTGCGCATCGACGTGGACGGCGCAGGCATGGGCGACACGGTGACGGCCCTGGGCGGCACGGTGCAGGTGCGGCTGCAGGTCCTGGCGCCCGCGTGGATGCCGCTGGGCTTCGCGCGGATCTACGTGAACGGGCAGATCGTGCTGGAGCCCGCCCTGGCGGACACGACCGACACCGTGCGCCTGGACCACGTCTTCGAGATCCCGCTGGAGACCGACGCCCACATCGTTGCCGTGGTCGGGTCCCTGCAGGACGCCCACCAGATGACCCCCGTCAGCCCCAAGCTGCCCGTGTCCGTCACCAACCCCGTCTTCATCGACGTGGACGGCGGCGGCTACACGCCCATCCACCAGGACGGCGCCCCCTGGGACATTCCCTGACGGAATCCACTTGCCTCACCCTCGACCCCTGATTTTACTGTGCCCGCGATTGCCTTCTGAACGGGCAGGAGAGCGCGGTCATGCGGCGTGGTCCACCGGCAACTTCCGGGTGGCGGACCTGCTTGCCGTGTGCCCGGGAGTCAGTGTGGACCTCGTTCGCCGCGTGTTGAAGGACCTGCGGACCGCCGGGGAAGTGGAATGCCTCGGGCGCGGGCAGGCCGCAGCGTGGCGGCGAACTCGAATTGGGTAGTGGCGGGCTCAACTGGGTAGCGAACTGGGTACTCGGCAAGAAGGTGTTCCCGCAGCCGGTGCTCGCCCCTGGGTTCGATCAGCGGGGATGGCGAATTGCAACGTGCAGGGGTTCGCTGGCGGCGGCCAGGAACGCCGTCAGCTTCACTTCACCCGTGAGCGCGGCGGAGGTCCGGGCAAAGGAGGCCTGGGGGACCGAAGGAACCGTGGTCCAGGGGGTCCGCGAAGCCGTGTAAAAGGCCGAAAAATGAAAAACCGTACCCAGGACCGTACCCACGAGCGTGTGGTTCTGGGTACGGGACTCACTCAACTACTGGATTTACCTCAGAACAGGTGGCCGGAATCGGGGCCGTGACTGACAGCTACTGTAGATGTCAGTCGCGTTTTCGGGCCCTGCCGGGCGGGATTTCAGCCATGGTTCAACCTTCCCGCCCGTCACGGTCCGCCCCCGCTTGTAACCCCCCCCCACGGATCCGTATGGTTCTATCGACGCACCTGAGGACAATCGTGGACCGCAAGACGCTGAGCCTGGTGGCCGGTTTGATCGGCCTGGTGCTCCCGGGATGTCCGGGGACCGGTGATGGTTCCGCAGACGCCGTGGAAAACGCGGACGTCGGGGATGCATTCGACCCGGGTCCTACGGGATGCCTGGGCGGGACGCCCCTTGCGCACCTGTCGGGCGTGCCTCACGACATGGGCGCGGGCAGCCGCTGCCAGGAGTCGCCCTGGGTCAGTCCCCAGGACGTGGTCCGGTTGCCCGATGGCGGCTGGCTGGTATTCGGCGGCGTGGGCCTGTGCTGCACCGACGAATTCCGCTCCGCGCTGGTGCACCTGGATCCGGCGGGGGCCCTGGTCGCCAGCGAGCACTGGGAGTTCAACGGCTTGATGCCCCAGGGGGCCATCGCCCAGTCCCTGTGGCCGTTCGGCACCGGCGGCGTGCTGGTCGTGAAGACCTACGGAACCTCCACCCCTTCCTGGGACGGCCCCCTGTCGCTGGAGGCGGTGGCGCCGGACCTGTCGCGGACCTGGCGCCTGTCGTCGGACGACCTGGGCACCCCCTCCGGCCTGACGCGCTTGGTGCGGCAGGGTTCCCTGGACCTGTACGTGCTGGTGATTGGCCCAGCCTCCACCGGAACCGGCAGCGAAACCGCGCTGCTCCGGATCACCGCTGACGGCCAGATCGCCGAGCGACGCGTGCTGACGGTGCCCCTGCCCGCCCGTGAGCCTTTGCCCGACACCGGGCGCTGGTGGTCCGTCTACACGCCGCTGGAAGCCGACAACAACGACGTCGTCGCCCGTTTCGTGGCGGTCCAGGTCGGCTGGGACGGTGTCGAAAGCGGTCGGGTCGAGATCGGCCCGTTCCGCTGGAACCAACTCGCCGAAGGCCGGGTCTTCGCGTGGGCGCTGGATCCGGAACCGGAAGGGTACCTCGTGTGGACCGCCATCCCCGGTCCCAAGCCCGAACAAACCATCGCGTACCAGGCTTGGCGCGTCCCCCTGGACGGGCGTGCCTCGTGGCAGGTCCCGAACGCCGTGCCGACCCTCGATGGATTCGACTTTGAAAACCCGACCCGCGCCACCGTACGCGAGGACGGGGCCGTGGTGGTGGTGGCGAATGTCGCGGACGCCCAGTTCCACTGGCGCCCGATGCGGGTTGTCTTCCCGACGACCGGTGGTGCGCCGGTCCTCGACGGGCCTGCCTTCCAGGACGCCTTTGCCGGAGGGCGCGAGTGGCGGCTGGCCGGGTGGTGGGACCTGGCCGACGGATCCCTCATCCATGCCAGAGTGCTGAAGCCTGACGCGGTGAAGCCCCACCCGAGCCAGTGGCCGTCAGACGGCGTGGACGAGGTCTTCGTCCGCCTGGGTGCCGACGGGGCGGTCCACTGGACCCGCGATTATGGCGGCGGCGTCTTCCGGGCCCCGCCAACATCGCGGCTCTGGAGCCTGTCGATCCCAGGTACGATGGCACCTTGGGATTGTTCGATGATGAGCCCCGGCGTACCCCCGGACCTCCTGTTCTTCGACGGGGTTTGTGACTGAGGAGGACCCATGACCGTGGACGAACGCGCCGCCTGTCGCACCCGATGTCCGGGTTGGGCCCCAATCCCCGCCTTGCTTGTCGCGATCCTCGGGGTCCTGCCGTCATGCTCCGACAGCCATGTCTTGCCAGCGGTAGCGCCGGAGGCAGCGCCAACGGCCTGGATCTACGATGGGCGACGCATGCTGCGATACGACCTTCAGACCGATGTCCTGACCCGGGAGCGCCTCCCGGGGGCCAGCCTTCCCCTGGACGACGCGGCCCCGGACGGGACCTCGGGACTGGAAGCGGGGAATCCGGACACCTACCTGCAGTGGTTCCTGCCGTCGCCCGACGACCGTTTCCTGGTCTACGGGCTGGCGACTCCGGAGTCCTACGTCCGCCTGTACTCCTGGGATCGACAGGTGGTGGCCGAATCGTTCCTGGCCGAGGGGCACTATTCCATCGTGCGGTTCCTGAAGGGACCGACGTCCGTGCTGGCGGCGGCGGACGAAACCGGCGTGGCCTTTTTCGACCTGGCGGCGGGGCGGTCGGGCAAGCGCTCCGGGGTCTTCTGCGACGGCGGGGTCGCCGGAGGATACGTGCTCGCGAACTTCGCGACGGGCGCCGATCTGGCGTCTTGCGGGACAGCGGTGCTACCCCATGCCCTGTCGTGGGACGGGGTTGCCGTGCGGGATGTTTCGATCGTCCTGCCCTGGGACGACCCCCAGGCGTTCCTGGACATACAACAGGCCTCGGTCTCCAATGACGGGCAGGTGGCGCTGGAGGCGTACCGACGGGACCAGTCCGACCCCACCCAGCACCCGCTGGTCCGGTGCGCGATGGAATCGGCGACCTGTCTTGAGTCGGCGACGGAGGGCCGACTGGTCCAGACCTGGACGCCCACGGGCGAGGTCCGAAACATTTCCCGCGATGGTCGGACGCTGGCCTTCGCAGACCACACGATGACGACGATGTCGCAACTGCGCATCGACGCCGATGGCACCTCGCGCGAAGTGGATGCGGGCGGTTCGCTGGGGCAGGTTCACGCGTGCGACGGAGCGACCGAGGTATTCGTACTGGCGAGCACGGGCCCCGTGGACAATTCGACCGGCGTGAGGATCGCCCGTGTCGGCGCGAAGGCTGGCGACCTCCAGACCGTCTGGTCGTCGCCACGTTCCACCTACGACCCGGCATCTTTTGACGTTTCCGACGCCCGGGATCGCCTGCTGGTGGTCGAGTACCAGATGACCACGGGCACGGACATGGTCAGGTACTTCCCCCGCCAGGCGCGACTGGTGGACGCAGCCACCGGGACCGATGGTGGCCGGGTCGCAGGCGGAGGCGTCCCATCCGTCTGGAGCGGCGACCTGCGGCATTCACTGGTATCGCAGGACCGTGGCCCTGCCGGGGTGACCCTGATGGCGGGCGATCCGGCCGGGACGATGCACCCGGTGGCCTCCTGGGTCGATCCCCGAAAGGCGGTCCTTCGCATCGCATCCAGGGCCTGTCCCTCGGGGTTCTGCCCGGTCGGGACCTGCCTGGCCCAGGCCCCGCTGGCGGTCGTTCCTTCCGTGACCCTCGACGGAGCCGGGGAGGCCTACGACCTGGCGGAGGACGTGACCGTGACGGCAGTGACGGACCCGGCGGCAGGGGCACCTGGGACGCTGGAGGTAACGGGTCCATCGGGCATCCACCGCTTCACGGTGGACCTGCCGCCCCCGTCGCGCCTGCCGCTGGTTCCCGGTGACGCCGTTTCGCTGAAGGCCTCCAGGACCCCGGGGGCGGGCGGCGCGGCACCACGACAGGTCTTCGCAGCGTGGGACCCGAATGAGATGTACACGCACCGAGTGGTCTTCCTGGGCGGCTCGGGCGTTCTGGGGGAACTTCCGGACTGCGTCGGGCAGCCCTCCTGCCCGAGCCTATCCTTCGGCAACACCGGGTGCGCCCCGGACGATGTGCCGGGTTGTGGCCTGGTGGATCATCCTCCGGTGGTCTTTTCGGACCTGAATAATGGCTGGCCGTTCCAGATCGAACCCGGTGCGAAAGGCCAGGCAGCCGGGGCTTACGTGACTGCCTTCTCGACCGCCAGGCCGGTGGACGGAGCCTGCGCCGCCCTGGGAGAGGGGACCGCCTACCTTCTGATTTCGTGGGGAACGGGGACCTGAGCGGGTGCGTCGGCCGTGCCGCCACGATTCCGCGTGCCTGTCCGCAACCGATGCGTGCCTGTTCACGCGGTTGGACAGTTTCGCTGCAGCCGGCAAAGTGGACCGTACCCGGACGTACCGCGATTGCGGTCCGAACGGGCACGCGAGGCCGGTCAGGCGGCGTGGTCCATGGGGACGTGCAGGGGTTCCCGAGCGTCGGCGGCGGACAGGTTCTTCAGATTCTGCTCCAGCAGTTCCAGCAGGGGGTCGGCCTGGCCGGTCTTCGCGGCCATCCAGACCCGCAACATCATTGCCGGTTGCCGTAGAAGGTGGCGGAGGGGCGGTAGTCGAAGCCACCCAGCGTCAGCGAGGCATCCCAGGCGCACTGCATGTCGGCGGACTGTCCCCCCAGGGCATCGAACCGCATGTCGTTGCCGATGTCGGTGATCAGGCACGGCTGATCGGTCAGGTACTTCGTGCCGTCGGCGACCGGCGTGCCGATCGTGAATCCACCGGTCGGGGTGTCGAGGTCGGTCACGAACTCGCGGATGTAGGTGCCGCCCGACGGGATCAGCGAGTCGCAGGCCGTCTCGACCAGGGTGGCTTCGACGGCGCCTCCGGACTGCGCGACCAGATTGGCAGCGAAGTCGTGGCAACAGGTCCCGGCGACCAGGCACGCCCTTCCGGCCATCAAGGCCGACATCAGCGCCTCGAACGAATCCACCGAGGGCAGGCTGTCCGTGCCGTCGCCGAACACCTGGGGCAGCAGGATCTTTTCCAGCACGAAGTCGAGCAACGCGCCGTACTGCAAGTTCAACGCGTGCCTGGTGATGGCCAGCCTGGTGTTCTTTTCGACCAGCCTGGCCTCGATGTCCGCGGTGATCAGACCGGACATGCCGGGCAGCGAGGCCAGTGACAGATGGACATTTCCGCACGTCGGGTCGCTCGGGTCGCAGTTCTTGCCGAGCGTCCAGCGGACGACGACGGAGTGCCACTTCTCGCTGCAGCCGCCCAGCGCGATCAGGCCGTCCGCGTCGGGCTCGTTCTTGCAGGTCATCGTGGACAGCAGCGATATCCTCCGGATGACGTCGTTGACCCCAGTGCTCGTGTAGGAGTAGCACGTGTCGGGATTGGACTTGTCCGGACACTGCTGTTTCAGCAGGGCCGTGAGATTGTCGTCCATGATCTGCTGCATGATCAGGCCGATGCTCGTCAGGCCGCTGAGGTCGGGGTGGGCTGGATCGATGAAGGCTGCCTCGCACAACGGCCCGAGAGCGCTGTCGTTGGTCGCCCGGAGGTTCGGGTCGCACACCAGTTTCAGGATCGCTTCGGTCGGCGCGTTCGAGAAGTCGATGACGAAGTTGACCACCGACGCCACAGTCGGCGGCAGCCCTGACTCCATGTCCAGCGTCGTGGTCATGTCGTACGAACCAACGATCTTCGGGGGGATGTCGACCAGCGGGCACTCGATGTATCGATGGGCGTTGAACTCCACGGCGACGTCGTCCACGCAACCCTGGGCCCGGGGGGTGGCGTCGCCCGGCTGGGTGGCGATGCAGAAGACGGTGTAGGACTGCGTCACGTCGGTTTCGAGGTTCGGCAAGGTTACGAACTGGACCGACGTCTGGAGGTCGACCGGGCCCTTTCCCTCGGTTGCGACGGGAAGGGCGTTGGCCTTCAGGCTGTTGCATCGGAATGCTTCGGGGGCGTCCTTCCTGAACAGGCGGACCTTGCCCTGGCTGATGTTGGAGTCGGTCCCCTCATAGGCTCCGAAACCAACGCTCAGTGGCGACTTCACCGTCGCTTCGACGTGAACCGCGAATGTGATGCAGGTATCGGTGCCCGAGATGCACGCCTTGAACCTGCAGACCCCGTCCATCGTGTCCTGTGGGCTGCTGACGACCACGGAAGCGACGCCGAGGTCGTTCGGCGTGTCGCCCGTCGGGGTGGACCCCAGGTCGAGCTGGCAGGTGTTGTCGGGGTCCTCCGTCTCCGCGAACGTGACGTCCACGTCCGGGACGGCGGTGCCGCAGGACGTGACGAGGGCCCGCATGTCCCGCTGGCCGTTGTAGGCCAGTTCAAGCTGGTACCCGTTGTCGGGGTCGTCCATGATCGGATCGGCATAGCCGAGGATCCAGGGGCACGCCGAGTCGTCCGGTGCCCCGACCTCCGGCCGATCGGTCGTCGCGGAGTCGGGCACGTCCCCCGGCAACTCGGCCTTGGACGTGTCGGGATCCAGTTCCCGGTGACCCCCGGTACAGGACGAAAGCGCCAGGAAACACGGAATGACCAACGCCAGAACAGTCCGCCTCATGTCCTCTCCCTGCCCGTTTCCGGGCCCTTCGATGTTCGCTGATGATTGGCCGCCCGCGTCCCCGGCGTTACATCGCCGGCTGGACCGGGGGCGCGAGGGCCTCCACCAGGCGCCGCACCTCGGAATTGCGAAGGGCGTCGGGAAAGCGGCGCCCATGCTCGGCGGCGAGATTGCGGACTTCTTCCGCGCGTCCCTCCTGCAGCCGCACGCGCATCAGCCCGACCAGGGCGGTCTCGGCCAGGGCCGTGCCGGGGCTGTCGAGGCGGGACTGGAACCACCGTGCCGCACCTTCCAGATCCCCGCGATCCACCAGGACGCGCCCGATGCGAACGAAGGCCGGCATCGCTTCGGGGGCAGACGGCGCCTGATCCAGCAGCCGGTTGATTCGCATCCTCGCCTCGTCGAAACGGCCCGCGGCCTCGTCCGCGTGCGCCAGGCCGTCCAGGGCCTGTCCGACGAACCGCCCGTTCGGCCAGGCGGCCAGGTATCGCTGCCAGACCGAAGCCGCTTCCGACGAGCGACCCAGTTCGTCCAGCACCAAGGACAGGTCGAGCAGCAGCGTTTCGGGGGGTGTCCCCGACCAGGACTGCACGGCCTGTTCGTAGGCGCGCAGGGCATCCTCGGGCTTTCCGGCCGCCCGGTGCGCGTCCCCGGAAATCGTCAGGGCCCGGCTCTTCTGGGCGGGCGGAAGGTCCGCGGCCGTCGCCAGCAGATCCAGAGCCTGCTGGCCGTGTCCGGCCGACAGCAGATCCTGGGCCATCGCCAGGAGGTCCGCGACGGCAGGCTGGGACAGTGGTCGGGAGGCCGCAATCGCCCGGTGAAGGAGGGAGGGCTCGGAGTTCCTGGGGGCTTCGACCATCGCGCAGGCGTCTCCCGGGAGTCCTGGATCCGGCATCTGGGCCGACATCGGCACCGTGGAATCCGACGATTCGAAGCGTGCGGCCCCACCTGCCGGGATGCGGGCCAACCGTCCGCCTCCCGGTGCATCGACCACGACCTCGCCTTCCTCGACCCGCACCTCGGTGTCTGCCCCCGGGTGGTGGGAGACCGTGAACCGGGTCCCGACGACCCGGACCGTGGCGTACTCGGTGCGAATCTCGAATGATTGACCGGGGGCGCGGTGTTCCACGCGGGCTTCCAGCAGCCCGTCCTCCAGTCGCAGCGAGGTCGCGTCCTCCGAGTACACCTCGACGCGCAGCCGCGAACGGGCCGCCAGTCGAACGACGCCGGTCCCCCTCCGGGCGAGGGTCGCATCCGAATCTCCCGTCTGGATCTCCTGGCCCGCCTGCGCGTCCAGCACCGTCCCGGCGACGACGGCGAGGTTACCGCCCGTTTCCGGCCGTGTTTCCTCGGTGGGCGCGGTCATCCGAACCGTCCCCTCGGGGGCCGCCGACGGCATCAGCAGCCGAAGCGCGACGGCGAGACCCGCGGCCATCGGCAGCCCGAAGGCGATCCAGCCGAGCCGCCTTGCTCGCGTGCGTGCCCGGGCCCGGGTCCGCAACGTGGCCAGTCCCGGCCAGGGCGGCGCTTCATCCTGGGCCAACTGCCGCAACAGAACCTTCGCCCGCTCATGTCGCGCCGCCAGTTCCTGGCAGTCGGTGCAGTCCCTCAGATGGTCGGCCGGGAACGCGGCCGGCGACCCGGGGGATCCCTGCAGCCAGTCATGGAGTCGCGTGCAGTTCATGTCTCCTCCGCAAGGTCGCGAGGCGGTCCCAGGGGCCGGTCCGAACCGGAGTCCAGCAGGGCCCTGACCACGATCCGCCGGGCCCGCATCAGGCGGACCCGCACTGTGATCGCCGTCGTCTGGAGCGCCCTTCCGATCTCGTCCGACGGAAGGCCCTCCAGTTCTCCCAGCACCCACACCGTGCGGTTCGCGAGGCTCATGCCCTCGAGCGCCGCCAGGATCGTGGCCACGTCCTCCCGGGCCTCCATGGCTTCGATGGGATCCGGGGCTGTCGATCCCGAGGACCAGGCCAGGAAGGCCAGGGAACGCCGGATCCGCCTCGCCTCGCCGCGTGCGTGCTCGCGGGCGACGTTCGAGGCGATGCCGTACAGCCAGGTCGTGAACCGGGGACCCGGGCGGAACTGGCCCAGGCATCCGACAAGGCGCGAGAAGACCTCCTGGACGAGGTCGTCGATTTCGGGGCCCGGGCCCAGGATGCACTTCAGGAACCGCGCGGTCGTGGGAGCGTGCAGGCGATACAGTTCCTGCCAGGCCTGCTCGTCGCCCGCCTGGCAACGCGCGACCAGGGTTTCGGTGGGGTCCGGGCCGGGACGGGGGATTTCGGGACGCTTCGGGAGCACGCTTCAGCCCCCCTTTCCGATGGGCACGGCCAGCCCGATCCGCAGGACTCCACCCACCCCGAAGCGGGGAGCGGCATAGGCAGTGCGCCCGTGCCAGTCCCAGTTGTCCCCGCCCAGGTACCCGCGGAACAGCACTCCGCCCCCCAGCCGCAGCCACGTGCCGACCGGCACCACGACGTCGACTTCGCCGCCCAGCAGCGCAACGGTCCCGGTCCCTGTGCGCTGCGCCTGGCCGGCGGGACCCGCCGTGATCCGCCGCCATTCCGCGCCGATCTCGAGGCCGACGCGGACCCGGACCGAGGCCAGCCGGACGCCTGCGTGGAGGGTCACGGACACGGGCACGGCCTGCACGCGGGTGGGCACGGGGGCCTGGGCCAGGGTACTCGAAGGCTGCCAGCCCAGCCGGATGCCCAGGGCGACGCGTTCCTCCAGCCAGGTCAGTCCGCCCTCCACCTCGGGACCGGCAGCGTGCAGCCCCGGCCCCGTCTGGTACGTGTACCAGCCTCCCACTTGGACATAGGCCCCGAAGGAGGGGCGGGCCAGGACCGATCCAGGCGCGGGACGGGGGCGCGGAAACGCGGGAAGCTTCGACTCGACCAGGGATGCCATCGCGGGACGCCCCGTCCGCGGAAACTCGCGCATGACCGTCAGAGCCACGTCCTGGGCGCGTGAGCGGACATCCACGGCAGACAGGTCCAGCGGGCGGCGCGTACCGTCCCGGCCCCGGACCAGCGCGGATTCCCCCGGGCCCACGACCAGGGCCACGTTCGCATCGATGGCGTCCGGCGGCGCGCAGGCGTCCAGGGAGTCGGCGTCCACCCGCCGGAACGCGATCCCCCATTTCCGCTGTTCCAGGGACAGAGCACCGTCCAGGGGCGCCGGCTCAAGGCCCGGGGGAGTCCCCGATCGCACGACGCACAGGATCGAGGTCGGCGGGGCTGCCCAGGCGCATGCCGCTGCCAGCACCACGGCCAGGACGAACGGGACGGCCGCGATGTCTGGACGACTGGCCCCCATGGTCCCGGAATCCCCCGCGCAACTCTTCGCAGCGTGATTTGCCGGATCAGCGTGGATCGTTTCATCGGGGGGTGCAATCGCGGACTGCTCCTGGCGGGGCATCTGTCGGAGTCCGGCGTGATGCTCGTTCCGCCGGGAGAGGGCTTCATTCGTGCGGACGAAGCGCTTGAATCCCCCCCTCCCGTTTCGTACGATGAACACTGTCAAACGGCGGTGGTGTGGCAATGTTCAACGGGTCTTTCCCTCTGCCGCCGGCAGGAACGGGCTTCGGCGTGATCCTTGCCGGGCCACTCCTTGCCGTCGTGGTTGCCTGCTCGTCCGGCCTGGGCGCCAAGGACGACCTTGCTGGAGCAGATACTCAACCGGATGACGCTCTCGAAGGTTTCCCGAACGAGGCGACGCGGGCATGTTGTCGCGCTCATTCCGATGTCTGCAGGGACTTCCTGGCATTGGACCCGTCCTATTCGGTTGCCCAGTGCGGCGGCAATTCCGGCTGCACCCGGAAGCCCGATCCCAGTGGTCCCCAGGGCTGCTACTGCCTCCTCTGCATCGATGAGCGATGCCTTTCTGCTGAATGCATCGATTAGCCTCGAACTCTAAAGGGCTCGAAGCCATTCGATCAGGCTCTCGTCCTCCTGCCAGGACTCCAGCGCGAAGGTAATGGTCGATGTGCCGGCGCGCTCCAGGGTCTGGTGTTTCGTGTCCAGGTCCGCCCGGGCGCAGATCTCGCTTGATCCAATGGTGTGACCCGACGTTGATGGAGGGGGTACGCAGATACGAAAAAGCCCCGGCGTCACCGGGGCTTTCGTTGGAGCGGGAAACGGGAGTCGAACGCGTAGGGCGAAGCCCGCAGCGTCTGCAACGCGTAGGGCGAAGCCCGCAGCGTCTGGAACCCGCGACCTACAGCTTGGGAATATGGCCCGTAGTCTGCGGAATCATACAACTATCTGATATTGCAGCGCCGGGAAGAGCCTGCTGGGCTGGAAAAAGCCCGCCTGGACGGGCGAACCGTACCTGAACCGTACCCGGTCCGTACCCGCGATCGCCTTCTGAACGGGCAGGCGAGGGTGGTCACGCGGCGTGGTCCATCGCGACGTGCAAAGGTTCCTGGGCGGCATCGGCGGTCAGGTTCTTCAACTTCTGCTCCAGCAGTTCCAGCAGGTGGGTCATGCAGAGGAAGGAAACACGCGATGAGCCCCTGCGCCCGCAGGAGGAAAGGCGGGGGCGGAAGAAAAGGGGGCGTTGCCGAGGACCCGATGGACGAGGTGTCGAGCAGCCTCGTCAAGTTCGCCCGCATCGTGGCCCATTGCCAGAACATGCGCTTCCGGGTGCCGGAACTCGGACGCGAAAAGGAAACCCAACCGGTTCCGGACGTGGAGTCCGAGAACCTGATCAGCCGTGTGGAAGGGAGTGGGGAAGGAACCCGCTTGACCCGGCTGCCCGCGCAGAATCCGACGGTGTCGTGGTCCAGGCGGTCGCGAAGCACTACGTGCCGGACTTCGTAGGCCCCTTGTGGACGCCGACCGCCCTCGCAGTACGCAAGAAGGTTCGAGGCTCGAAGGCTGCGGCTGCCGCCCGTGTGGGCGAGCACCTCGACTTGGCGTACAGGCAGGTGCTGGAATTTGTGGGCCCGGGGCGGCGCCGGGATCGTGTCCAGTACGGCCGGCGATCAGTCGCCCTGGGTTGACGAGTCCGTCCGGACCGCTTGGAAGTCCGCCGTGAACATCGACTGGTCCGGTGCGCCGAACTGCCCGATCAGGCGCCCCGAGATGCTGTCCGAGACCTGGTCGCACTGGTCATCGGCGGCGTACAGGGTCCCCCAGATCCTCGCCGGATCGGTCCTGTCCATGGAAATCATGGCATCCCGTACGGGCGCGATCAGGGACTTCCGGGCCTCCTCGCACGGCCCCAGGAACTGCCCCAGGGTGCCGCCCTGTGCCGAGAAGGTCGGCATCACCGCGTCGGAGAGGCAGTTGCAGTCGATCCAGATCTGGCCCGCATCGGCAGCCGTGGACAGCCACGGTCCGCCGCCCGTCACCTCAGCGATCCTCCGGTCCATGACGTACCGGGCCAGGCGACCCCACTCCAGCAGCGGCTGCGCGGGCACCTGGGGAAGGTGCAGCCCGTCCCAGTCGTTGCGCAACGACAGGACGGACTCCCCGAGGATCGGCGCGTCCGGGTCCTGCATGTCGGCGAGGGGCATCGGGATCGGACCGGTCCCGTCCTGGGGGGTGTACCCGGACTCGCGGAACAGGGTCAGGCTGTTCCACTTGCGGACCATCTGCAGATTCTCGTCCGAGGACTGCCGCACGATCTCGATCGTGGAATCCGCCTCCACCGTGACCGCGATGTCCAGGGGGGAGAACGACGGCGACCCGAACGCGGCCACCCACGAAGGGGCGTTCTCGACCAGGCACGACGTCACGGCCTGGCTCACCGCGTCCCGGAACAGCGGAACCTTGTCGTCCGTCAGGATCGACTCGGGCCAGTGCCGTGCGGACTCGACGATCCGGTCCGTGATCGTGGTCTCCGGCGTGCTGAAGAGCTTCCTGATCTCGTTCTGCGTGCAGCAGGCGCGACTGCTGACGGACAGCTCCCACGGGGAGCATGTCAGCGTCGAGCAGTCGAGCGGCAGCGGGACATAGAGCTGATCGACCGCGTCGTACGTGCCCGTGACCGTCCCGGGCACCGCCGTCATGTTCAGGCGCGCTTCCATGCACTCGCTCGCGTCGACATCCGCCGCGAGGGCCAGGGTGCAGCCCCTCAGCACCGGGCATCCCGAGGCGGTGGCGTCGACGGCCACCACCGCGAAGGTGGCGTTCGGGGGCAGGTCGTCGAACCGGAGCCCGTCGCCGGACACGCTGGTGGGCTCCGACGCGAAGTAGGGTTCCGGGAGGGCGCCGTGCTCGAGGTCCTTGCACAAGACGCCGCGGAACGCCAGCACCCTCACGTCCCCGAGCGCGGCGGGCGCGGGGGGGTCGGCCTGCAGGAACCGGACGGTGAAGCACCCGTTCCCGACCCTCAGGTGGAGCACGATGGGGTCCGCGAGAGTTCCCTCGCCGGACTCCGCCGTCACCTGGATCTCAAATTCGCGGCCGTCCTGGACCGTGAACGACACCTGGGCGATCCCATCCGAGTCCGGCTCCACCCGGGAGTCCGAGAGGTGCCCGGTCCCTTCGACGGTGTGGCCATCCAGTTCGGTCACGGGCAGGATCTCGAACCGGATCGCCGTGCCGGCCGGCCGCTCGGCCCCGGTGGGCGAGATCAGCTGCACCTGCAGCGGGACCGCAACGTTCGGTTGCACCTGGTGAGGGTCGTCCAGCGCCACGAGCCGGAACAGGTAGGGCTCGTGGGTCCCCTCGCTGTCCGTCACGCCGTCCACCGAGGGGACGTCGATGGCGTCCGCATCAGACCCGCACTGGCTTCCGACGCACGGCACGGCCTGGCAGCCGGGCGTCCCGTCCACCCGCACCTGTAGCTGGGCCGTCCCGAGCCCCTGGCCCTTCCAGGTCGTGGCGACGACAACGTACAAGCCCGCTTCCTTGACGGTCCAGGAGAGGCGCGAGGCCGTCCCCGAGCCGCCGTCGTCGTCCGCCACCACGGGGATCAGTGCCGCCACGCTCCCCTGCGGGAACGGGCCGTACAGCGCCACGACCGTGTCGAGGTCACCGGTTCCGGCGGTCTCGACGACCACCGTCTTCCCGGTTTCCAGGATCACCGGGAACGCGTACACCCGGCCGGCCCGATCGAAGTCCAGGTCCGCCTCGCCGTCGTCGCACAGCGTGAACGCGTCTCCCCCCAGCGTCGCGACGTCCGCCAGGGAGAGGGGGCTCGACTCAAGCCCCCCCTTGGGATTCAGTTCTTTCGTCCCGCCGGCGCACGCGAGGAACCCCGCGAGTCCGACCCACATCCACGCCCGGAACCCGGTCCGCAATGCACGGCTCATGGCCGCCTCCGTTTTAACCTGCCCCGTAGGTAGCGACCCGGGGCGATTCCGTTTCATCCCCCTCGATCACGGGGACGGGGGGACTGCATCGAGGACGCGACGGACCTCGTCCCGGCGGGTCCCGGCCCGGAACCGGCGCTCATACTCGGACGCCAGGGACCGGACCTCGCGCGGGCGGTCCTGGGCCAGGCGCACCCTCATCAGCCCGACCAGCGCCGCCTCGGCAACCAGGCGATCGGGGTCGTCCAGGCGGGCCGCGAACCAGCGGGCGGCGGCGTCGAGGTCGGGCCCCTCCAGCAGGTCCCGTCCCAGGCGGGCGAAAGCGGACGCGGCCTCGGGCGAGTGGGGGGCAACCGTCAGGAGCCGACGGCGGAGGTCGCGGGCGGCGTCCGGGCGACCGGCCGTGTCCTCGATGGCGGCCAGGTCGCGCAGCGCGCGGCCGGCGTACCGGCCCGAGGGCCAGGCCTCCAGGTATCGACGCCAGACGGACCCCGCCTCGATGGGCCGGTCCATCCGCTGGCCCACCAGGATCGCGAGGTCCAGGAAGAGGCCCTCCGGGGGGGCCTTGCTCCAGAGCACGAGGGCCCGTTCGTATGTCGCCCGGGCCTCCTCCGGTCGGCCGGCGACCCAGAGCGCATCACCCAGGGCGGCCAGCAGCCGCTCCCGGCCCTCCGGTTGGTCGTCGCGGAGGGACAGCAGCGCCAGCGCCTCGTCCGTGCGGCCGTCGGCGGCCAGCGCGCGGACTCGGGCCAGCAGGTCCTCGGTTCCGGGAGGATGCGGCGGGCCGGGTCGGGGTGCGGGACCTGTTCGCGCCGTCGCGAGAGGGGTCGCCGGCGACGGGAGGCGGACCCGCGCGACCGCGTCTTCCGGCGTGCGAGACCCGGACTCGGCCTGCCGGGTCGCGGGGGACTCGGCCGGGACCGGCGGTTCGAGGGCGGAGCTCGGCCTCTCGACCCGGATCGTGCCCCCGGCCGGAAGCCGGGCGAGCAGTTCCCCCGACGGCCGGTCGACCTCCACCTCGCCTTCCTGGACCGTCACCACGGAATCGAGGCCCGGGCGGTGCGTCACCTCGAAGCGGGTCCCCGTGACCCGAACGACGACGTATGGCGTGCGGACCTCGAACCTCTCCCCCGGCGCGCGATGCTCGACCTCGGCCTGCACGACGCCCGTCTCCAGGCGGAGCGCGGTGGCCTCCGGACTCCAGGCGTCGAACGTGAGGCGCGTCTCGGGCCCCAGGGCGATCCGCCCCGTCCGGGGGTCGGCCACGACCGCTCCCTCGGTCCCCGACAAGACCGTCTGGCCGGGCCGAACGGCGAGGGTGGCGCCGGACCTTGCGGGATCGGCAGCCGCCGGGGGGCCGTTGACCCCGATTCCGTCGGTCACGGGGGCACCCGGCCACGCGACCCGCAGCGCCACGGCCAGGAGGGCCGCGGCGGGAAGGAGGACGGCCGGGGCCCAGCGGCGGATGGCGCGGCGCCGCAACCGGCTGCGAAGGCGCGCGTCCAGCGTTCCGGCCCGGGGCGGCAGGGGGATCGCCGTCTGCGCGGTCGCTCGCGTCGCCAGGGAGAGGGCGTCCCGGTAGGCCCGCATGGCCCCCCGGCAGGAGTCGCAGGTCTCGAGGTGCGCGACGAACTCCGGGGACAGGGGCGACTCCGCGTCCCAGCCGTCGAGCCACACCGTCAGTCGTTCGCAGCGCATTCGAACCTCCTTCCCAGGTCCGCGGCGAACCCCTCGCGTACGAGCGCATCCACCACCTCGCGGCGCGCTCGGAACAGCCGCACTCGGGCGGTGGCCGCGGGGATGCCGAGGGCGGCCGCGATCCCCTCGCCCCCCAGCCCTTCCATCTCGTGCAGGATCCACACGACGCGATGCTCGAAGCGCAGCGCGCCGACGGCCCGGCCGGTGCACGCCAGCATCGCGCGCGCCTGTGCGACGGCCGCGGGGTCCGAACCCGCGCCGCCGTCGGGGGCGCACCACTCCGCATACTCCTGCTTGTGCCGGCGCCACAGGGACTCGCCGCGCAGGTGGCTGCCCGCGACGTGCGACGCGATCCCATACAGCCAGGTGGTGAACCGCGCGTCGCCGCGGAACCGGTCCAGGGACGCCACCAGTTCGACGAAGACCTGCTGGACGAGGTCGTCCACGTCGGCCGACGAGCCGGCCAGCCGACGCAGGAAGCGGGCCACGGTGGGCGCATGGCGTCGGTACAGCTCGATCCAGGCGGCCGGATCTCCGCGTCGGCAGCGTGCGATCACCTCAACGTCCGCGTCCATCGCCCCTTCCCGCAGGTTCTCCCGCACGTCGCGACGGGAAGACCCCGCCAAGCCGCACCGCCGCCCCGACCGCGAGGGACGGGGCGCGGTACACCTGCTCGCCGTTCCACGCCAGGGACGGTCCGCCCACGTATCCCCGCGCCGTGACGGCCACTCCGATCCGCAGGTTCTCGGAGACCGGGAACACCGCCTCCACCTCGCCGCCCAGGACCCCGGCCAGGGACCGATCCGACACGCTTCCCGCCCACGCGGAGGGCTCGACCTCGATGCGCCGCCACTCCAGGCCGGCCTCCAGGACCAGGCGCAGGAGCGCGGCCGTCCACCGGAAGCCGCCGTGGACCACGACCGTCACGGGCACCGCCTGCACGCGGCTGCCGCCCCCCGCGATGTCCGCGGGAGTCTGGTACCCGACTCGGAGGCCCGCCAGCAGCCGCTCGTCGAACGCCGCGACGCCGGTCTCGATCGACAGCCCAGCGGCATGGATGCGGGGCTCGCGTTGCCAGGCGTACCACCCGCCGGCCTCGACATAGCCGCTCAGGGCCGCGCGCGGCGGTGGCATGGTGGCCTCGGCCGGGATGCGGGAGTGCCCGGGGACCGGGCCGGGGACCAGGGCGGTCGGCGACGCGGTGCGGGGGGACGGCATCAGCGCCAGCGTGAAGCGGGCCAGTTCGGACGCGCGTTCCCCGGGTGCGGTCGTCTCGAGATCCACGAAGCGAGGCGTCCCCGATGCATCCAGCAGCCGGCCGGTGGCGCCGGGTCCGATCACCAGGACGGTCCTCGGCTCGCCGGTCAGGGCCGCCGGACAGGCCTCGAGATTCGCCGACTCCACCTGGTCGAACGCCAGGTCCCACTTCCGGCGCTCCAGCGCCAGGGCCGAATCCAGGACTCCCGGCTCGAGACCCGGCACCGGCGCGACCCGGACGATGCACAGGAACGCGGCTGAGGCGGGCGGTGCCGCCGTCAGCACCAGCAGCACCAAAACCACCAGGGTCCAACGGCCCCCTGCCCCTATCGTCGACACGCTCCCCCCCCAGCGGTCCCGATTGTAGGTCGCAGCCGAGTACGCGATCGTTTCAAGTTCGTCGTGGTGACGTCGAAAGACCGTTGCCGGGTCGGATTCCCTTGGGCGGAACGGCCGGAGGCCGATGACGGGTTGCCCTACAGCCTGGGAATATGGGCCATAGCCTGCGGAATCATACAACTATCTGATATTGCAGCGCCGGGAAGAGCCCGTTGGGCTGGAAAATGCCCGCCTGGACGGGCAAACCGTACCTGAACCGTACCCGGTTGGTGTTCATGGGCGACTGGGTTTGCAGCGTGGCCTTCGACGAGATCCGCGCCGCCCGCATCGACGACCTGGGCACGCCCGTTGCCGTCCTGCCGCCGCTCCCGTAGACAACCCATAGGCACGGAAGGATTCACGCCGATCGAACCGCACCCGCGGCCTTCAGGACGTCGTCGATGTCCAGGGGCAGTTCGTCCGGGAAGAGCCCGTTCCATGCCTCAGCGAAGAATTGGGCGTGGCGTCGCTCGGGCCCGATGGCGACGGGGAGGAGCCGGAGGAAGCGGTCCCGGAAACCCTCACGGTCGAATCCGGGCAGGGAGGCCAGCTTGAGGAGGTCATCCTCGTCCTTCGGGCCCATCCGGAAGACCTTCATGATGGCCAGATCCTCGGGGCAGGGGACAACGACCCGCAGCCGCTTTCGCGGGCCATCGAACACCAGGCGGACCCGGTCCTGCCAATCGTCGGGCAGGTACGACTCGAAGAGGGCGGCACGATCGTTGATATCGATCGGTTGGAGATGGGTCGCCGCGATCTGGACCAGGACCGGGATCGTGTCGGTGGACAGGGTGTCGATGTCCCGCGTACGCCGATCCGGATCCCGGCACAGCAGTTGGACCGCGGTTCCGCCCACCAGGACCAGATCGATAGGCGGCCCCAAGGCGCGGTCCACCGCGTCCAGGAAGTCCTCCAGATCCTTCAGGGACAGCATCGGCGCATCAGACCTTGCCAAGGTGCCTCCTGAACAGGTCGGTGTCGAAGGCCCCGAAGACCTTGTGACGCCGCAGCGGCGCGGGCGTCTCCTCGACGACCCGGACAGGATCCGCCAGACCCCGGCCGAAGAAGAGCGCCTGGTGGGGGTCCTCCTGCCGCCGCAGGGTCTCGGCCAACGAACGGAGGGGGCCGCTGGACGTCAGGTCGGCCGCCATCGCGGCGGCGGCCCCCAGGACCCGGATCCCGGCATCCGTGGTGGGATGCAGTGTCTCCACCGCCGCAACGTCCAGGGCGGCCAATGCAGCGGGCAGCAGTTCGAACGCCCGGGCATCCTTTCTTCCCGACGCTGCCTGCAGCAGTCGCATCACTTTTCCCGCGCCTCCGGTTGGATCGCTTGCGCGGGGCAGGAGGTCGACCGGGTCCATGTCGAGGGCCCCTGCGACCTTCCGGATGCCCGGGCTCAAGGGGTCGAAGTCGGGGCGAAGCAGGTTGTAGACCGTCTGGCGGGAGACCGAGGCGCGCTGGGCCAGTTCCATCACGCCCATGCCCCGGCCACGCATTGCGGACTCCAGTCGTGTGGCGAAGCCGCTCATCCCTGCCTCCAACGCAAACCTACAGATGCCCGCAGTGCGTGTCAAGATTTGCTTTACATGACAGATGGCGACAGGGTGTTGACCCTCAGGTCCATTCCGTCTGGATGCCGTGGATTTTCCGGATCAGATGAAGGCTGGGTGTGATCCGGTGCTACTGGTGTGACCCTGCGTGGATGGAGGGGGGGCGAGGATACGAAAAAGCCCCGGCGTCACCGGGGCTTTCGTTGGAGCGGGAAACGGGAGTCGAACCCGCGACCTACAGCTTGGGAAGCTGTCACTCTACCACTGAGTTATTCCCGCGTGGCACACAAAGCGAGGAGGAGTCTAGCGCCCTCCCCGCGGGGCTGTCAAGACCGTCGGGCGGGGCCGCCGGGCCGGCAGGACACCCGGGATCCTCGGAGGTCGCCCGTCGATGCCAGGTGCCCAGCGAGTCCTCGGATTGGACCACGTAGGTTTCGGCCAACCACGGCAACAGGCTCGGTGCTCGCTCGACGACCAGCGCCTGGTATTCGTGGTCGATGAAGATGTACGACGGCGGCGCGGCCCGGAATTCGCGCTCGATCTCAACCCACTGCTCCGGCAGGAATATCTCCCAGCCCCAGCCGTTCACGCGGCCGGCAGACTCGCGTCCCGCGATCCGAAGGACCAGCGGGTCGCCAAAGACGTAGATCGGACCGGGCAGGGCGTCCGCGGCATCCAGGAAGCGGGTGGACGTCCAGATCTCGCGATAGCGTGGGCTGACCCGCAACTGGAGTCCGAGGGCGCCTCCCGTAGACGAGGACCAGGTCGTCAGGGTTCCGGCCTTCTCGCTCCAATCGCCGACTGCGGGCAGCACCAGCAGGGAAACAGCGGCGGCAACGAACGCGAGGCGGTTGGGGAAGGACCACTCCTGGTGGCCGGCAAGGAATTCGATCAGGCCGTCGATGCCCCGCAGGGCCAGGAGCCCCAGCGGCACGGTCAGCAGGAGCATGTCGAACTGCCACCAGGCGAAGGGCTCCAGGACGATGCACACGAATCCGACCCCGAGCCACAGGGCGCACATGGTGAACTCGCGCTCGCGGCGCAGGCCCTGCCACCCAAGGGGGACCAACAGGACCGCCAGCCCGAACGGCCAGAAGTGTTGCGCGAACCAGGTCAGCGAGTCCCTGAGGCGGTAGAGCGGGCGGACCTGGTGCAGCGCCATGGCCTGGGAAGGATACTGGAACACGGTCCAGAGGAATTCCTCGCCGGCTCCGTGCAGCCCCATCCAGAGCAGTACGAAGCCGAGGCTCGCGGCCAGGATGCCCAGCGACAGCCCGATCCGGCGCAACGGGGTGCGATCCCCGGCCAGAAATGGGCCGGCGACCAGCAACGTCAGGACCAACGGCACCAGCGAGTCCTTGAACAGCAGCGCACAGGCACCTGCCATCCCGGCGCCGGCGCTCCACAGCCACCGACGCAGCAGGCCCTCGCCACTCTTCATCGCCATCCACCCGGTCAGGAAGACGGGCAGCGACACCAGGATGGCCGGCTGTGTCAGGTGAAAATCGCTGCTGACCACGTAGTACGCCCCCACGGTGGCGAGGGGGGCCATCCAGCGCAGCACCTTCGTGCGGAACACGTCGCGCAGCGCGACGAGCAGCAGCGCAGAAAGTCCCAGCAGGTAGATCAGTTCGAACAGGTGCAAGCCGAACTCGTCGTGGCCGAAGAGTTCTCCAGCAGCGAGGTGGAACAGGTAGATACCCGGCTTCTTCAGGTCCCAGAAATCGCGGTACAGGACGTCGCCCTGGGACATGGCGATCGCGCCCAGTTGGTAAAGCGCCGCATCGCCGCTGATGGGCTGCGGAAGATGCACGGAGCCGGCGATGGCCACAAGAGTCAACGATATCATCGCGGCCACGCGACGACGCCAGGGGCCAGCCAGCCATGTGGAAGGCGTGAACATCTGCGGGATTATCGAGGCCCACCGCGAGGGGATCAAGTTCGTGGGCAAGGGTGGCCCATCTGCGGGAACAGGGTCACCCCGATCGGGTCGCCGCCGAGGGTTCCGAAGACCCTTTCTGGATTTGAGGGGATCGCTCAGCGCCGGGCGCGGGCTTTCCGGGGGCGGGCATGGCGCTGGGCCGGTCCGTCGCTGCCCCGGGCCTGGCACTTCGAGCAGACGCCGTAGATTTCCATCCGGTGGCTTTTCATCAGGAACCCGTGGCGTTCGCTGGCCTGGCGCTGGAGGTCCTCGATGGCGTCGTCCTCGAACTCCAGGATCGTGCCGCAGGCCGTGCAGACCAGGTGGTCGTGGTGCTCGCGGGTGGCCGCGGCCTCGTACCGGGCGAACCCCTCACCGAACTGCCGCGCCTCGACCAGGCCGGCGTCGCTGAGCAGGTGCAGCGTGCGGTAGACCGTGGCGTTGCCCACGCCGGGCCACCGCTTGTGCACGGCGGCGGCCACCTCCTCGACACCCGGGTGGCCCCGCATGCCGAAGAACACCTCGGCGATCTCCAGGCGCGGTCGCGTCACCCGCCCGCCCTGGGCCCGGATGTGGGCGGTCAGGCGCTCCTGCCAGCCTTTGCGGTCGCTTCTGGTGCTCACTCGTCCTCGTCCTCCAGACGCAGGTCCGACGACAGGACCGACGTCTGCTCGAGCACCTGGGGTTTCCCGCCGTTGTCCACTTCCAGGCGCAGGTGCGTCGCCTCGGCGGCCTCGGCCCGGACCGTGACGCCGGTCAGGGGCTCGACCAGGTAGGACGCCCGCCCGCTGCCCGTGCCTTCGATCACGCGACCCTTGCGGCCGGCCAGCAGCCCTTCGCCGGACATCCGGATGTCCCATTCGGCTTCCAGCAGCGCCAGATCCCGTTCGCCTTCCGTCACCATCCCCTCGAAGTGAATCGTCCCGGTGCGTTCCACGCGGGCCGGGGTGCCGCCTTCCAGGGACCTCAGGGACGCCTTCCGGAATTCCCACGTTTCGCCGGGGGCGACCAGCCGGTCGGGCAGCGTCGCCAGCAGGCGATCCATCGCGTCCGAAACCTCCCGGGCCGATCCGCCGACGGGCTCGCCGGCCGTCACGCCGCTGCCGGAAACGGGGCGCTTCAGGGTCACGCCGTCCAGGTCGTCCTCGATGGCGGGGCCGGTCTCGACGCCGGCCGGGTCCACGGTGACGTCGGAGGATCCGACGCTCCACGCGACCGTCGCGCCGGCGCCTGCGATCACCGTTTCCGTCTCCTGGACGTCGAACTCCTCCCGCAGCGAGATCGCCAGGGGGGACTGCCCGCGTCCGCGCAGCTTCACGTCGTGTTCCAGCGCGACAGCATAGGTCCGGGTGACGTCATGGGTCGGGGCGCGTCGCAGTTCCAGCCGCCCCGATTCGGGGACGGTCGCCGTCAGGCCTTCCGCCAGGGAGGATCCCGGGACCTCCGGGACGACCCACGCTTCCTCGGCGGGCCGGCCGCACCCGCCGGCCAGCGCCAGCAGGACCAGCGGCACCGACCACCGCACTTCCGATCGCAATCCCACAAGCACCTCCGCTGCCGGGACCCCCGGAAGGCCCCTGAAAGCACGGCGGATTCTAGCAGAACCGGAACCCCGGTGTGGATTGGCGATGCTGTCCGATCGTCCCGAGGATGGACAATGGTATCCTCGGCGCCATGGAGGCGGCGGTGGACGTCATTGCAGCGGTTGCGTCGGGTGCCGGGAGCGCGGCGATCGGCGTGGTGCGCCTGTCGGGGCCGGGGTCCTGGGGGATCGCCCTGTCGTTGTGCCGGGATCGGACCGTGCCGCCCCCGGAACGCCATCTGGCCCTGTCGTGGCTGGCCGAACCCCGGACCGGCCGCCTCCTGGACCAGGCGATGACGGCCTTCTTCGCGGCGGGCGCGTCCTACACCGGCGAGGAATCCGTCGAACTGTACTGCCACGGCGGTCCCGCCCTGCTGGACCGCGTCCTGCGGGCGTGCCTGGACGGCGGGGCCCGGCCGGCGCGGCCCGGCGAGTTCACGCGGCGCGCGGTGGCGGCCGGGCGGCTGGACCTGGTGCAGGCCGAGGCCGTGGCGCTGCTGGCGTCGGCCGAAACGGATCCGGCCCTGGACGCGGGACTGTCGGCCCTGTCGGGGCGTCCGTCCGCCGAGGTTTCCGCCGCCCGCGAGGCCCTGCTGGACGTGCTGGCGGACGTCGAGGCGGCCCTGGATCATGCCGAGGAGGACGGCGTCGTCGTCGCGCTGGACGAGGTGGCGACGCGGTTGGTCGTCCAGGCCGAACGCCTGCGGGGCTGGTGGGAGGCCGCCCGGGCGCTGCGGCCGGCCGTTTCGGGGGTGCGGGTCGCGCTGATCGGCGCTCCGAACGCCGGGAAGTCCAGCCTGTTCAACGCCCTCCTGGGACGCGACCGGGCCATCGTCCACGCCGAGGCGGGCACGACGCGGGACGTGGTCGGCGAGATGCTGCCGCTGGCCGGCGCGCCCTGCCTGGTGCTGGACACGGCGGGACTGCGGGATGCCGGGGCCGGCGAGGTGGAGGCCGAGGGGGTCCTCCGCGCCCGGGAAGCTGCCCGGGATGCCGACGTGGTGATCCACGTGGTGGACGGTTCCGGCGCGGCGCCGTCCGACGGGTTCACGGAACGCGTGGACATCGTGGCGATGACCAAGGCCGACCTCTGGCCGGGGAAGGACCCTCCGCGCGTGGATGCTCCGTCCGGGGTTCCGGTGGTGTTCACCTCGGCGCGGGACGGCCGGGGGATCGAACGGCTGCGGGCGCTGCTGGCGGATCGCGCCGCCGCTGCCGTCCGATCCGGCGACACCGCGCGTGCCGTCGTGGTCGGCGAGCGGCAGGCCCAGGCGCTGCACTCGGCCCTGCGATGCGTCGAGGCGGCCGTCGAGGGGCAGGCCGGCGACGCGCCCCTGGAGGCGGTGGCGGCCGAACTGCGACGGGCGGTGGAGCACCTGGGCGAAATCGACGGATCCCGGATCACCGACGAGGTGCTGGATCGGATTTTTTCGCGATTCTGCCTGGGGAAATAGGGATTAGCGGAACAGGTCTTCCTCGATCAGGTCCGCCAGGAAGCCCTTGAAACGCGCCGACTCGGCAGCCGACATCTGCGTGAACTTCACGCCCATGCCCGGCTCCTTGCCCTGGCCTGGGGCCCGCCACCAGACGACCTCCCCGGCGATCGAAATCGGCTGCGAGGATTCGTCCAGGTAGATGCGCAGCATGACCGGCTGGCCCGGGGGGACCGGCGTGTCCGTCCGCACGAAGGCCCCGCCGAGGCTCATGTTCATCATGAGCATCTCGGTTTCGTCGAGGTCGATGTCGCGGCCGAAGATGCCGAAGACCCGCGTGGTGTATCGGGCGGCGATCCGCTTGTCGCGGCCATCGAAGTTCATGGGGTCTCCTCCCGGCCGCGCCGGACCTCGATGAGCAGCCACTCGACTCCCCTGGGTGCGAAGACCAGTGTCCATGGGGGTGCTCCCGGGGGTTGGAATTCGAATTCGGCTTCGGTGCTCCAGTTCCTCACACTCTTGGGTCCTGCGGTGAGGGCGTCCCTCACCTGGGCAGGGGAGAGTCCCGTGGTCCACTGGGCGAGGTCTCGGAGAACCTCGTCCATTTCGTCCCTTCGGGTCGCGGACTTTAGGTCCCGCCACAAACCTGCCCAACGCTCGCCCAGCGCGCGCCCGTCCAGGACCAGGCGTGTCGAGTCCAGGAACCGGGCGGCTGCCTGGGTCCCGTCGGCCCGGGCCGTCGCGTCCAGGAAGCGCGTCACGGCCGTGCGGGCATCGGCGCAGTCGTCGTTGCATCCGCCGATCGCGGGGATGGACCGGGCGGGCGACGCGGCGTGCAGGGGGGCCGTCGGGGCGGCACCCGGGGCGACTGCCGGGATCGGGGCCGTCGTGGTCGGGCCGGCGGCGTCACGGACGACGACATCCTTGCCCCCGCAGGATTCCAGGGCAAAGAAGGCCAGTGCGCACAGGCCGGCACGGGCGGTGGATGCCCGGATTGTTCCGGTCGTACTCACCGCGCCACCACCATCAGGCTCAAACCGAACGGCAGGTCGTGCCGCTGCACCATCCGCCGCTCGGCCTGGAACACCCTGGTCAGCAGGGCATTCAGCGGGCCCACGGTGGTCCCGGCGTCGCTGTGCGTTCCGCCGTCCTTCCCGTGGATCAGGCGCGTCGCAAAGCGGTGGGCCGCGGCCACGGGATACAGCAGGCTGTTCGTCCAGGTGACCCGTTCGACGGTGAAGCCGCCGGCCTGCAGCAGGGCCAGGAATTCCGGCCGGGTGTACCGGCGGACGTGGTGCATCGCGGCGTCGTGGGCCGAATACAGCGCCGGGTGACAGGGCACGGTCGCGATCAGGGGCCCCCCGGGCTTCAGGACGCGGCGGATTTCGCGCACCGCGGCCGCGTGGTCCTCGATGTGCTCCAGGACGTCCAGCGCCGTCACCGCGTCGAAGGAGGCGGTTTCGAAGGGCATGTCCGTCGCGCTGCTGACGATCACCGGGTTTCCCGAGCGCTCCCGGGCCATCGCCGCGGCCTTCGGGTTGGCGTCCAGGCCGGTGAACCGGCCCAGCCCCTGCATCATCCGCATCATGCCGCCAGTGGCGCAGCCCACGTCGAGGACCCTGGACTCCGGACCCAGGCCGGCCGCCAGGTAGGCGTCCCGCACGATGCCGCGAATCCCCACGAACCAGAAGTGGCAGTCTTCGACCGCCGCCATGATTTCGTATTCGCGATCGTCCATTCGTGGTCCGCCCAGTCGACGCGGAACGAGGATACCACGGAGCCGCAGGCCCTCGCCAACGGTGCGGGCGGGTTCGAGCTCCGTGTGTTGCCGTTGCGGGAACCGTCACCCGCCCGGGGTCTTCCGGACGGGACCCTTGCGCGCGGGCGGTCCCGACGGCTGTCCCGGCGCCTGGGGGAGGTCACGCAATTCGGCGGGAACCCAGCGGACACACCGGACTGCGGCGTACCCGTACCCCGTTCCGACGGTCGGCCTGGAAAACTGGCCTGTCGCAAACGACACGTCGGCGGCCCGGTGGAACATGCCCGCGGGCGAGCGGGACCAGTACTTTCCGGCATCCCGGCCGAAGAGGCCCAGGCACGCGGGTTCCGTCTGGCAGGCCCGGCAGGTCGCGGCTTCCCCGTCGGACGTCCCGGTTGCGTCCGGGCATCCCAGCAGCGTCCGGAATTCGGCCGCCGTGGGGAGCCGGTACCCCGCGGGACAGGCAGACGCAGCCTCCGCCCAGTTCCTGTCCGCCGCGGCACCCGTGCAGGCCTTGCCGTCCCACGTCTGGCCGACGGCGCACAGAAGCCAGTTGAGGGCCGTACCAGGCTGGTTGGCCTCGGCTTTCGCCCGCGGATTCACAGGAGTCAGCAGGCCCGTCAGTTCCCGCAACTCCTCGACGGAAATCCCCTGCAGGACACGACGGTGGATGAACTTGACCAGGGCCGACGCGCCGTAGAAGTCCGCGCTGCAGTTCACGAAGCACGCCTCGGTGGTCGGGATGATTTCCCGGTTCTTGCTGCGCACGTACTGGCGACCCACGCCCCAGTCCTTCTTGCTGCGCGGATCGCATTTCGCGCGGCATCGGGCCAGGTCGAGGGGGCCCTCCAGTCGTTCGTATTCCAACAGCCCCTGGTACAGGACGGCCGCCAGTCGTTTCAGTTCGTCCTGCCGGCCGCATTGCTCGAACTGCGCGACGACGGACTTCACCAGCGCCTTGCGCTCATCGCGCGCTGCCGCGCCGAACTTGCGGATGAAGTCGCGAAATGCCAGCCGTTCGGCGCCGATGGCCCCGGCCGCGGGGCCGAACAACCCGGTCAGGGTGCCGCAGTAGAAACTGAAGTCCCCTTGTGACGTGACCGGATCCAGGCACGCGACCCGGACGATCTGCGCCGCGATCGCCAGGGCGGACATCAGCGTCCCCTGGCGGGAATCCGTGTACTCGAAACTGCTGCCAAAGCCTTTGAGGCCGCTGCCGGCCTTCTGGTCGCGACAGGCCGACGTCGTCAGGAAGTCCAGTCCCCAGGCCACCGCCGCGTCGGGCTGCGCCGCGACGGCCGCATCGGCCGCCTTCGGTTCGTCTGCCGATGCGGACGGGGATGCGAGGAGCGCTGCGACCAGCAGAAAGCCGGTTCCAAGGAGGCTGGTTCGGCAAAATGATTCCGGGATGTTCATCCGGGCTCCTTCGGCGATGGGGGCGGCATCCATAGGCCGGACTGAAGGACGACTACTGGCAGTCGAGGTTCATCTGCTCCACTGCTGCGGTGCAGTCCGTGACGCCCGAACAGGAGTACTTCTTGCCGTTCGCCTTCCAGTAGCAGGACGTGTTCGAAAGGTTGGCGGTGCAGCAGTACTCGACATCGGTGCACTTGCCCACGTCGGACTCGTCGCCGCATGCGGACGAGGTGGGGCCGCTGCAGGCCGCCAGAGCCAGACCCAGACCCAGGACCATCGTTGCGATCAGCTTCTTCACGGAAATCCCCCTGTCTGAACCCTTCAACGAAAACCCGCCCGGCTTGGCCGTTCGGAAAACATACGCGCCTCGGAACTGCCGGTCAAATTCCTGTGCGTGGCGCACTGTCATGGCCGGGGGCGCTAGGGTTGGGGCGCGGCGTCGAAGGTCAGCACGAACCGCCACTGTGTCAGCGGGGAGGTCCGGTAGAGGGCCTTCTTAAGGGTCTGATCGAACTCGTAGGCGACAGTACCCGACGTTTTCGACAGCATCTCGTTCGCGGCCGCCTTCAGCGAATCGCTTCCCAGTTCCCGGGGGTCCAGGAAATGGCGGTCCGCCTTCCTGTGCAAGGTGGTCAGGCCATTCGGGGCCAGGGCGTAGAAGGCCGCGTTCTTCCCCAGGGAGAGGGCGGAAGCGACCTCGTTGGACAGCCGTTCCAGGAAGACGGAGGCCCCGATCGCGCCGACGACCTTGCCGCCCCGCTTCAGGGGAACGGCGATCACGGCGGAGCGCTGGCCGGTGCTCTTGCTGATCACCAGCGCGCCCAGGATGTCCTTGCCCGCCATCAGGTCCGGGAAGTAGTCCCGATCGCTCAGCGTCACGCTCATCCGGCCCTTGTCGCCGGTCCAGTAGGTCCCGTCGGGACGGGCGTACCACGCGACCAGCCCGCCGTCCGACTCCTGGAAGCCCGCCACCAGGCCCTTCATGCCTTCCCACCGGCCGGAGCGCGCTTCGGTGGTCGCGGCCAGGATTTCCAGGCTTTCCTGGACCGAGCGGAGGCGGAGGTCCGTGTAGGACGCGAAGGCCGACAGCAGGCGCAGCGCATCCGTTTCCGCCGGGGACTGGGCCCACCCGGGGACGGGCGTGGCCAGGATCGACGCCAGGACGGTTGCGATCGCGAATTTCCGGATCATGATGCCCCCCTCGATGCCTGGAGTCCCGCCGGTCGAATGCCTGTGGGCCCAGTGTCGATCCCGGGCCCTGACCCGGTCAAGAAAGCGGAGCCGGGGACGGGGCGGATCGCGGGCGGAGCGTGACGTCGGGGTGTTGTGTCGAACGTCCGACGGGGGGACAATGCGGGCACCGTTCGAACGGCGACGCGGAGGACTCCATGGGGTTGTTTGACCGCTTCAAGAAGCATGGCGGCCCCGGGAAGGGGGGTGCGAAGGCGCCGGAACCCGCTGCCCCTGCGCGGGATCCCCGGCTGGCCGAGGCCGGGCAGATGCCCTACGAAGAGGGGCGACGGGCCCTGAGTCCCCGCTGGCAGCCGGGAACCCAATACCAGGACCGGCACGTGGACACCCTGCGGTCCAAGGACCAGGCGGCCGGCGGCAACATCAACCAGGTGGATCTGCTGACGTTCCGCGACCTGCAACTGGGCCAGGGCCGGCAGGGGTATTTCAAGGAGGCGAAGGCGGGCGAGAACATCGGCGATGCCGCCCAGGGCATCGGGATCGACGAGGCGGATCCCCGCCTGGAGAACCGCTCCGTCGCCACCAGCCGGACCGCCGAGGCAATGGGTGTCGGCGGCGTCATCGCGAAGACGGCGTTTGCGACCCACGACGGCAAGAAGGGATCCGTGTCCGAAAAGGCGGCCGGCCGGTCGATGGTCGAAAATTCCGACAAGGAGGTCACGGACGCGAAGCTGCTGGCCGAGATCGCGGCCCATCCGGAGGAGTACATCGGGGACGCGAAGGGCATCGATCCGTTCGGGGTGCCCGGCCGGTACCGAAAGGACCCGGACACCGGGAAGATCTACCAGAAGAACGCGGTCCAGGAGATCCGGGCCCACGACCTGACGAACCCGCGAACCCAGAAGGAAATGAACGACCTGCAGTGGATCGACTCGATCACGGGGCAGGTGGATCGCCACGGCGGCAACATCTTCATCGACCCGCAGTCGGGGGCCGTGAAGGGCATCGACAACGACGCGGCGTTCGGGTCGCGGGATTCGGACGATCCGCGGAAGTTCGCCACCTCGACCATGGGGGCCAGCCACTACGCGGGGCTGCCGACACTGGTTGATGCCGCGACCGCCGCCAGCATCCGGCAGTTGGGCGAGGACGACCTGCGCAAGCGGATCACGCCGCTGCTGTCGCCGAAGGAGGTCGAGGACACGATCGCGCGGCTGAAGGCCGTCAAGGAGCGCCTGCGGTTCCTGGAACTGGCGGGCTCGGTCGTCGGTGGCGGCGAAGGGCAGCAGCATGCGGCGTGGGACCGGTCGACCTACGACGAGGAAGCCGAAAGCGAGTCGTCGTACCTGGGCCGGTCCGTGCGGAACTACCAGCAGGCGTCCGAGGCGGCGGCCGCGGGGCCGCGGTCCGACCTGAAGGTGGAAACGCCCGAGGAGGGCGCGGCCTGGCGCCCGAAGCCGGTCGGCATCCAGGTCCCGAAGCATCTGGAGAAGGCGGTCCACGACATGCCGTCGCTGACGGCGGACACGTTCGACCGGCACCGTCCCGCCGCCGCGAAAAAGGCCCCCGGCCCGGCCCCGGCGATCGGCGCGCATCGTCGGCCGAAGCCTGCCGCGGCACCTGCGGTCGCGGCCGTTGCTGCACCGGTGGTCGAACCGCAGGCCGCCCTGTCGTCGCCGCCCAGGAAGCCCCTGCCGAAGCCGCCCGCGACGAAGGCGCCCGACAAGCCCGTGCCCAGCCTGGGCAACCCGGCCTTCAAGGCCAGGCGGGCGATGTTCGAAAACCTGGCCCAGGCGGCCGCGAAGGGCAAGCCCGACCCCAACCGCAAACTGTGAACCGCCCCTGCGATGCGCTGCCCGTCCCGTGACTGCCTGCGGTCCCAAGGTCTGCGCTAGAATCCCGTCCGCGACTGCGGAGACGCCGGATGCTGTATCGCCGGATGCCGAACGTGGAACCCGCCCTGTCGATCCTGGGCGCCGGGTGCATGCGCCTGCCGATGCGGGAGGACGGCGGCATCGACGAACCCCACGCGACAAGGATGCTGCGATACGCCATCGACCAGGGCGTGAACTACGTGGACACGGCCTGGCCGTACCACGGCGGCGAAAGCGAGCCGCTGGTGGGGCGCGCGTTGCGTGACGGGTACCGGGAACGGGTCCAGGTGGCGACCAAGCTGCCCACGTGGCTGGTGCATTCCCGCGCCGACATGGACCGCTTCCTGGCGCTGCAACTGGAGCGTCTGCAGACCGACCACATCGACTTCTACCTGGTCCATGCCCTGAACGGCGAGTCCTGGCGGGGCATCGCGGGCATGGGGATCCAGTCGTTCCTGGACGATGCCCTGGCGGATGGGCGGATCCGGTACGCGGGCTTTTCGTTCCACGGGGACCTGCCGTCCTTCCGCGAAATCGTGGACGCGCGGCGGTGGTCGTTCTGCCAGGTGCAGTACAACTTCATGGATCGCCAGTACCAGGCGGGCGCCGAGGGGATCCGGTACGCGGCGGCCCGGGGCCTGGGCGTCATCGTCATGGAGCCCCTGCGCGGCGGTGTTCTGGCGCGTGAAATCCCCAGCGTCCGGACGATCTACGATCGGGCGCCGATCCATCGCAGCCCCGCGGACTGGGCGCACCGCTGGATCTGGAACGACCCGGACGTGCACCTCCTGCTGTCGGGCTTTTCGGCGATCGAGCAGGCGGTGGAAAACATCGCGTGCGCTGCCCAGGGACATCCCGGTTCGCTGACGGCGCTGGAACTGGCCCTGGTGGACGAGGTGCGCGGCGAGTACGAGCGACGGATGCGGGTTCCCTGCACGGCCTGCGGCTACTGCATGCCCTGCCCGTCGGGCGTGAACATCCCCGAGTGCCTGGAGTCCTTCAACATCGCCCACATGTACGATTCGGTGGACCTGGCCCGGGGCCGCTACGAGTTCCTGTGCAAGGGGTCCCCGGGCACGCCGGAATACGCCTCCGCGTGCACGGAATGCGGCGCGTGCCAGACGGCCTGCCCCCAGGCCATCCTCGTCAGCGCACGTCTGCAGGAGGTCGCGGAACTGTTCGGGAAGTAGGCGTTGCCGCACCTATCGGCATCCCGCCGCAGGAACTTTAGAGCGGTTTGAAAAAAAATCTTCGTGCATGATGTCGGATGGTTACGCGGAAGTGGCCTGCGCCGCCACCCGGACGCAGTTCCGGCCGCCCTCCTTGGCGCGGTACAGCGCGCGGTCGGCAGCCTCCAGCAATGCCTCCGGGGTGTCGCCGTGGGCCGGGAACACGGCCAGGCCGACCGAAAAGGTGCTGTGGGCCCGTGACGCCTGGTCCGGGAACGCCAGCGTCTGGAAGGCCAGTCGCATGTCCTCGGCCCGGCGCGCCCCGGCGTCCGCAGGGGCTCCCGGCAGCACCACCACGAACTCCTCGCCTCCCCAGCGGCAGGCCACGTCGGACGCCCGGGTCATTGCCCGCAGCAGGCCGCCCAGCGCCCGCAGCACCTGGTCGCCCGCGGCATGTCCCAGGGCGTCGTTGACCTGCTTGAAATGGTCCACGTCGATCATCAACAGCGCCAGGGGCCGGCCCTCGCGGGTGGCCCGGGCCAGCTCCCTGGGCATCGTCTCGGCCAGGTAGCGGCGGTTCAGCAGGCCGGTCAGTGGGTCGCGAACCGCCTGGTCCCGCAGCTGGTCCTGCAGTTCCTGCAGGTGGTCCACCATGGTGTTGAAGGCCGTGGCGAACTCGCCCAAGAACTGCACGCGCTGGGTCAGGT
This sequence comes from uncultured Myxococcales bacterium, assembly GCA_903847405.1. Classification (GTDB taxonomy): domain Bacteria; phylum Myxococcota_A; class UBA9042; order DTJE01; family DTJE01; genus CAIZWN01. The sequence continues at coordinate 11,934 of CAINDP010000202.1, read as the reverse complement.
CACCGGCGGCGACGGCCTGGGTCTGCCACGTCAGGTGGCGCAGGTTGGCCTGGAGTCCCTTCAAGGCCCCGGACACCCGCCCGCGCATGTCCAGGCTGGCGTTCAGATCGCCTTCGGAAAGGGCCGTCGTATAGGTCCGAAGGGACATCAGTTCCCGGAACAGCGTTTCGAAATCGGCGACATCCTTGAACTCCGGGGGGACCTCCGCCGGGGGGGTTGCGTCGTACAGGACGCTGCGCAGGAGGCTCAGGGCCGTCCCGCATCTGTCGTGGCCGTCTGCCATGGATCTCCCTTCCGAATCGTCCGCCCGCCTGCCGGCGGTCAGGCCACCACGTCCGCCGTGAACCGGCAGGTCCGACCCCCGGTGCACCAGCAGTCGACCTCCTTCACGCGGAAGGTCTTTCCGGTGAAGGCACCCAGCAGGCCCGCCAGGAATCCTTCGTCGTAGGTGCAGATCTGGTCCCCGATGTCGGGAAGGCCCGAACAGTCGAGGTCCTCGGACACGGTGAGGACCAGGGATCCGGCGGCGAGGTCCGCCTTTTCGATCCGGAGGATGCCGATCGACAGTTCGGCCAGGGCCTGCTGGGTCTTGCGGACGAACTCGGGGAAGTCCGAGGCGCCCTGCAGGACGTGGTCGAAGAACTCCTTGCCGGCCAGCAGTCCGGCCTCGTGGAAGATGCGGTCGGCCTCCTCGGTCCCGTGGCGCCGCTCGATGACGTCCCGGAAGGTGAATTCCATCAGGCGGTAGGTTTCCAGGCGCATCAGGGGGCCCAGGTTCGGTCGCCCCAGGCCGATGTCGCCGATCATGTCCCAGGAAAAAAGGTACTTCCGCCCGCCCATCACCATCACCTCGTCGCTGTCGTCGCGTTCGGGCACCCGGCGAAGGATCGTAGCGCCTTTTCGCGGCGATGTATCATCCGGCGGAGTGGAGGCGCGTATGCATCGACCGCGGGCATGGGAGTGGGTGGTCGGGTTCGCGGGACTGGCGCTGCTGCTGGCCCTGGCGGCCTGCGGTTCGGTCGGGGGGCCGGCCGATGCGGCGGGACCGGACGTGCCCGTCGCGGACGGTCTGGCGGAGGACCTGCCGGTCCTGGATCTTGCGGCAGAATTGCCGGCCGCGGATGTTCCTGCGGACGAACTTCACGCCCCCGACCTGCCCCCCCTGTCGCCCACGTTCCGCTTTGCCGTGGTGTCGGACACCCACGTGCGGCTGGCGGACGACCCGCACAACACCGCGTTCGCGGCCGCCGGCGCGACCTTCGCGGCCCTGGACCCGCCCCCGGATTTCGTGGTGTCCACGGGGGACGACGTGGACGACCTGTTCACCATCCCCGGGGTCATCGAGGCCGGCGATCCCGTCGAGGTCCTGGGCGTCTACCGCGGCCTGATCCAGGCGAACTACCCGATGTCCTTCCACGTGGTGAAGGGCAACCACGACAACCGGTTCTTCGACACGTTCGAGGGGAACCTCCTGCCCGACCAGGCCTGGGCCCAGGCGTTCGCGGGCACGCCGTTCTACCCGTCGCCGTGGTACGCCTTCGACCATCGCGGGTTCCACTTCGTGGTGCTGGATTCCACCGACGGCGCCACGGACCACGCCACAAACGACACGCCCACGATCCTCCCGGCGCAGGCCGAGTGGCTGGAATCGCAACTGGCGACGACGCAGCCGACGATCCTGTTCTGGCATCACTGGATTCCGCTGCCCGCCCAGGGCGAAACGCCGCACCCGATCCTGGGGGCCATCCAGCGGCACAAGACCGTGGTGCGCGCCGCCTTCATGGGCCACCAGCATGCGTTCGCGACGTACGTTTGGGAGGGCGTGCAGTTCTTCCAGACGCCGCCGCTATACGAGGCGGGCGTCACCTGGCACGAGGTCGAGTGCGACACGGTCAACGGGTCGGTCCGGATCGCGAACCCCGACCCGATCACCTACCCGCCTTGAGGCATTCGGTCGGCAATCAGTTGTCGGCGGTTTCCGGAACCACCGGCGCCTGGGTTTCGTACCCGGCGTCCTTCAGCCGCGCCGCGAAGCAGGCCTTCGCCGCGTCGTCCAGACCGACGGGCGTCGCGTCGATGTGCAGGGCCAGGCGCAGGTGCGCCACGGTGTAGTTGCGGATGATCGGCCAGGCCTGCACCGCGGGCAGGTCGGTCGGCTGGCACCCGTCCGAACCCAGCAGCACCAGCAGATCCGGCACCGTCACGCCCAGGGACAGCGCCAGCGCGACCACGCCGCCCTGCTCCGCGCCGATGACGCACAGGTCCGAAAACGCCAGGTGCCCGGCGCCCAGGATTTCGGCGAAGCCCTTCGGCCAGGCCTCGATGGAATCGAAGGTCGCCCGGGAGTCCCCGGGGGGCGCGATGCCGTCGTTGGAGCCGCTGATCTGCAGCAGGGGCTTCGTGACCCGGGTGCCGGTTTGCGTGGGCGAAGCGCCGGCCCAGGTGACGCCGGCCAGCACGTCCTCGCTTTCCATCAGTTTCAGGACGGCCGCTCCTCCCATCGAATGTCCGGTTGCGACGATCCGGGTGAAGTCCAGCCGTCCCTCGAAGGGCCCGTCGGTGACCGCGGCCTGGACCTTCAGCAGGTCGATGGTGGCGCGCAGGTCCGCGTCGCCCAGCGCGTCGAACGCGTAGGTATCCGCGACGAACGCCTCCAACCCGCGCTCCAGGTGATCCGGCGCTGCCACCACGAACCCCCAGGAGGCCAGGTGCGCGGTCAGCGCCGAGGACTGGTCGCGGAACGACGCCACGCCGTGGCTGAACAGCGCCAGCGGGAACGGGCCCGGCGCGGCGTCCAGGTCCCGGTAGGCCTCGGTTTCGAAGAAGGTCGGGGCGTCGGCCGCGATCTTCGCGACCTCCGCGGGCGGCAGCCACTCGCGGATGTCGTAGCGGTCCCGGGCCTTGCCGATCTGGGATCCGGCCACGGCGGGATACCACACTTCGACCTTGCGATCGGGCAGCGACAGGGTGCGGACGCCGACCACGAAGGGCCCGAACCCCTCGTAGGGTGCGCAGGGGGCCGTCGCGTCGGGGGCGTCGGGGGCGTCGGGCGCGTCCGCGATGTCGATGGGAGCGTCCGCGGCCGGCAGGTCCTCCGGCACGTCCGGGAGGTCGAGGGCGTCGGCGATGTCGAGCGTCGCGTCGGTCACGTCGGACCCCGACCCGCCTCCGCACGCAGCCAGGGCCGTCGTCAGCAACAGTGTACCGATCAAGACACGTGTCATGGTCCGCCTCCTTCCCGCATCGCATGGGGGGTCAGGCACGCAATGTGGCCACGATCGGGGCCGCTGTCCACCCTTGCGGTCGCAGGGATCGCTTACACTGCGGCAGGAGGAAGCCCGTGGCCGGCCGAGTCATCGTCCACCTGGACATGGATGCGTTCTACGCGGCGGTGGAGCAGCGCGACCGGCCCGAACTGGTCGGCCGTCCCGTCATCATCGGGGGACCCGTCCGGCGGGGGGTCGTGTCCACCGCGTCCTACGAGGCGCGCGTGTTCGGCGTGCGCAGCGCGATGCCCATGGCCGAGGCCCTGCGCCGGTGCCCGGACGGCGTCTACCTTCCCGTGGACATGCCGCGGTACGTCGAGGCCAGCCGCGGGATCATGGAGGTCTTTCACCGCTTCAGCCCCGCGGTCGAGCCCCTCAGCCTGGACGAGGCCTTCCTGGACATGACCGGGTGCGAGACGCTGTTCGGCCCGCCCGATGTCCTCGCGAGGGCGCTGAAGGACGCGGTGTCCGAGGCCGTGCGGCTGACCTGCTCGGTGGGCGTCGCGTCGAACAAATTCGTGGCGAAGGTCGCGTCGGACCTGCACAAGCCCGACGGGATCACGATCGTGCCCGCGGGGACCGAGGCGGCGTTCCTGGCGCCCCTGCCCATCGGCCGACTGTGGGGCGTGGGCCCCAAGACGGCGGAGCGTCTGCAGCGCCTGGGCCTGGTGACGATCGCCGACATCGCCGCCGCGGATCCGGCCAACCTGCGCGCCCGCCTGGGATCCCTGGGCGATCACGTGGCCCGACTGGCCCTGGGGCTGGACGACCGGCCGGTGTCGCCCGACGGCGAGCGCAAGTCGGTGGGGTCCGAGGAGACGCTGGCCGTGGACGTGTCGGGGCGCGAGGGTGTGGAGCGCCTGCTGCGGGACCACGCCGACCGGGTCGCCCGGCACCTGCGGGGCAGCGGCCTGAAGGCCTGCGGCGTGCGCGTGAAGGTCCGCTATACGAAGGGGTTCGTGCTGGCCACGCGGGATGGGCGTGCGGGCGCGCCGTTCGACGACTCGGCGACCCTGTTCCGGGAGGCCTGCCGCCTGCTGCCGCGGCTGGAACTGGACCGGCCCATGCGCCTGGTGGGGGTCGCGGCCTTCGATTTGCAGGAATCCGGCCAGGCGGCGCAGGGCGATCTGTTTGCGGCGTCGGGCGACGAGATGCGGTCCGAGCGGGTGTCCCGGGTGGAGCATGCCGTCGATGCCCTGCGGGAGCGGTTCGGCGACGTCGTGGCCCGGGCGGCGCGCGTCCCCCGGGACCGGTCCCGGGACGGCTGATGTCCCGGCGCCCTGCGACCTACGGGGAATCGTGTCCCCGGGCGAAGCGGGCCCGGTACCCGCTGGCCGACAGCCCGAAGTGCCGACGGAACCGCCGGGCGAAATAGTTCGCGTCCGGATAGCCGACGCGCTCCCCCACCTCGCCGACGGGAAGGTCGGTGGACACCAGCAGCAGCGCCGCCGTTTCCGCACGCCGATGGGCCAGGTAGGCCAGGGGCGGCAGGCCGGTCCAGCGCGTGAACAGCCGCACCAGGTGTCCCTGCGACACCCGCAGGCGTGCCGCCAGTTCCAGCAGCGTCCATTCCTGGGCCAGGTCCTGCTCCAGCATTTCCGTGCCGCGAACCACCACCGAGTGGGTCTTTCTGCTGCGCTGGTCGGGGGCGCGATCCGCGGGGCCCGTGTGGCGGGCCAGTTCGCCCAACAGCAGCAGCAGCAGCGCGATCCGGTCGCCGCGCCGCAGTGGATCGGGATCCCGCTGGATCGCTTCCAGCCGGTCCAGGCAGTCCCCGCAGGCCGCCAGGGCCTCGTCGTCCAGGGTCAGCGCCATCAGGCCCCGCCGATCCAGCGACAGAGGCCCCCGCCAGAACAGGTAGCTGAGGCCGGGGTCCTCGAGGGTCCACGCCAGTTCGTGCCGCAGCAGGTCCGCCGGGAAGCTGCAGATCGCGACGTCCAGCCCCTTTCCCTGCCGCAGCTCGTGCCAGGTCCCGGGGCGCAGCACGACCGCCCGGCCGCGCTCGAACGGCTCCTGCCCGTGGATGCTTCGGTGGATGCCCGTGCCCCGGAACACGACGGTCAGTTCGAAGAAGTCGTGGTCGTGGGGCGGGTAGGACAGCTTGTCCGCCTGCAGGCGCTCCACCTGGATGGGCGCGTCCCCCTTGGGGAACACGTCCGAGGCGCGCATGCGGTTGAGCGGGACGCCGGGTTCCATGACCGCAGCCTCTCATCGGGACCGACCGATGTCAAGAATGTGCTAGTCATCGGCTCGCCTCGGCCTAACGGTCTCGCCACCGGAGGCGCCATGATGCGATTGCCTACGCCGACATCGGCGCCGCCGCCGGTCCTGACATCCCGGACCGGAAGGTTGGTGATGGGCATCCTGTGCTGAGGATTACGCAATCATGGAAATCGATCCGAGCCGCTGGCCTGGCCTGACCGAGGACGAGGCGCAACGACGCCTGGTCGCGGACGGCCTGAACGAACTGCCGTCCTCGAAGCCGCGCGGCGTGCTGGGGACGGCGCTGGACGTCGTCAAGGAACCGATGTTCCTGCTGCTGGTGGCCTGCGGGGGGCTGTACCTGGCCCTGGGCGACTGGAAGGAGGCCCTGCTGCTGCTGGGCTTCGTCTTCCTGATCATGGCCATCACGTTCATCCAGGAGCGGCGCACCGAGCGGGCCCTGGAGGCGCTGCGGGACCTGTCGAGCCCCCGGGCCCTGGTGATCCGCGACGGCCAGCCCCGCCGCATCGCGGGGCGTGACGTGGCGCGCGGGGACATCCTGCTGCTGTCGGAAGGCGACCGGGTCCCGGCGGATGCCGTGGTCCTGGACGGGGTCAGCCTGGCCGCCGACGAATCGCTGCTGACCGGCGAATCGGTGCCCGTCCGCAAATCGGCGAACGAAGGCGAGGCGCCCGAGGCCATGGGCCGCCCGGGCGGCGACGATCTGCCCTTCCTCTTCAGCGGCACGATGGTCGTGCAGGGCCGCGGGGTGGCACGGGCCCTGTCGACCGGCATGCGGACCGAGATCGGGCGCATCGGCAAGGCCCTGCAGTCGCTGATTCCCGAGGATTCGACGCTGAAGAAGGAAACCGGCCGGCTGGTGCGCAACCTGGCGATCCTGGGCGCGGCGATGTGCGCCGTGGTCGTGGTGACGTACGGCCTCACGAACGGGAACGACCAGAAGTCCTGGACCGAGGGCGCGCTGGCCGGCATCACGCTGGCCATGGCCATGCTGCCCGAGGAGTTCCCGGTCGTCCTGACGATCTTTCTGGCCCTGGGCGCCTGGCGCATTTCGCGCAGCCGCGTCCTGACGCGCCGGATCCCGGCCATCGAGACCCTGGGGGCGGCGACGGTCCTGTGCACGGACAAGACGGGCACCCTGACCGAAAACCGCATGACGGTCACGCGCCTGTGGGCGGACGGGGAGTTCCTGGAACTGGATGCAGCGACGACCTCCATTCCCGAGGCGTTCCACCCGGTGGTCGAGTACGGCGTGCTGGCCAGCCAGCGCGATCCGGTCGACCCGATGGAGCGCGCCATCGACGGCCTGGGCGATCGGTCGCTGACCGGCACCGAGCACGACCACGCGGCCTGGGAACTGCAGCGCGAGTATCCGCTGTCCCGGGCGCTGCTGGCCCTGTCCCGGGTGTGGCGCTCGCCGGACGGGCGCCAGGTCGAGGTGGCGACCAAGGGCGCGCCGGAGGCCATCTTCGACCTGTGCCACCTGCCGGAGGAACGCCGCGAGGCGCTGACGGCGATGGTGCTGCGCATGGCCGACGACGGCCTGCGGGTGCTGGGCGTGGCCCGGGCGAAGGTCCCCGCGAACGGGCTGCCCGAGGGCCAGCATGATTTCGATTTCCAGATGGTCGGCCTGCTGGGCCTGGCGGACCCGGTCCGGGCGACGGTGCCGGCGGCCATCCAGGAGTGCTATGGAGCGGGAATCCGCGTCGTCATGATCACGGGCGACTACCCGGGGACCGCCCGCAGCATCGCGCGCACCATCGGGTTCCAGCGCCCGGATTCGGTCATCACCGGGCCCGAACTGGACGCGATGACCGACGACGAACTGAAGGTGCGCATCTGCGACGTGGACCTGTTCGCCCGCGTCGTCCCGGAGCAGAAACTGCGCCTGGTGCAGGCCCTGCAGGCGAACGGCGAGGTCGTGGCGATGACGGGCGACGGCGTCAACGACGCGCCGGCGCTGAAGGCCGCGCACATCGGCATCGCCATGGGGGGGCGCGGCACCGACGTGGCCCGGGAGGCGGCGTCCCTGGTCCTGCTGGACGACGACTTCACGTCGATCGTCGCCGCGGTGCGCCTGGGCCGCCGGATCTTCGACAACCTCCAGAAGGCGATGGCGTACATCTTCGCCATCCACGTGCCCATCGCGGGCCTGTCGCTGATCCCCGTCCTGGCGCAGTGGCCCCTGCTGCTGCTGCCGGTGCACGTCGTGTTCCTGGAACTGATCATCGACCCGTCGTGCACGCTGGTCTTCGAGGCCGAGGGGGCCGAAAACGACGTGATGAAGCGTCCGCCGCGCCGCCCGGACGCGCCGCTGTTCGGGCGCCGCAGCCTGCTGCTGAGCCTGCTGCAGGGGCTGTGCGTGCTGGGGGTTTCCGTGGGGGTCTTCCTGTTCGGACGCGACGTGCTGGACGCCGGGGAAAACGGGGCCCGAGGCCTGGCCTTCGCGACCCTGATCGCCGCGAACCTGTCGTTGATCGTGACGAACCGCTCGTGGACGCTGTCGGCCTTGCAGAGCCTGCGGACGCCCAACCGGCCCCAGTGGTGGGTGGTCGCGGGCGGCCTGTCCTTCCTGTGCCTGGTCCTCTTCGTGCCGTTCCTGAAGGACCTCTTCAAGGTCGAACTTCCGGGCCCGCAGCACCTCGTCGGCTGCATCGCGGCCGGCGTGGCCAGCATCTTCATCTTCGAGGCGTTCAAGGCGGTGATGCGACGCCGGGCGGCGATGGCCCTGAGGTAGTCGGTGCCCCGTCTAGAGGGCCTGGATCACGACGTCGTGGGGACCGTCCAGGCCCAGGGCGACCGAGGCAGCCGTTTCGCCCGCCACCGTTGCGACCTCCGTCCCGTCCACCGACACGCGCCACGTCCGGGCCGGGTCCAGGCCCTCGGCGCGCACGGTCGTCGACCCCTCGGTCCCGGTCCCCGGCCGGAAGGACGCCACCAGCGCCTCCCTGGACCGATCGTAGATCGCCCGGGTGACCAGCACCGTCGGGAAGTCCACGCCCGCCAGCCTCGGCTGGTCGAAATGCGCATCGTCGAACGGCCGCTGGTGCACGGCCAGCCACCCGCCCGGCGGGTTCACCCGCGCGAACGCGATCAGCTTGTCCGTCAGGTTCGTGCAGGGCGACGTGGACACCGGGGGGCACACGTAGTGCAGCGTTCCGTCGCGCCACTCCTTCGGGAACGTCCGGTCCGCGTGGGCCAGCAGGCGGTCCCGCGCCTCGGCGTCCCCCATCTCGCCCGCCAGCATCGCGAAGAAGCCATAGCGTACCAGGGGCTCCCAGGTTTCCTCCTTGAGGGTGGCGGCCCCGTCGTCCGTGGGAGTGTAGTGGCGGGCCTTCCAGGCCGCCCAGCGCGCCTCGACGAAATCCGGCTTCCAGGCGTGCATGAACGTCCCGGTCCAGCCGTTCGCGGTCGCGGATTCGAAGGTGATGATCCCCTCGTCCACCAGTTGCCGGATCAGGTCGTCGTTGGAGTTCCCATACTGCGGGTTCGCCTGCGACAGCGTCGAATCCTGCTTCACCAGGTACAGCATGGCGGTTTCGCCGGTTTTCGCGTCCGTCAGTTCCTTCTGCATGAAGAATTCGTAGAACAGATCGGCGACCTTGAACCGGTCGGTGCCGTGGGTCGCGTCATACAGCCGGAAGGCCAGCACGGGGTGCTGGTTGCATTCGGGGAACACCGCGTTCGGTTCGCAGCAGATGCCGTGGTACGGGTTGTCCGCCATCTGCCGGTGCAGCACGTCGATCAGCGCGGTGTTGTCGTACACGTATGTTTCGTCGGGCGCCCATTCGTAGACGATGGACCCGGGGCGGTCCCAGGCGAAGTCCCGGTACAGGGATTCGTACAGGTTCACCAGGTGGGCCACGTGGCCGGAATACATGATGTTCTTTTCGCCCACGGGGTCGTGGCGCTCGGGGTAGGGCAGATCCATCTGCGGTTCCAGCGTGGCGATGCCCTTGCTGGTTTCGGCCCAGTACTCCCACACGCGGCGTTGCAGCAGTTTGCGGATCAGCCCGTCCATGGCGGGCCGGATCGCCTGGTCCCACGCGGGCAGGTGGTGGTATTGCGCGACGGACAGGAAGTAGCCCGAAAACGCGATGCCGTAGCGGTAGGACGTCAGGTCGCCCTGGTTGGCCGCTTCGAGGTCCGTGAAGTCGTCCAGGGGGCGGTTGGCGAGGTCCAGAACCCAGCGAAGTTGCCCCATGGCCTCGGGCGACAGCGACGGGTAGGACGCGGGGTCCACGGGCGGGACGGGCGTGACCGGGTCGGCGGTGCATGACGCGGTCGTCACGAGGGCCAGGATCGCGAGGGCCTGCGCCGGGATCCGCACGATCGTACCGCGATGAACCGGGCCCATGGCAGCACCTCCTTCACGACCTCACGGCAGTCGGCGTCGCAGCAGCACCAGCGGACCCTGCTGGTCCACGACATCCATGCCGCCGGCCAGGGACCGGTCGATCCATCCGCGGATGCGTGCCTGGTAGCGGGCGGCGTCGGCCCCGATGACGCCGCGGGAATCGAGGTCGGCCAGGACCCAGGTGGCGTCGGCCAACCCGTCGGGCAGCACGTTGGGCCGGGGCCGCTGCGCCACGTGGGCCACGGCGTCGATCGGCAGGCTGCAGGGCGCGTCGGGGTCGGCCTGGATCCGGGCGACCAGGGCGTCCATCCGGGTCGATCGCGGGGTCAGGCGGAAGTCGTCGGGCAGGAATTCCCCCGCGCCGGGCAGGGTGCCCCAGACCGCCTGGCCGCCCAGGCAGGCCGCCAGCAGGACGGCGGGAACCGCGATCCGGATGCGCGGCGCCCAGGCACCCCGGGCCAGCCAGGATTGCAGCCGCGCGGCGCCGTGGATCCCGCCGTACAGCAGTCCCGGGATTGCCAGCGCGCTGTAATGGGAATCGATGATGTCCGCGGTCCCGGGGGCCTGGCTGATGAGGTTCAGGGCGATGGTCCAGGCCGCCGGCAGGGACCGGCGCGGCGCGACCAGGGGCAGGAACGCCAGGGGCAGCAGGAGGGTCAGGAGGTACTTGCCGGACCGGTGCGTGACCAGGGCGTCGACCAGCCGTTCGGGCTGGGTCAGCAGGGTCCACAGGATGTCGGAGGGCGTGGCGCCGAAGGCCGCGAAATGGGCCTTCAGGGCCCCGCCCGAGGTCAGGGGCTGCTGGACCAGCAGCACGTAGGCGGCGAAGGCGGCCAGGCAGGCGGCCGCGGTGGCGGTGCGCTTCACGGTTCCGGCGTGGTCCAGGGCCGGGACCGCCAGCAGCGCCAGGGCCACGAACACGAACCCGTCCTCCCGGCACCCGACGGTCAGCGCGGCGGCCAGCAGGGCCTCCCAGCGGGCCCGGCGATCCAGCGCGTCCAGCAGCCACAGGGCCGGGGCGATGGCGAAGGCCACCATGTGGACGTCGAAGACACCGACGTGGCCCAGGGCCGGGTACAGCAGCGCGACGGCGGTTGCAAAGACACCGGCCGTCGGACTGCCCAGGAGGCGCGCCCCCAGGCGGTAGGCCACCACGCCCGTGGCGGCGAGGGCGGCGGACTGGGCGACCAGCAGCCCGTGGACGGCCGGTGCCAGGGCATCGAACAGCGACAGGACCAGCATCAGCGGCTCGAAGTGGTACGCGATCCAGGGTTGGTTCGTGAAGAACTCCTGGAAGTCGCCGTGGCGGATTCCCCACAGCATGCGCACCACGATGGCCAGGTCGAACGACCGCGTCCTGTAGGCCTCGAACCGCAGGATGGCCAGGGTGGACAGGCACAGGAAGAAGAGGGTGACGAGGGCCGCGGCGGCCCAGGTCGGCCCGGTCAGCGACACGCGGTGCCGCAGCATGCCGCGAAGGCCCCCGGAATCCTGCGCGCTTCCTGTCCGGCGGCCCAGCATGCGGCGATCATTCGTGCGGGGGCGGCGCAAAGTCAACCTGCTGTGCGACGAGGCTTTCCGGGGGTCACGTCGGGGACGGAATCCCGTTCGGTCCTCGAAGCAGGTCCGGGTGCTCCCGTTCGAAGATCCGCAGCCGCGCCCGCCGATCCTGCCAGTCCGGCAGCAGGCGCGTGAGGGCCGCGTAGAAGCGGGGGCCGTGGCCGCGCCAGCGCAGGTGCGCGACCTCGTGGGCGACCAGGTACTCCAGCAGGTCCGGGGGCGCCGCGGCCAGGGCGACGTTGATCCGGATCACGCCCGTCGAACTGCACGAACCCCAGCGGGACCGGGCCCGGGTCAGCCGGACGTCCGTCACGGGCATCCCCAGGCGGGCGGCGAGTTCTTCGGCGTGGCGACGGGCCTCGGCCAGCAGCCCGGCCCAGGCCCAGGCCCGCACCGCGACGGCCACGGCGCGTTCCCGGCCCAGGTCCGTCAGGCCGCGCGGGACCGACACGTGAAGCCCGGGGAAAATGGGGACAGGCTCCGGGAAAATGGGGACAGACACCGATTTCCCCCCGGGGAAATCGGTGT
>CAINDP010000201.1 GCA_903847405.1 uncultured Myxococcales bacterium | reverse complement strand
GACGCGGGTGGCGTTCACCGGTGGCGACGGCGTGCCCGTGGAACAGGATATGACGGGCGTGGTCGCGGGCATGCGCGAGGGCCAGTACTTCCGCAAGGAACGGACCCCCGCGGGCGCGTGGACGTTCACGGGCAGCAAGGGCCTGCGCCTGACGCACCGCTTCACGCCCGCCGAGGTGGACTTCACGCAGTTGTATGCGTACCCCGTGGAACTGAAGGACCTGGAAATGGAAATCTTCGGCCGGCGCACGCTGCTGCAGGCCGGCGAAAGCGTGACGATGCATACGGAAATCGAGGTGCGCGCGGTGCCGTGACGCGGATCGCCGCTTTCCTTTCGCGCGTCACGCCGCTACCCTTTTCGCGATTCCTTCGTCGGAGGCCCGTCGTGCGTGATATCCGCCTGTTCGCTGCCGTCCTGTCGTTGCTGGTGATCGGGGGCGCGGCCTCCTGTGGCGGGGACGGGACCTCGGCCCCCGACGACCCCGGCCCCGGCGCGGACGTGACCGACCTCGGGCCCCTGCCGGACGTGCCGGACGTGGCGCCCGACGCGGACCGCGACGTGCCCTACGTGGACCCGGGTACGGATCCGGCGACCGACGGCGTCGATGAACCGGCGACGCCCGACGTCCTCGACGTGCCCGACGTGCCCGCGGTGGACCCGGGGCGCGACTATGCCGACATCCCCGAGGACAACGGCCCGCCCGTCCCGTCCATGACCCTGGTCCAGAACGGCGCCAGCACCCACGTAATCGTGGTTGCGGACGACGCCAGCCCGTCGGAAAGGAACGCCGCGAACGAGATGCAGGCGCTGTTCCTGGAGGCCACCGGCGTGACGCTGCCGATCGTCGCCGCGCCCGAATCGGCCCAGCAGCCGCAGATCGTGGTCGGGCAGGGCGTGGCCGCGAAGGCACTGGGCGTGGATCCGGCCCCCGCCGACATCGGCGAGCAGGGCTACGTGCTGCGCGCCGTTCCGCCCAACGTCGTCATCGCCGGCACCCCGGCTGCGGGCACCATGTACGGCGTCCACCGGTTCCTGGAAACGGCGCTGAAGGTCCGCTGGACCGCGCCCGGCATCACGATCGTCCCAAAAGTCACCAGCGTTTTGTTCCCGCTGGCCACCGACACAACCGTCCAGCCCGCCTTCAACTGGCGCCGGACCTACTATGCGTGGCCGGGCGCCGACCGCCCGTTCCTGGCGCACCAGGCCGACAACGACGGCGGCGACGGGGCCGACGCGACCTGGGGCCTGCAGCACGGCAACGCCGGCCAGGCGCACACGTACTTCAACTTCATTTCGCCCGACGAGTTCTTCGTCACGCACCCCGAGTACTTCAGCGAAATCGGCGGCGTCCGCATCCGGGAAGACACGCAGTTGTGCCTGACGAACCCGGACGTGCTGGACATCGTCACGGAACGGATGCTGGCCAGCATGGCCGCGACGCCGAACGTCCGCCAGTTCAACTTCAGCCAGATGGACCACTACAACGGGTGCGAGTGTTCCAAGTGCAAGGCGATGAACGAGCAGTACGGCACGGCCGGCGGCACCCAGTTCTGGTTCGTCAGCGAACTGGCGAAGCGCACCGCCGAGGTCTACCCGGACAAGCAGATCGGCACGCTGGCCTACATGTACACCGAGGAGCCGCCCGTCGGCCTGGACCTGCACCCGAACGTCGCGGTCTGGCTGTGCCACATGTACCCGTCCTGCGACAGCCACCCGATCCGCACGTGCGACAAGAATGCGGACTACAAGCGCCGCGCCGAGGCATGGGGCACCCTGACGGGGCACCTGTACATCTGGCACTACATCGTGGACTTCATGCACTACTACAACCCCTTCCCGAACTTCTTCGCGCTGGCGGACAACCTGCGTTTCTATCGTGAAATCGGGGTGGAAGGAATCTTCCTGCAGGGCATGAACCAGGGTCCCGGCGGCGAGTTCAGCCTGCTGCGGCCGTGGTTCGGCGCCAAACTGCTGTGGGACCCGACGCAGGACCCGGACCGCCTGATCCGCACGTTCCTGGCGGACTACTACGGCGCGGCCTGGGGCCCGATCTACGACTGGATCCACCTGCTGCAGGACAAGGTCGACAAGGACAACATCCACATGCACCTGTACACGAACCCCGCCCAGGGCTACCTGCCCGAGGACGTCGTCGTGACGGGCGAGGCGCTGTTCGCCGAGGCGACGCAGATGGTCGCCGACGACCCGGTGCTGCTGGACCGCGTGCAGGTGGCCGCGATGCCGTTGGCCTACGCGCGCTTCTACCCGCGCAACGGGTACCGTCTGGAAGACGGCTGGCTGCGCTGGAACCCGGGCCAGGCGACGTTCGACGACGTGCTGGCGTTCATCGACATGATGAGCGCCCACGGGTTCACGTCGATCCGCGAGGCCCAGGGCAGCCCGGACACCATGACGCTGCTGTACGTCATCCTGGGGGTGGACCAGCAGGTCAAGACCATCCAGAACGCGGGCCTGCAGGTGGACGTCGTGCCGGCGCTGGCGGGACGGGCGTTGCGGATCACCGACCGTGCCAGCGGCAAGACGCTGACCGCGTACGACCGGCGCCCGGGGCTGTTCTATCCCTTCGCCGGGGGCCTGGAGGATCGGGTCGGCGAGGGCTTCAACTTCTTCGGCTGGGTCGAGCCGGGCAACGAAAGCGACATGACCGAGCGGTCGATCACCGTCAGCCTGAAGACCTTCGACGGGCTGAACCTGTCGCGCACGCTGACCCTGGACCCCGACCAGCCGATCCTGCGCGTCACCTCGACGGTCACCAACCCGGGGCCGGGCGCACGGGAAACGCGCCTGCGCAGCCACCTGGAAATGGATCTGGGCGACGTGACGACGACCCGGGTGGCGTTCACAGGCAAGGACGGCGTGCCGACGGAGCAGGACATGACGGGCGTGGTTGCGGGCATGCGCGAGGGCCAGTATTTCCGCAAGGAGCGGACCCCCGCGGGCGAGTGGACGTTCACGGGCAGCAAGGGCCTGCGCCTGACGCACCGCTTCACGCCCGCCGAGGTGGACTTCACCCAGTTGTATGCCTACCCCGTTGAACTGACGGACCTGGAAATGGAAATCTTCGGTCAGCGGACGTTGCTGCAGGCGGGCGAAAGCATCACGATGCACACGGAAATCGAGGTGCGGGCGGTGCCGTGATTCAACCGCGATCGATTTGCAGGCGCACGGCATCTCCGTCGGCCTTGGACATCCACGAATCGGCGATTTCCAGATCCTCAGGCCGCATGCATCACCTTCCCTTCCCGTGCGGCGGGGTAGGCGATGCTTCCGACAACGTTCCGGAAACGTGCAAACTCCTCGGGAGTCAGGATGACGACGTCCTTGGGGGCATCGAAGGATGCGAGGGAGGCAAGGATTCGGACCGCAAGGGCCCGCCGGGAACCTGTGAAGGATGTGACGACCAGCAGATCGATGTCGCTGTCGGGACCGACCTCCCCCCGAGCCAGGGATCCGAAGACGATGACCTGTTGCGGGTGGGCGATCTCGACGACCTGTTCCACCATCAGGCGAGCGGTATCCCAGTCCACCATGGCCCTTCCCGCGACTGCCAGGAGGAGCCAGTATAGCGCAACCCGTGAAGTACGATTTCGCCGCGCTCGGAAATCGAGGTGCGGGCGGTGCCGTGAGGGGTTCGGGGGGACGGGCGCCTACGGGATGACCGCGCCGGTGTTGGCGTCGACCGACTTCGTTTCGGCGGTCAGGCCGGTGATCGCCAGGCGCGTGACCGTCCAGACCGCGCCGTTGCCCAGGACCAGCATCAGGTTGTACAGCGTGCCGGCCGGGTCGCCGGGGAAGGCCGCCTGGATCGCCGCCGGGGAGTCCACCACCGGGAACACGTAGAGTGGTGTGGTTTCGCAGGCGCCGGGTCCGCAGTCGCGCAAGGCCGTGCACTTGCCGTCGGTGGTGTCGTAGTTCAGCGTGTTGTCGGTCGCGCCCTGGCCGGTGCAGAAGTTGCCGGTCCAGCCCGAGCCCATTTCCATGACGAAGGGGGCGGTTCCGATCATCGGGCCCTTGTCCATGATCTTGCCGTCGCGGTCGATGGCCGTGCCGGCGATGCCGCCCATCCAGGTCACCGTGGCGAACTGCGTTTCAAACGAGGCCTTCATCGCCTGGAGGGTCTGAAGGGCCGTCAGCAGGCGGACGTCCGGATTGGCGGTGCAGGTGACGCGGGTGGTCGTATCGACCGCGCACGCCAGGTCGCCGCCGCCTCCACCGGTCGTGCTGTCCGTCGGGCAGCCGCTCAGGGCCAGGGTCGCGGACAGGGCCACGATCGTCATCAGGATTCGCATCGGTGCCTCCAAGGATGGGTGGTGGACGCCTTATACACCCGTCGTACCGGGGGGGTGAAGTTCGCGGGGGGGATCCTGAACCTGCATCACGCCCGCAGCGGGCGCAGTTCGGCGCCGCCATACGCATCGACGTATTCGCGCCACACGCCTTCGCAGTCCGGACGCAGGCCGCAGCCCGCGCATTCGTCGGGGAACACCTTGCCCTCCACGGTCCGGTCCCGGGTCCAGTCCCGGGCGTCCTGATCCAACTGGCGGACCTCGCTGCGGAATCCGGCGCTGTACGTGGCCTCGCTGGCCTGGGCGGCCCGCGATCCCAGCAGGCAGGGCGGGATGGCTTCGGTGACGGCGGCGCAGTTCCGCAATTCCAGCAGGTCCAGCGCCGCGTGCACGAACGGCATGGCCTCGCCGTAACGGGGGACGACGGCCTGGAACTCCCGGCGGGCGTTGCCCAGGGCGTGGGGGAAGGTCAGGTTGAAGCGCCGGGCGCCTTCGGACGACAGGCGGTCGGCCAGGGCCGGCAGGTGGGGCACGTTCCGACGGGACATCACGGTCTTGATCGTGACCTTTTCGCCGGCCGCGAACAGCGCGCGCAGGCCGTCCAGGACCTGGTCGAAGGACCCCGGCACGCGCGTCACGGCGTCGTGGATCGCCGCGTCGGGGCCGTGGACCGCCACCACGAAGCGCAGCCCCTTGCCGACCAGGCGCTCCCGCAGGGAGGCCACCGACAGCAGGCGCCCGTTGGTCTGCAGGCCGACGGCCAGTCCCAGGGCCCGGGCCGCGTCCACCAGGGCGGGCAGATCCTTGCGCATCGTGGGCTCGCCGCCGGTGAACGTCACCAGGGTGAAGCCTTGCGCCGCGGCGTCCACCAGTTCGGCCGCGACCTCGGCCGACGAGCGCCAGTCCCGGCCCCGGAGCGCCAGGGCGCCGTCCCGCTGGTCGGCCACGACGCAGTGGACGCAGCAGTTGTTGCAGGCGTACGAAAGCTTGATGTCCACGTGCCGGATCATGGCGGGAAGGGTACCGGAAATCGGGGGAGGGGGCCATCGGCGGCCCGTGCGGGTTGAAAGCGAGGGGGGTGAAATCGTAGGATGCCGGTACGTCGGAGCGAGGCCGGACCATGGAGCACGTCATGCGATCGATCCCCGCCTGGGCGCTGGGGCTGGCGACGCTGGCGCTGGCGTTGAACGCGGGGTGCGGTGGCGGCGGTTCGGCGCCGGTGGATGCGGTGGGTGCCGATGCGGACGCGCCGGGGGAGGTGGCGGCAGACGTCGGTGTGGATGAGGTTGATGCGAGCGCCGAGGCCGGGGATCCGGGACCGGAGGCGTGCGTGCCGGACTGTCCGGCGTACAACTGTGGCGACGACGGCTGCGGGGGAACGTGTGGGCCGTGCGAGGTCGGCTGGGTTTGCTACCTGGGTGGTTGCGCCATCATCGACGTCCCCAACTGCACGGACCGCGAATGCGGAGATGACGGCTTGGGGGGCTCGTGCGGAACCTGTACCGGCGGGACGGCGTGCGCTGCATTGACCGGTAGGTGCGTCAATGCGGGGCCCTACCTCCCGCCCACCTCGTGGGGCCCTGCCGGCGTCACATCCAGCCTGCAGACCCCTTCGGACCAGGCCGTGATCCAGTCGACGTGCTTCGACTACACCGGCGACGGCCTGGGCGACAACGGCCTCAGGGGCCTGGCCAGCCAGGTCAACGGCCCGCTGGCGACGCTGGTGCAGGCGGACGCGACGCTGCTGCTGTTCGAACTGCTGGGCGTGACCGATTTCACGAACACGGCGTCCTTCCAACTGAACGGCCTGATGGGCCGATCCGCATCGACGCCTCCGGCGGCCTCGGGCGACGTCTACGTGCTGCTGGATTCCTACATCCTGGATATCGACGCCCCGATGATCTACTTCCCGGGAGCCCGCATCACGAACGGTGCGCTGGCGGCCGGCCCCTCGGAATTCCAGTTGTCGATCCCGGTCAGCGACGGCCTGGTGATCGACGCGACGCTGATCCAGGCGAAGGTGAAGGGCGACATCCTGGCCGGCGCCACGGCGGACGGGTTCGAACTGGCGAACGGCGTGCTGTCGGGCGTGCTGACGAAGCAGCAGTTGGAAACGGCGATCGCCAAGCTGCAGGCGACCTGCGACGCGGCCCCTTCCAGCGCGAAGCCCGATTACTGCGGGTACCTGAAAGTGGCGGTGAACGCCATGCCGCTGCTGTTCGACCTGCACCAGGTCGGCGACGGCACCTTCGTCGCGAAGTCCAAGGACAACCCCGCCGACGCCGCGTCGATCTGCCTTTTTTTCGGGCTGTCCAAGGCGAAGGTCATCGGGTATGAGCCGAACGAAACCCCGTAGCAGTGCGTGATCCTCACGGGTCCGCCCCAAGCGACACCGGTAAGGTCGGCGTCACATGCTACAATTCGCTGTCACCCCCGGGGAGTCACCCTCCGTGGCGCCACCTTCTGCAATCGCCTGGCTGTTCTGGGACGTCGAGCCCGGTGGCCTGGAATGCGACCGGGATGCGGGCTACATCCTGCCACGCGTTCTTGAATCGGGCGGAATGGCCGAAGTTCGGTGGGCCATCGCCACGTACGGCCTCGACCGGATCCACCGTTTCCTGCGCGAGGTGGGCCATCCGGAACTGAGCCCAGCCACGCTGGCGTTCTGGCGGGCCGTCTTCAACGCGGAGGGCGAAACGTGGACGACATCCCCCGATTGGCGCCGGAACAGTTGCGCACCCTGGACGCACTGAGGACGGTTCCTGGCATCGAAACGTTCTACCTTGCCGGCGGTTCGGCCGTGGCGTTGCACCTCGGCCACCGGCGTTCCCTCGATCTGGACCTGTTCAGCGAACGGGGATCCGCGGAGGACCTCGAGGCCCTTCGCGCCGCGGCCGTCGCCACTCTGGGCGACGTTCGGGTGCTCCAGGAAACCGAAACCAGTCTGCGGCTCCTGATCGGCGGCGTTCCCGTGGATGCCGTCCGTTATCCGTATCCATTGCTTGAAGCGCCCGTTGTCGGCCCTTACGGTTTCCGCGTTGCCGGACTGCGGGATCTGGCTGCCATGAAACTTTCCGCTATTGCACGCAGGGGCATCCGAAGGGACTTCTGGGATCTGGCGGTCATTCTGGGCAGTGGAATGGACATCCAGTCGGCCGGCGGCTGCTACCTTGCGCGCTTTGGCCTGACCCAGCCCGACCTCTACCACGTCGCCCGGGCGCTCACGTACTTCGAGGACGCCGAGCGCGACCCGGTCTTGCCGGCCGGGTTGACCGGCGCTGCCTGGGAAGAAATCAAGGTCCTGTTTCAGAAGGAGTCGCCCAGGCTGCTGGACGGGCCGTGACGCGACGTAGTGCGCCGCCTACAGCGCCGCGATGTCCAGGCCGCCGACGCGCAGGGCGCGGACGCCTTCCAGCGCCGCGAGGGCGCCTTCCAGCGTGGTGATGCAGGGGACGCCGATCTGCAGGGCGGCCAGGCGGATCGCGCCGGCATCCGTGCGACCGCGACCGCCGCGGGGCGTGTTGAAGACCAGGCCGACGTTTTCGCGCTTCAGCAATGCCAGCGCATCGCCGTCGCCTTCGCCCACCTTGGCGACGACCTGCGCGATGACCCCGTGGTTCGCCAGGAACTCGGCGGTGCCCTCGGTGGCGTGGACGGGCAGGCCCAGGTCCTTCAGCCCCTTGGCCAGTTCCACGGCGCCGCGGCGCGTCTTGTCGCGCTCGTTCAGGCTGACGAACACCGGCGCGTGCTCGGGCAGGCGCATGCCCGCCGCGCGCAACGCCTTGAACAGGGCCAGTCCCAGGGACGGGCCGGAACCCAGCACTTCGCCGGTGGACCGCATTTCCGGTCCCAGGACCGGATCGACGCCCAGGCGGCTGAACGGGAAGACCGGGACCTTCACCCACGCGCGACCGCGGGGATCCGGCATCGGCGGGTTCAGTTCGGCCAGCGTGCGCCCGACCATCAGCCGCGCGGCCAGGCGGGCCCA
This sequence comes from uncultured Myxococcales bacterium, assembly GCA_903847405.1. Taxonomy (GTDB): domain Bacteria; phylum Myxococcota_A; class UBA9042; order DTJE01; family DTJE01; genus CAIZWN01. The sequence continues at coordinate 40,646 of CAINDP010000201.1, read as the reverse complement.
GGGGGCGCCGGCGGCCTTGTGCAGGAACGGCACGGTCCGGGAGGCCCGGGGGTTCACTTCCAGCAGGTACAGTTTGTCGTCGGTCAGGGCGAACTGCAGGTTCATCAGGCCGACCGCGCCGACCTCGACGGCCAGCATGCGGGCGATGTCCACCATCCGCGTCGCGACGGCGTCCCGCAGGCGCTGGGTCGGGAAGACCTGCATGGAATCGCCCGAGTGGATGCCCGCGGGCTCGACGTGCTCGAGGATGCCGCAGGGGTGTACGTCGGTGCCGTCCGTCAGGACGTCCAGGTCCAGTTCCAGCGCGTCTTCCAGGAAGCGGTCCAGCAGCAGCGGGCTGTCTTCCGTGACCCGCATGGCCGTGGCCACCCGGCGGCGCAGCTCTTCCTCGTCGAACACGATCGCCATGCCCTCGCCGCCCAGGACGAAGGACGGGCGCAGCATCAGCGGGTAGCCCAGGTCGGCCCCGACCTCCAGCGCTTCCGCCTGGCTGGTCGCGGTGCGGCTTTCGGGAATCGCGATGTCCAGGCGGTTGCACAGGTCCGCGAACATGCGGCGGTCTTCGGACAGGTCGATGCCCCGGGTCTGGGTGCCCAGGATCCGGACGCCTTCCCGGTGCAGGCGCGCCGCGACCTTCAGGGGCGTCTGGCCGCCCAGGCCCACGATGACGCCGTGGGGCTTTTCCCGGCGGCACACGGCCAGCACGTCCTCGCCGGTGACCGGTTCGAAATACAGGCGGTCCGCGGTGTCGAAGTCGGTGGACACCGTTTCGGGATTGCAGTTGTACAGGATGGCCTTGTAGCCCTCGTCGCGCAGGCCTTCGACCGCCGACACGCAGCACGTGTCGAATTCCAGTCCCTGGCCGATGCGGTTCGGGCCGCTGCCCAGGATGATGACGGCCTTGTCGCCCAGACCCTCGCCTTCGCCCTGGACGCCGTAGGCGCTGTAGAAGTAGGGCGTCGCCGCCTCGAACTCGCCGGCGCAGGTGTCGACGCCGCGGTAGGCCGGGTCGGGGCGCATGTCGGCCAGTTCGTCTTCCGTGATGCCGGCGGCGGCGGCCAGTTCCGGGTCCGACAGGCCCAGGGACTTGCAGTCCTGCAGCAGGATCGGCGAGATGGGGCCGCCCCGGCAGGACGCCATGCCGGTCAGGCCGTCCACGACCTGGGCGATCTGGTCCAGGAACCAGGGATCCCATTCCGTGGCCCGGTGGATCGCGGTCCGGGGCCAGCCGCGGCGGAAGGCCTCGATGATGTGGAACAGGCGGTCGGGGGTCGCCTCCCGCAGGATGGCGGACAGTTCGTCGTCGGACAGGTGCGCGACCGGGCCCAGCAGGCGCGGGTTGCGCATTTCCGTGGACCGGATGGCCTTGCCCAGCGCCTCGGCGAAGGTGCGGCCCAGGGCCATGGCCTCGCCGATGGACTGCATGCGGGTCGTCAGGCGCGGAGCCAGGCTGGGGAACTTTTCGAAGGCCCACCGGGGCACCTTCACGCACACGTAGTCCAGGCTGGGTTCGAAGGCCGCGACCGTGGTCTTGGTGATGCGGTTCGGCAGTTCGTCCAGCGTGTAGCCCAGGGCCAGCAGCGTGGCGACGCGGGCGATCGGATAGCCCGTCGCCTTGGACGCCAGCGCCGACGAGCGGCTGACGCGGGGGTTCATTTCGACGACGATCATGCGGCCCGTCACGGGATGCAGGGCGAACTGCACGTTCGACCCGCCGCAGGACACGCCGATGCGGCGCAGGATGCGCAGGGACCAGTCCCGCAGCGTCTGCAGTTCGCGATCGGTCAACGTCTGGGCGGGGGCCACGGTGATCGAGTCGCCGGTGTGGACGCCCATGGGGTCCACGTTTTCGATGCTGCAGACCATGATGCCGTTGTCGGCCTGGTCCCGGATGACTTCCAGCTCGAATTCCTTCCAGCCGATCAGCGATTCTTCGACCTGGACGCTGCCGGTGGGGCTGGCGCGCAGGCCCAGGATCAGCAGCGCGCGGGCCTCGTCCTCGTTGGCCGCCACGCCGCCGCCCTCGCCGCCCAGGGTGAAGGACGGCCGCAGGATGACCGGGTAGCCCAGGCTGGCCGCGTAGGCCAGGCCTTCCTCGACGCCGTGGACCATTTCGCCGCGGCTGCATTCCAGCCCGATGGACTCCATCGCGTGGCGGAACAGTTCGCGGTCCTCGGCCATCTTGATGGAGGCGATTTCGGCGCCCAGCAGGCGGACGTTGAATTCCTTCCACAGGCCGCGTTCGTCGCATTCCACGGCCAGGTTCAGCGCGGTCTGGCCGCCCAGGGTGGTCAGGACGCCATCGACCTTCTCGCGTTCCAGGATGCGCCGGACGACCCAGGGGCGCAGGGGCTCGATGTAGGTGGCGTCGCACAACCCCGGCTCCGTCATGACGGTGGCCGGGTTCGGGTTCAGGAGGACGACCCGGAGGCCTTCCTCCTTCAGGGCCCGGACGGCCTGGACGCCGGAGTAGTCGAACTCGCAGGCCTGCCCGATGACGATGGGGCCCGACCCGATGACGAGGATCGTGTTCAGGGAAGGGTCACGGGGCATGACGGGCCTCCATGGCCTCAACGAAGCGGTCGAACAGCACCAGCGAGTCCCGCGGACCCGGGCTGGCTTCCGGGTGGAACTGGACGCTGAACACCGGGCGGTCGCGCAGGGCCATGCCCTCCACGGTCCGGTCGTGCAGCGAGATGTGCGTCACGTGGACGTCCGGGGGCAGCGACGCGGGATCCACCGAGAACCCGTGGTTCTGGCTGGTGATCCACACGCGCCCGGTGGACACGTCCTGGACCGGGTGGTTCGTGCCGCGGTGGCCGAAGGGCAGTTTGTAGGTTTTCGCGCCCAGGGCCAGGGCCAGGATCTGGTGGCCCAGGCAGATGCCGAAGATGGGCAGCGCCTTGTCCTGCAGCAGCCGCCGCACGGTCTGGATGCCCGAGTCCACCATGGCCGGGTTGCCGGGGCCGTTGGACAGGAACACGCCGTCGGGGGCGAAGTCCAGGATTTCGCGGGCGTCCACGCCGGACGGGAAGGCCGTCACGCGGCATCCGCGCCAGGTCAGGTTCCGCACGATGTTGCGCTTCATGCCGAAGTCGATCGCGGCGACGCGGGCCGGGAAGGCGGCCTTGCGGCAGTGGACCGGGCTTTCGGTTTCGTGGTCGGTCAGCAGGAACGGGGTCGGGGCCGGCACGGTCACCCGGCGGGACAGGTCCTCGCCGTCGATGCCGCGCCAGGTCGCCAACTGCTGACGCAGTTCCTCGATGGGGGTGCCGTCGGTGGAAATGGCGGCCTTCTGGGCGCCGCGGTCCCGCAGGTGGCGGACCAGGGCGCGGACGTCGATGCCTTCCAGGCCTGGCACGCTGTGGGCGCGCAGGTAGTCGTCCAGGGTGCCCGAGGCGCGCCAGTTGCTGTGCAGGCGGGCCCGGTGGGTGATCACGAAGCCGGCGAGGTGGATGCGGCGGCTTTCCACGTCCTCGGGGTTGACGCCGTAGTTGCCCACGTGGGGCACCGTCAGCGACAGGATCTGTCCGCAGTAGGACGGGTCGGTGAGGGCTTCCTGGTAGCCGGCCATGGCGGTGGAAAAGACCGCTTCGCCCAGTCGGACGCCACGCCAGCCGAAGGGGACACCGTGGAAGAGGGTGCCGTCCTCGAGCAGCAACACGCCGTCGCCGGTCCAGGGTGGGGCGACGGGCAGGCGCTGTCCGCCCGAGCCCGGAGTCGCCTCGGGCGCCTTCAGAAGGCTCACAGGGACCTCGAAGTGAGGGGAAGGCCGACGAACCGGCGCAAGGGTAGTCGAGGAGACGGCCGCCTGTCAACGGAGAGGGCGGGCGGGGGCATGCGGAAAGGGGTGTTGGACAGCGAAGGGGAGTGGCTGCGTCCACGTCGACGTCCAGGCCCACGTGCACGTCCACGTCGAGGTCGACGAGGCGTCATTCAGCGCAGTTTGGCGTCCTTCACCAGGTCCGCGATGTCCCGGTTCCAGCGGCCCGCGGCGTAGCCCCAGTCCTTCGCCGCCAGGAGGTTCCGCGTGATGGCCAGTTGGGCGGCAATCTGCTCCCGGGCGGAATCGCCGTCCACGTCCCACAGGGCGCGGGCCAGGAAGAAATGGTTCAGCGGGTGGTCAGGATGCCGCTCGACGGCCTGCTCCAGCAGTTCCAACCCCTTGTCCGAGTCGCCGATGCCCTGGGGCCATGCGGGCGCCTTGACGTACAGCATGCCCAGGACGCGCAGGGGGCCTCCCTCGTCGAAGTCCGGGGCGCCGGCCACGGCCTTCTTCAGGGACCGCTCCACCTTCGGCAGGTCCTTCAGGGCCTTCAGCGGGTGGCGGATGATCAACTGGCCCATGTTCACGGCCAGCAGGTACAGCCCCACCGGGTCGTTCGTGGCGCCGAACAGCATGCGCTCGGCCCACCACTTGCCCTCGCCGGCCAGTTTTTCCGACACCGCGATCACGGTTTCGCCGGCGGCCAGTTCGGCCGAGATTTTCGCAGCAAGGAGGTTCTGGGCAGGCGTCGGGATGATGACCTGGCGCAGTTCCGACAGCGCGCACTGCAGGTCTTCCTTGGTCGGCCCTGGAGGCAGGGACTCGGGCCCGGTGGGCGGCTGGTGGGGACAGGTCGCGAGGGTGTCGAAGCGCACGATGCCCGTGACGGGTCCGCAGGCCGCGAAGGGGCCCGCCAGCGCCGCCGCCAGGACGGCGAATGCGATGCGGCACACGCGGGGCGTCGGACGGAAGTTCATTTCCACAGGCCCCCTGATCGCGACACGCGAACCCGTTCGATGGAACCGTCCGTCCGGTCCGACCCGAAACCGTTGCAGCCGCGCGATTCTGTCCGCAGCCCCCCTCTCCTGTCAAGGCGCGCCGGGTCACGCCTTATCGGGGAAGGTCCAGACATTTGCGTGCGGTTCCAGTTTCCGAACTTGACGTCGGGCGGGGGGCGTGGTCGAATTCGCCGAACCCGATAGTGGGTATTGGCAGACTCAATCAGGAGGAGATCCATGCGCGCGTACCTCGTTGCCGTTTCCATTTCCGTGATGGCATTGTCGATGATCGCCTGCGGCCCGGGCCTGAAGGCCCCGAAGATGGCCGACGGCAGCAAGATCGGCCTGTACGTCGCGTTCGACCGGAACATCTCGGCCGACGCCGAGCCGGAGAAGGCTGTTCAGCGGAACCAGATGTCCGACTACCTCGAACTGGACCTGCCCAACCTGCTGAAGAAGTACGATTACGACGTTTTCCCGCTGGCGAACGTGGCCGACTTCGTCCCCGGTCCGAACAAGTACCTGATGACGGTCAAGGTGCTGTCCTACAGCGCGGGCTCGAAGGGCGCGCGCATCGCCGGCGCGATCATGGGCGGCTGGGGCGGCGCGATTGCCGGTGACAAGGGCGCGGCGTTCCTGGACCTCGAGTACAAGGTGTCCGGCGAGAAGGGGAAGGTCGTGGGCGGCGACATCAACCTGCGGACGACCGATCCGAACTGGCAGGTCGTGGTCCGCATGGTGGACTCGGCCATCCTGAAGGGCACGTCCAAGGCGATGCAGAAGCTGTACAAGAAGTAGGCCGCCCCCCGGTTCACTCCAGCCTTTTCCACGCATCCACCTGGACCTCCCACTCGTAGCCCAGGCGTTCGTTTTCCAGGCGAACCTTGACCGGATGCCGATCCGCGCCTTCGCCGGCCCACTGCAGGAAATCCAGGCGCGCAGTCAGGCCGCCCCACGACACCTCGCGGTGGCGGAGGTCCCCCGTGGCCGGGTCGTCGACCTCGCGGACGGTGGTCCCGCCGAAGGTGCAGGTGCGTTCCAGGGAGGCTGTCGCGGGGGCGCCCGTCGCGGCCACCGCAGTCGGATCGCAGCCGGCGAAGAAGGCCCAGCGGACGTCGGCGAGGAGGAAGCGCGGGTTCAGGCGCTCCAGGCCCGGGGCGCGGGCCTCGGAGGTCACGATGCCGTCGTCGTTGCGGACGGTCAGGAGGCGGTTTCCGGTGGGGGCCAGCACCAGGAGGTCCAGGCGGGAACCGCGCTTCACCACGACGCCCCGGCCCAGGAAGGCGCGTCCGCCGGCCTTCAGCCACAGCGACTGCTCGATGCGGACGTCGGGGGTCAGGGCCGCGGGCGCGATCGGGTCGGGCGCGGGCGGCATCCGGGGAGCGCAGGACGCGGCGGCAAGCAGGAACGGAAGGGCCAGGAACGGGAGGGCGGCGAGGTCACGACCCGGCATGACGGCCTCCGTGGGCTACGGCGCGGGTCGCGAAGGTCAGCACGCCCAGGAGGACGCTGCCGACGCCCACGGTGACGCCGACCGATGCAAGGGCCGAGGTCTGGCAGAAGGCCAGGATCCCGAAGGACACGGCGGTGGTCGCGGCGGAAAGGAGGACCGTGGGTGCGGCGCCGGCACCGCCCGCGGCGCCCGCGTCCTCGTCCAGCAGGAACATGCCGAGGTCGGTGCCCGTGCACAGGATCAGCAGCAGCGACACGAGGTGCAGGAAGTTCAGCGGGACGCCGAGGGCCGCGATCCCGCCCGTGACGATCAGCAGGGTCAGCAGGGTGGGCGCCAGGGTGGCCAGGGCCAGGCGCGGACGGCGGCGGAGCGCCGCGATGAGGAGGACGTTGGCCAGGATCCCGGCCACCACCAGCCACAGCGTCTGGCGCTGGGACGAGGTCACCAGGGACGACACCAGGGCACGCGGATCCAGCAGCAGCACCGTGCCGTCGTCGCGGGCCAGTCCGTCGAGGTCCCCGGGTGCGACCTCGGGTCCGGCCAGGGTCAGGACCCAGGATCGGCCGCCCTGATCGAAGGTGAACCCGTCGAGGATGCCGCCCAGGGCGGTGCCCTTGAGGTCCGACGGGACCAGGGGCGCGACGCGGCCTTCCCGGGCGTCGGCGAGGGCGTCGAAGAACGGCTGGAAGCGTTCGGGCTTGAAGCCGGCCGTGGCCAGCGCGCTGCGAACCGCGACCGCCGGATCCGGCAGGGCAGCCAGGGCGGCGAGGTTTTCGGACTGCAGCGCGGCAGCCGGCAGGAACGGGTGCAGCCCGGCAAAATCGGGACCGGTGCCGGCGGCCTTCCGTGCGGCGAGATCGGCGGCGACGGCGTCGTTGCGGGCCAGGGCTTCCTGCAGGTCCGCACCCGACGCCAGGATGACGCGCGGGAAGGCCGACGTGGGCAGGTGGGAGCGCACGGTGGCGTCCTCGGCCAGGGTGGCGGGCGCCCCGGCGTCGAGGGCCCGGGCGTCGTCCTCCAGGCGCAGGGAGGGCAGGGCGGCGGCCGAGGCGAGCGCGAGGACCGCCATGCCGATCAGGAGGGCGGTGCGATGGCGGGCCAGGGCGGCCAGGGCGCGTTCGATGGGCAGCCGGGACGCGGGCGGCGGACGCTGGCCCGTGCGGGGCGCCAGCCAGGGCCGCAGCGGCGGCAGGAACAGCGTCGTGAAGGCGAACGTGGACAGCATGCCGATGATGCAGAAGGCCGCGATTTCCCGGATGCCCGGGTAGTCGGACAGGGCCAGGATCAGGAAGCCGGCGACCGAACTGAGGACACCGGCCCACAGGTTGCGGCGCATGGCCCGTGCGGCGCGAGCCTCGGCGCCGGGCGCCATGTCGGGCGGGGCCCGCAGGCCGTTCAGCAGGTGGATCGGGTAGTCCATCCCGGCCCCGATCAGGACGCCGCCGAAGCCCAGCGTGAGGCCGTGGATCGACCCCTTCCAGCCGGCGAGGACCCCGACCGCGACGGCGACGCCCAGCGTGACCGGGATGAAGGCCAGCACCAGGAAGCGCAGGCGCCGGAAGAAGGCCAGGAACAGCAGCACGGAGGCGATGGTCGCGGCCGTGGAGGCGAACGCGATGTCGGCCTTCGCCCGGCCCTCGGACTCGACCACGAAGCGTCCCAGGCCCGTGAAGGCCAGCGTGAAGCCGCCCCCTGCCTCGGCGTCCCGGGCGGCGAAGCGCTCGCGGACCGCGGCGATGGCCGCCCGCTGGGCGTCGGTGTCGAAGGCCGGGGCGGCGGTTTCGGTCAGGACCATGGCGTGGCGGCCGTCGGCGCTGAACCAGTGGCCCGCGTGCTGGCGCGGGGCCAGCTTGGCGGCGCCGTCCTGGATCCGCTGGAGGAGGTCGGTGAAGGAAAGGACCGGATCCGCGGTGGCGAGGCGCTTCAGCAGGGGCGCCGACGGCAGCATCAGGGCGTCCTTCAGGCGTCCCAGGGCGGCGGCGAGGCCCTCGGGGGAAAACAGCCGGGGGATCTGGGTCGTCGGCGCGTCGGACAGGAACGCCAAGCGTCGCGGGAAATACAGGCGCTGGAAGTCCGCGGTCATGGCCGTCTCGGTACCCGACCGGACGGACGTGAACAGCCCGCTGGCGGTGAGGTCGGAGGCCAGGCCGTCGACCAGCGCCGCGGCCGCGTCTGCGCCCAGGTCGCCCTGCAGGCGGTCCGGCAGGGCCACGTCGATCACCAGTCCCCGGGAGAAGCCGGTGGCCTTCACCAGGCCCGACAAGGCCAGGCGCTGGCGCGCCTCGCCGTCGGGAAGGAACTTCGTGATGTCGGTTTCCAGGCGCACCGATCGCCACTGGGCGAGGCTCCACGCCAGCAGCAGGAGGAGGAACAGGCGTGCGTACGTGCGAGGGTCACGGAGTGAAATAGGACCGTACCTCCTGGTCGGTGAACGGGCGGTTCGTCACGGTGGCGGTGAACGACATCGTGGACGCGTCGCCGTCCAGTTCCTCGACGCGGACCTCCCGCAGCGTGCCGTCCCGGGCCAGCCGGACCTGCATCTGGCGCACCACCTTCGTCATGGGCTCGCGCAGGGGGACCAGGGTCATGCGCCAGGCGTCGCGATCGGGCTCGGCCGTGCAGCGGTAGAGTGCCGACAGGGCGTCGATGCGGCCGCCCAGGACCAGCAGGATGTTGGCCACCACGGCCTTGGCGACGTCGGAAACCCCCAGGTCCATGGCCTGCTCGCGCCCCAGGTCTTCCTGGACCACCCGGACGCGGGTGCCGACCAGGGTGACGGACTGCCGGGAGGGCGTTTCGGTGGCCAGGTGGAGGCGGTCGGGGCGCTGGTAGTAGACGTGGCCCTTCGAGACCAGGGGGGCGTCCAGGATCGCGATGTCCTTGCTGTCGGTGAAGGCGGCCCGGAGCGTGGACACCTCGGCGAACGCCTGGACGAGCCCCGGCACCTTGTCGCAGGGCTGGGACAAGGGGACGGCGGGCGCGGCCGGGACCTCAGCCGCCATCGCGGGGGAGGCGAGGCAGGCCAGCAGCGTCACGGGCGCAATCCAGGATCTCATGGGGCAGCTCCAGCACGAGTTCGAACGTGTCGGCCGCCAGGGCGACCTGCATGGTGTACCCCTCGGCGGCCTTTCGACGCGAGGTGTCGTTGAAGATTTCGTAGGCGATCAGCAGCGACCGGTCCGCGTCCACGATGAAGGCCCGGGCGCGGCCCTCGTCGCCGTTGCGCAGGGGGGACAGGTAGCGGCAGTGGGCGTCCACCACCGGGCACACCAGGCCGTGGCGGCTGACCGCCTCGTGGGTCAGGCCCATGCGGCGCTCCAGTTCGGTGCGGGCGATTTCGAAGTACTTGATGTAGTGGCCGTGCCAGACGACCTGCATGGCGTCCACGTCGTGGAACGGCACCCGGAAGGGCACGTCCGCGATCAGGGCGCCCGGCGCCGGCCGCATGCGCGGCATCCGGGGCGGGCGGGGCGGCAGGGGCGTTGCTTCACGGTCGGGCATGGGCTTCAGTCCCCCAGAAATCGTGGAAGTTATACCACTGTGCCCCACCGGCGGCCGCCGGGCAGCGAACGGAACAGCGCGCCCAGGGACAGGCGCGTGTGCAGCCACGTCATGCGGACATTGTCGCGGAACGGGCGGAAGTGCGATCGGTGCTCGCCCGGGCGACCGTAGCGGACGTGCGTCGGGATGCCGCGGACCGGGAAGCCGGCCCACACGGCGCGGACCAGGACTTCGACGTCGAATTCCATGCGGGGGCCCATGGCCGGCAGCGCGTCGAAGAGGGCCAGCGGGTACACGCGGTACCCGCACTGGGTGTCGGTGAGGGGGTGGTGGCGGGTTTCCAGATCGTACCAGAACATCCCGAACTTGCGCCCGAAGCGCGACGATCCGGGGGCGTTCTCGTCGAAGATCCGCTCGCCGGCCAGGACGGCCCGGGGATCGGCGTGGCTGGCGGCCAGGAAGGTCGGGATGTCGGCGGCGTCGTGCTGGGCGTCGGCATCCATCTGCAGGACGTGGGTGAAGCCCAGGGCCCGGGCCCGGACGACGCCGGTCTGGACGGCCGCGCCCTTGCCCCGGTTGCGGTCGTGCAGCACCAGGATCAGCCCGCGGAGGTCCGGATGGGTGGCCAGGTGGGACGGGCCGCCGTCGGTCGAGCCGTCGTCGACCACGATCACGGTCGGCACGTGGACGCGCAAGGCGGCCACGACGCCGGCCACGGTGTCGCCGTTGTTGAACAGGGGGACCAGCCCGCAGATGCGGAACTCCGCGGGGGCCTGGCTTGCGTCGGTACCGGTCATGGGGAACCCACCGTGACGTCCATTTCGCCCGACGAGACCTCGGCCCGGACGTCGCCGAGTTTCCAGACGAGGCGAGGCGAGCCGGGCGCCGCCTCGATGCGGAAGGATACGACCGCCCCGGGGTGGATGGGCGACGAAAACTTCACCCGGCGGATGGCACGGACGCGCACGGGGGTGTCGTAGGCGTCGGCCACGAGGTCGGCGACCAGGCGCAACTGGGCCACTCCCGGCAGCAGCGGGGCGCCCGGGAAGTGCCCGTCGAAGCAGGGCGAGCCTTCCGGGATGCGGACCCGGCCCGTGACCAGACCGGCCGCCGCCGCGATTTCAAGGACGTCACGGTCGGGATGGATCACTGGCCCCTCCCCAGCAGAATCACCCAGTTCATGCCCAGGGGCGAGGTGCCCAGGACCAGCAGACGACGGGGGGCCGGGCCGGGGGCGTCCGCGGCCGTCCAGGAACCGCCTTCCAGGCATGCGGCGGCGGCCATCAGCGCCGAGGACGCGTCGGCGTACCCCGCGGCGTGGACCGTGGACAGGCGTGCCGGGATCCGCGCGCCGAAGACCGCGACGAGGGCCGCGTCTTCGCGGTCCCGACCCGGGGCGCCGACGGGGGCGTCGGCCACCGCGTCGACCTCCGAGGGGAGGCAGGCGCCGCGTTCCAGGGCCTCGCGGATCGCGGCCGCCAGGGACTCGCCGGAGGTCGAAAGGCCGGTCAGGTCGCCCGGGTCCGTCGAGGCCGCCCAGCCCAGGACCTCCGCCAGGGGCGTCGCGCCGCGAGCCGCCGCCTCGCCGGCCTCCTCGACGACCATCATCGCGGCGCCCTCGCCGGGCACCGTGCGCCGCCAGCCGGCGCCGCCCGAATCGGCGTCGTCCGGGGGCAGCCAGCCCGACGCGTCGTCGTTCCGGAAGGACCGCTCGAACACCTCGTCGGCGGCGCCGGCGATCACGCGGGCGGCATGGCCCAGCGCGACGGCCTCGGCGGCAAGGGCCACCGCGGCGACGCCGGCCTGGGGGCCCTGCGACACCGTGGAACTGTGGCCCTTCAGGTACAGGGCCTGGGACACGTAGCCGGCGACCGAGTTGGCGACGCTTTCCGCGAAGCCGACGGGGTCGGCCACGTGGGCTGCCGTGGACCAGACACGCCGCATCAGGGCTTCCTCGGAGGGACCCACGTTGACGCCGACGATCAGGCCGGAGGATTCCAGGGACCGGGGGCGCAGCGGGAGGCCGGCGCGCTCGATCGCCTCCCGGGCGGCCAGGGTCGCGAACCGGCCGATGGGGTTCATGGGACGAAGGTCGATGCGCCGCTCGTGCTGACGCCAGTCGAAGGGGTCCAGCAGCGCCGCGCGGTGCCCGCGGCACCCCGTGGTGTCGAAGCGCGTGACCGTGCGGGCGGCCGTGCGGCCGGCGGCCAGGGCGTCCCACAGCGCCTTCGTGCCGACGCCGACGGGCGTGACCGCGCCGATGCCGGTGATCACCACCCGGCGGGCCGGGGTCGGGGCCGGGGCCGGGCGGGACGGGTCCGGGCGCGCGACGATCAGGGCGGCGTTGTTGCCGGAAAACGCCAGGTTCACCTTGAGGAAGGTGGCGGATTCCGTGGGGCGCAGGGCCGGCCCCACGACGTCGAGGTCCACGCTGGACCGGGTGGCGTCGAAGCCCAGCGTCGGCGGGATGAAGCCGTCCACCATGCCGAGGACGGACGCGGTGGCCTCCAGCACGCCGGCCGCACCCAGGGTGTGGCCCAGGAACGACTTGGTGGAGGTGACCGGAACGGCCGCGCCTTCCAGAAGGCGGCGCAGGGCCTTCGACTCGGCCCGGTCGTTCGCCTCGGTGCCGGTCCCGTGGGCGTTGATGGAGCCGAGGTCGGCGGGATCCAGCCCCGCACGGTCCAGCGCCGCCCGCATGGCCCGGGCCGCACCGTCGCCCGTCGGGTCCGGGGCGGTGAGGTGATGGGCATCGCCGGACAGTCCGTAGGAAAGCAGTTCGGCCAGCGGTGTCGCGCCGCGGGCCTCGGCGGCCTCCCACGATTCCACGACCCAGACCGCCGCGCCCTCGCCCAGGCTCATCCCGTGCTCGTGGGCGTTGCTGGAATAGGGGTGGCACGGACCGGGCTCGGCCATGGCCTTCACGGCGCTGAAGCCGGCCCACGTCGTCAGGCACAGGGCGTCGGAGCCCCCGGCCAGCACCAGGTCGGCGCGACCGGACTGCACCAGATCCAGCGCGTTTCCCAGGGCGTTGGTGGAGGACGAGCAGGCCGTGGTGACGATGACCGTCGGACCGTGCACGTCGAACGCAGCGGCCAGGATCCGGCCCAGGGCCGAGTAGCGCAGCAGGTACGCGGTGCGTTCGTCCAGCGAATCGCCGGTGCCGGCCAGGATCGCCTGCCACCACGCTTCGGCGGTTCGAAGACCGCCGTTGCAGGTGCCCAGGGACAGGGCGGCCCGGCGACCGGACAGATCGGGCGCCAGGCCCGCGTTCGCCAGCGCGCGTCGGCCCGCGGCCAGCGCGAACTGGACGTAGCGGTCGGGACAGGCGGCGCCCTCGCCGGCGGGCAGGTCGCGCAGGGGGTCGAAGTCGCGGACCTCGCCCCCCAGGCCGCTGCGGAACCCCGACGTGTCGAAGGCGGTGACCGGGCGGATCCCCGACCGTCCCTGGACCAGGGCGCTCCGGAAGGCTTCCAGGGTGTGGCCGACGGGGCTGACGACCCCGATCCCGGTCACGACGGCGCGGCGGCGGGTTTCGTTCATCGACACAGGAACTCCCACATCGGCCCCACGACACGGCCCCGGGCATGGGCGCGCCGGACCAGCGCGGCCATCTCCTCGGAGGTGTCGTTCAGGACGAAATTCAAGCGGCGGCCGGCTTCCTCCGCCAGACGCGTCTGCAACCAGGCCGGGTCCACGGCGGGCGAACAGTAGAACGTGGGATCGAACAGCGAGTCGTCGGCACGCACCACGCCCTCGGTCACCGCCCGGCGGTGGAGGGGCGTCCCCGGATAGATCCGCATGGTCATGCACGGGAAGAAGACCGAGTCCGGAAGGGTCGTGGACGTCGCGAGGGTCTCCTCGACGGTGGCGTGGGTTTCGCCGGGTCCGCCGAACAGCAGGAAGTGGGCCCGGTGCACGCCGGCCTCGCCCAGGGCCGCGTGGGCCGCCACGACGTCCCGGACGCGGAAGGGCTTGCCGTAGGCCTCCAGGACCGGGTCGCTCAGCGATTCGGTGCCCAGTTCGGCGTGGGTCAGGCCCGCCTCCCGCAGCAGGCGCGCGTAGGCCGGCGTGACGCGGTAGGGGGCGATGTACGCCGCCCACGGCACCTTCACGTTCCGGCGGATCAGTGCCTCGGCGAGGGCGGTCGTGTGGTCCACGTCCAGGTTGAAGACCGAGTCCACGAAGAACAGGTAGCGGGCCCCGGCCTCCCGCAAACGCTCGACCTCGTCCACGAGGGTTTCGATGTCGTGCCGTCGCAGGCGGCGGCCCTCGACGATGGGGTAGGTGCAGTAGCAGCAGTGCATGGTGCAGCCGCGCTTGGTCTGCAGGTTCAGCATGCCGCCGCAGGCTTCGTAGGCCTCGAACAGGCGGTGCGACGCGACGGCATGGCCCACGGGGCCGGCCCACTTGCGCAGGGGCGTGACTGCACGGCCGGGGCGGACCAGTCCCGGGACGCCACGGCCGTCGTCGGCGGCGTCGGGGGCGATGCCGGCGGCCAGGGCGTCCACCAGCAGGCGCAGATGTTCGCCCTCGCCGGCAATCCCGAAGTCCGCGCCCAGTTCGGCGACGTAGCGCTGGGGAAACAGCGTGAAGGCCGAGCCGCCCAGGACCAGGGGGGCGTCGGTCGCGGACCGGACGAGGCTCGTGACGCGCCGGTAGTCGCCCAGGAAGATCCGGCCGTCGGGCCGCTGGGTGTCCACGTTCCGCAGGCTGAGGCCCACCAGCCCAGGCTGGAAAGCGCGAATTGCCGCGGGCAGACCCTCCTCGCCGTCCACGATGCAGTCCCACAGACGAACCTCGTGCGCCGGTTCCAGGGCACGGGCCACGTAGGACATCCCGATGGGGAACACCGGGTTGGGGATACGTTCGGGGTTGGCCGAGATCAGCAGGACCTTCACCGTCACCTCGTTGCCGTCGGACCGAATTCCAGGCGGATCAGGGAACCGGACCCCGTCCCTTCCAGCGCGAACGTCGCGCCGGCCGGACTGTCCTGAAAGCGCGGGACCAGGAGTTCCAGCCCCGTCGGCGCGCCGTCGCCGTCCGCCGCCCTGCGTACCAGCGTCACCGGTCGCGAGCGGCCGTCCCCGGCAGGCAGGGAGCCCAGCAGGCACAGCACCGCGCTGCCGGCGCTTCCGGGTCCCGCCAGCGCGTCGTACTCCCCGGCGATCGCGGCTTCGCAGGCCCCCGACGCGATCTCCTGGATGGCGGCGGCGATGGCCACCAGGCCCGGGATGCCGTCCTGGATGATAGCGAAGTCGGGTCCCCGGTACCCGCGAAGGATCGCCAGTTCGGCACCGGGCGTGGTGGGCAGGGTCCGGGCATAGGTGGCCGGCGACGGGCGTTCGGCGACCGAAGCCGCGAAGGTCCGGTCCGCGTCCAGGCAGCCGGCGGTCGTGCCCAGGAGGACGGCGGTGGCGTCCGGAAGGTCGGGCGTGGGCGCCGGCAGCAGGCCCGCGGCGCAGACGACGAAACGGCTGGGCAGGTCCAGGCGGCCCAGGCGGGGCTGGTCCGGGAAGAAGCGCCGGGGATCGGGCGCGACGTCGGCGCCGTCGGGGTTCCAGGTTTCGACGCCCCGGGGGCCCACGAAGTCCCGGCGATCGACGAGTGCGACGGCCTGGAGGAACACCGGCCGCATGGTCATCCCTCCAGCACCAGGGCCGCGTTCAGCCCTCCAAAGCCCGCGTTCACGGTCAGCAACCGTCGTGGTGATGTCGCGCGCGGGGCGGACGCCACGTCCAGGCCCGAGGTCGTCGCGCAAAAGCCCGCCGTGCCCGGCAGGACGCCACCCCGGATCGCCAGGGCGCAGGCCACCGCTTCCAGGACGCCGCAGGCCCCCAGGGTGTGGCCCGTGGCGCCCTTCAGGCCGAAGACCGGCGGGATCGCCCCGGGGAAGGCCGTGCGGAAGGCGGCTGCCTCCATGGCGTCGTTGGCCACCGTGGCGGTGCCGTGCCCGCAGATGCCGTCCACGCCCGGGTCGTCGGCGTCCTGCAGTGCCCGCCCGATGGCCACTGCCAGCCCGGACCCGTCGTCGCAGGGCCGCACGATCGTGAAGGCGTCGCCCGCGAGGCCGGCGCCTGCCAGGCGCACGCCGGGCGCGTCATCGACCACCAGCAGCACCGCGGCCGCAGCCTCGCCCAGCGACAGGCCGTCCCGGTCGTCGTCGTAGGGCCGGCACGCCGACGTCCCCATCGCGCCCAGGCAGCGGAAGCCGGCGACCAGGAACGGGTCCAGCCGGTCGAACCCCAGGACCAGGGCCCGCCGTCCCCACCCGGCTTCCAGCAACCGGGCGGCCCGGGCGATCGCGACGGCGCCGCTGGCGCAGGCGGCCGACACCAGTTCGGCGTGTCCGCGGTGGCCGGCGGCGCGGCGCACGCGGCCCAGGAACGGGCCCAGGCGGGTTTCCCCTGCTCCCGCCAGCAGTCCCGCGATGTCCCCCTTGGTCGTGGACAGGATCAGGAGGGTGTCCGGGTCGGCCAGCACGGCGCCCGCGTCCTGGCCCGCCCGGCGGCAGGCTCCGGCCAGCACGGTCGCCAGGAATCCGGCCAGGGGATCGCCGGGACCGTCCCAGTCGGGATGGGGCATCCGGCCCAGGAACGTGCCGTCCGGTTCGGCCCGCAGTCCTCCGACCCCGGTTCGCAAGGCCCGGTCGAAGTCCTCCAGGTCGGCGCCCAGGGCGCTGACGACCTCCATGCCGGCAAACCGGGGACTCGCACGCATGCGGGATCGCCCGCGCGAAAAGACGGCGCGATTCTCGCCGTTCAGGGGGTCCGGAGCAAGTGACTTTCCCAGGGGGCCCGTATTCAGGCGCTCGCCGAGTTTGTCGTACCCGTACCCGTACCCGTGCCCCGTCCCCGCCCCGCGGCCCTCCCTCGTATCCGCCCTCCCTCGTTGAATTCCCGGGGGTCCGCGGGTATCCTACGCCGTCCTCCGGGCCGCCTCCTGCCTCGCTTCGCGGCGGGTAGCGCCCGGCGATGGAGCGGGCGTGGGCGCTGGCAGCCACTGCGTGATCGGCCTGGGCCCGGTGGGGGCCATCGTCGCCTGCCGGCTGAAAGCCGCCGGCGAACGCGTCGTGGCCGTCGAGTCGGGCGAGGCCCGGGCCCGGTCCGCTCGGCAGGTCGGCCTGCTGGTGATCGGGGACGCCGGTCCGGTTGCCATGCTGGACGCCATCCACGACTCTGTTCGGAACGCCGCCGCCGCCGGCCCCTACGACACCGTCTTCGTCTGCGTGAAGGCCAACGACCTTCCGACCCTGGTCCTGGACCTGCCGCGCCTGCTGGGTCCGACGACCACCGTGGTCAGCCTCCAGAACGGCCTGGGCATCGAGGACCTCCTGGTGCCCGCCGTGGGCCTTGGGCGGTTCGTTCGCGGCGTCGTGAACTTCGCGGGCCAGGTGGACGAGCCCGGCCGCGTGCGCCTGACCTTCTTCCAGCCGCCGAACTGGGTCGGGGCGCTGGACGGCGCGCCCGACGACCGGGCCCGCACCGTCGCCGACCTCCTGACCCGGATCGGGCTGCGGTCCGAGGTCCCGTCCGACATCGGCATCCACGTGTGGCGCAAGGTGGTGCACCTCGCGATCCTGGCGCCCGTCTGCGCCCTGACGCGCATGAACATGCGGACGGCGCTGTCGCACAAGGAACTGCGGCGTCTGTCCCAGGGGCTCCTCAGCGAGTGCATCGCGGTCGGCGATCGGCTGGGGTACGATTGCGGCAACGGGTTTTTCGAGACGTCCATGGGCTACGTGCTGGAGGCGGGGGACCACCCCCCGTCGATGCTGATCGACGTGCTGCGCGGGCGCCCCACCGAGGTGTCGTACATCAACGGCAAGGTGGTGGAGGCCGCGGATCGGCTGGGCCTGGACGTGCCCCTGAACCGCGCCATCTGCGCCCTGGTCCAGTCCCTGGAAGCGGTCCCGTCGCACATCCCCCATCACTGAGGGCCGCGCCATGCCCCGCCTGGAATCGACCGCGCGCCTGCAGGCCCTGATGCTGGAGGCCTTCCGGGAATGTGATGCCGCGGCGCGGGCGCCCCAGGGGCGCGTCGCCTGGTGCACCAGCGTCGGCCCCGTGGAACTGCTGCGCGCGCTGGGATTCGCGGTCTTCTTCCCCGAAAACCACGCGGCCATGCTGGGGGCGTCCCGGGCGGCAACCGACCTGATCCCGGCCGCCAGCGCGGAAGGCTACTCGCCCGACGTCTGCTCGTACATGACCTCGGACATCGGGGCCTTCCGCCGCGGCGTCACGGCCCTGTCCCGGGTGGACCCATCGATCACGTCCGTCCCGCGGCCCGACGTTCTGGTCTACGACACCAACCAGTGCCGGGACGTGGTGGACTGGTTTTCGTTCTACGGCCGCCAGTTCGGCGTGCCGGTGATCGGCGTGGCCGCGCCCCGGGGCGTCGATGCGGTCACGGACGACCTGGTGGCGGCGGTGGCTTCGCAGATCCGCGGGCTGGTGGCGCCCCTGGAGGCCATCGCCGGGCGGCGCCTGGATCCCGGGCGCCTGCGGGACGCCGTGGCGATTTCGCGGGACACGTCGCTGCTGTGGCGCCGCGTGCTGTCGACCGGTTCGGCGCGGCCGTCGCCCCTGACCTTCTTCGACGCGTGCATCCACATGGGGCCGGCGGTGATCCTGCGGGGCGACCCCCGGTCCGCCGCCTACTACGAAGGCCTGCTGGCCGAACTGGAAGGGCGGATCGCCCGGGGCGTCGCGGCGGTCCCGGGCGAGCGCGTGCGCCTGTACTGGGAGGGCATGCCGATCTGGGGCCGCCTGCGGGACGTGTCGGACCTGCTGGCGCGCCTGGGCGCCTGTGTCGCCGGGTCCACGTACTGCTCGTCCTGGGTCTTCGACGCGCTGGATCCGGCTGCGCCCTTCGACAGCATGGCCCGCGCCTCGGTGGAACTGTTCATCACGCGCACCGACGCGGTGAAGGAGCGCGTCCTGGCCGACGAGGCCCGCCGCTATTCCGTGGACGGGATGGTGTTCCACGACGCCAAGACGTGCCCCAACAACAGCAACTGCCGGTACGGGATGCCGGGGCGGCTGGCCGCGGGGGCGGGCGTTCCGTCGGTGATCGTCCACAGCGACCTGAACGACCTGCGGTTGCACGCCGACGAAGGCGTGCGCCTGGCCCTGGAGGCCTTCGTGGAACAGTGCGCGGAGGCATCGCCTTGAACGGCCCCTTCTACTGCGGAATCGATGTCGGATCCTCGTACGCCAAGGCCGTGCTGCTGGACGGAGCGGGCAGGGTGGCGGCGGACGTCGTGCGACGGACGGGCGTGGCCTTCGAGGCCGTGGCCGAGGCCCTTCGGGCGGATCTGCTGGCCGCGGTTCCCGGTGCGCTGGGCGGCATCGAGCGGACGATCGCCACGGGATACGGTCGCGAGAACGTCCCCTTCGCCGATGGCGCGGTCACGGAACTGACGTGCCAGGCGCTGGCCGGCTGGCACCTGTTCCGGCGGGCCGTGACGGTGATCGACGTGGGCGGGCAGGACACCAAGGTCATCGTGCTGGGCGACGACGGCCGGCGCCTGTCCTTCCAGATGAACCGCCGGTGCGCGTCCGGTACCGGGGCGTTCCTGGAGGAAATGGCGGCGCGCCTGGACACCACGCCGGCGGGCCTCGAGGCCCTGGCCGAGCGGGGGCACGACGCGGTGGCCCTGTCGTCGTTCTGCACGGTGTTCGCGAAAAGCGAACTGCTGTCGCTGATCCGCGGCGGGCGATCCGTCGAGGACATCGCCCTGGGGGTGTACGACGCGGTGGTCCGGCGCGTGGTGGAAATGACCCCTCTGCATGACGGAATCGTCCTGACCGGCGGCGCGGCGCGGCCCGGCGGCGTGCTGGTGCGGCGCCTGGAAGCCGCGCTGGGGCGCCCGGTCCTGGTGCCGGAAAAGCCCCAGTTGACCGGGGCCCTGGGCGCCGCGCTGATGGCGATGCGCGACGGAGGGGCGCCGGTATGAGCAGTCTGGATGCGCTGTTCCGCCCCCGGGGTGTCGCGGTTCTGGGAGCGTCGACGAAGGAACTCAGCATCGGCAACCGGGTCGTCCGCAACCTGCGGGATGCGGGGTACACCGGCGGCATCTACCCGGTGCATCCCGGCGAAACGACGATCTGCGACCTGCCCGCCTACGCCGCGATTTCGGACGTGCCGGGACCGGTGGACCTGGTCAACATCGCCCTGCGCGCCGACCGCGTGCCGGATGCCCTGGAGGCGTGCGGTCGGGCGGGCGTCCGGGCGGCGATCGTCCACTCGTCGGGATTCGCCGAGGCCGGCCCCGAGGGTGCTGCGCTGGAGGCCCGGGTGCTGGCCGTCGCCCGCAGTCACGGGATCCGCCTGCTGGGACCGAACGCCCAGGGCGTGATGAACGGCGATCTGGACACGCGGCTGTACGCGTCGTTCACGTTCACTCCGCTGGCGGCCGGGCCCGTGACGATCCTGGCCCAGAGCGGCGGGATCGCGGAACTGATGAACCTGCACCTGCGCCGGGCGGGCGTGGGCCTGCGCTGGTATGCCAGCCCGGGCAACGCCTCGGACGTGGACCTGTCGGAACTGCTGGCCGCGGCGGCAGACGACGACGGGACCCGGGTGATCCTGCTGGACCTCGAGTCCGTGCGGGACCTGGCGGCGTTCCGGGACGCGGCCCTGCGGGCGGCCCGGGACAAGGTGCTGCTGGTGGTGAAGTCGGGCCGGACCGCGGCCGGCGCCCGGGCCGTCGCCTCCCACACCGGGGCGCTGGCGACCGGGGACGCGGTCCTGGACGCGGTGCTGGATCGGGCCGGAGCCCTGCGCATGCCCTCGGTCCAGGCGGCGGTGCAGGCCGCGACGGCCTTCGCACGGCAGCCCCTGCCCCGGGGCCGGCGGACGGCGGTCGTCAGCAACGCGGGCGGCCCGGGGATCGTGGCCCTGGACGAGGCGTGCGCCCTGGGGCTGGAACCTGCGTCCCCGGACGACGCGACGCGGGCGGCCTTGAAGGCGTCGCAATCGCCCTACGCGACCGTGGGGCCCCTGGTCGATCTGGCCGCGACGGCGGGTCCCGACGCATTCCGTGCGGCCCTGTCGATGCTGCTGGCGGCACCCGAGGTGGACGGCCTGGTCCTGTCGATGGTCACGCCCTTCTTCGTGGACTGCGACGGGGTTGCCGACGCGGTGGTCCAGGCGGCTGCGGCGTCGGACAAGCCCGTGGTCGCGAACGTGATCACGGACGCGCGGTGGGCCGGGGTGGTCGACCGCCTGCAATCGGGCGGGATTCCGGTCTTCGAGTTTCCCGAGGACGCGGCCCGGGCGATGGCTGCCATGGCGCGCCTGGCGGCGTTTCGCGCGCGCCCCCCGATTCGCGGGACGGAAGGCCTGGTGGACGCGATCCGCGTGCAGGCGGCGCTCCAGCGCGCAGTGCCCGGCCCCGACGGGTGGCTGTCCCAGGCGGACGCCTACGCGCTGCTGGTCGCGGCGGGGATCCCGGCGGCGGCCGTCGTGCCGCTGTCCACGCCGGGGGACCTGGACATCGCCGCGCGCACGCTGGGGTTCCCCCTGGTCCTGAAGGCCGACCCGGTCGGCCTGGTGCACAAGTCCGCCGCGGGCGCCGTGGTCCTGGGGATCGCCGACCTCGCCTCGCTGGCCCGTGCCGCCGCGTCCCTCCGGGAGCGGTTCCCGGGCGCGCCCCTGCTGGCCCAGCGCCAGGTGTCCGGCGGCGTCGAGGCGATCCTGGGCGTGGTCGTGCCGGCCCCCGGCGTGCCCCTGGTGATGGCGGGGCTGGGCGGGGTGTCGGTCGAATCGGCGCGCGACGTGGCCTTCGCCCTGGCGCCGCTGGATGCCGTCGCGGCCCGGCGCCTGCCGGACTCGCTGCGCGGTCGGGACCGCTTCGATGCCTGTCCCGGCGGCGAACCGGCCGACCTCGACGCCCTGGGCGACGCGCTGGTGCGCCTGTCCCTGCTGGCGTCGGTCCTGCCGGAAGTCCGCGAAATCGACCTGAATCCGGTCGCCGTCCTCCCCGCGGGCCGGGGCGTTTTCGCCCTGGACGTGCGGGTCCGGACGGCGGGAATGGGGGAAATGGGGACAGCCTCCGATTTCCGGAAATCGGAGGCTGTCCCCATTTTCGCGGGCAGGCGCGCGCCTTGACGCCTTTGCCCCGGTCTGGTAGCGTTTCCGGCGCCTTCGCAGGTGTTCTGCGGCGTTTGCACGGCGGGAATCATGGTCCGCGGAGTCGGTACCGACATCGTGGTCATCGAGGATCTCCGGCGGCGCATGGAACGCAGCCCCGGGCTGGAAGAAAAGGTGTTCGCGCCGTCCGAATCGGCCTACTGCCGCTCGATGGCGCACCCCTTCCAGCACTTCGCGGCGAGGTTCGCGGCGAAGGAGGCCGTGATGAAGGCCCTGGGCACGGGCTGGGGGTCCGGCGTGGACTTCCGGGACATCGTGGTGGAACGTTCCCCCGATGCGGCGCCCACGGTGGCATTGAACGGCGAGGCGGCCCGGTTGGTGGCGGCGTCGCGCGGGCGGGTGCACCTGTCCCTGTCCCACGCGGGCGATCATGCCATCGCGTTCGTGATTGTTGAGACGATGCCCAGGAACGGCGACAGCGGTGGCGTCGCCGGTGAACACTCGGAGGACTGACATGGCGGACATCCCCGCGGACCTGAACGGCGAAATCAAGCGCGTGATCGTCGAGGCCCTGAACCTCGACACCTCCGCGGATCAGATCCAGGACGACGCGCCCCTCTTCGGCGACGGCCTGGGTCTGGATTCGATCGACGCCCTCGAAATCGCCATGGCGATCGAAAAGCGCTTCGCGATCAAGGTCCAGCCCGACAAGGAGACGAAGAAGTACTTCTTCTCCATCGCCACCCTGGCCGACCTCGTGCGCCAGCGCCTGGCCGGAACCGTCTGAGTCCGGCCCCCGCGCCCAGGGAGGCCCATGCCCGACGTCCGGACGGAAGCACCCCCTCGAACCGGCACCATCAGGACGTCCCTTGTCGGCGTCCTCGTGGGCGCCCTCTTCGTCGTCTATCCCTTCCTGGTGTACGTCGCCCTGACCCAGTGGGGCGCACGGTCCACCGCGGGCCTCGTCCTGGGCTCGCTGGCGCTGTGGGGCTTCCGGGCGCGCCGGTTCGGCCAGCAGGGGTTCCGCTCGCTGATGCTGCAGGTCGGTGGAATCGCGCTGCTGTCCCTGGGGACCCTGGTGTCCGGCAGCCCGGCATTCCTGCAGCAGATGCCCGTCCTGATCAGCGCGCTGCTCCTGGTGACATTCGTCGCCAGCCTGGTCCGGCCCCCGCCGATGATCGAGCGCTATGCGCGCATGATCACGCCGGATCTGTCGGAGGGCGAAATCCGCCACTGTCGGGCCGTGACGTGGGTCTGGATCGTCTTTCTGGTGGGGAACGCCGCCATCGCCGAGGCCCTGGTGCTCTGGGGCTCGGTCGAGGCCTGGGCCCTGTACGCCGGCGGCATCGCCTACGTCCTGATGGGCCTGCTGTTCGCGGGGGAATACCTGGTGCGCAAGGCCCGCTTCGGCCGCTTCGGCGGGGCGTGGCATGATCGTGTGTTGGCCCGCCTGCTGGGACGCTGGTCGCCGCCGGGAGGGAACCCATGAGCGTGCTGTTCGTGTGTGCCAGCCCGCGGGGGCGCCAGTCCTCCAGCCTGTGGTTTTCGGAGTACGTCGAGGCGGCGCTGCCGGCCGGGACCGACGTCGATCGCATCCTGCTGGGCGACCTGGGCCTGGAGGAGGACGACCCGGCGTCGGACCTGCGTTTCGAGGACCTCGTCGGGCGCATGCAGTCCGCCCGGGTCGTGGTGTGGGTGCTGGGCCTCTACACCTTCGGCGTGCCGTCGGGGATGCGCCTGCTGCTCGACCGCCTGCTGGCGAAGACGGTGCCGACGGACTTCGCCGGACGGGGCGTCGTGGCGCTGCTCACCTCCGCCCAGTTCCAGGACGACCGGGTGCTGGATCGCGTGCGCCTGATGTCCGAGCAGTTGGGATTCGGATGGATCGGCGACGCGTCTGTCCTGGGCAACCCCGTGACCGGTTTCGAGCGGGGCAGGGCGGTGGTGCTCCAGGCCAAGAGGATCGCCGGCGAGATTGCGGACGTCGTCCAGGGCGCGCCCGTGCCGCCGGCCCGTTCCCTTCCCATCGATCGCCAGGTGCTGGCGCCCGGGCCCGATCGGGGACCCGGACGTTCCGATCCGCCGTGGGAGCCCGCGTCCTCCGGCCCGGATCTGTCCATGATGCCCGCCGGCCCCTCGCCGATCCTGGTCCTGACGGGCACCTCGCCCGACGCCGATCCGGCGGTCGCCGAAACCATCGACGCCATCCGCGATGCGGCCACGCGCCCGGTGGAGGTCGCGGACCTGGCGCGGGTCCGGTTGCGTCATTGCACGGGATGCTATGCGTGCAACCGCGAGGTGGCCGGGCGCTGCGTGCAGCCCGACGCCCTGCAGGCGATCCGCGGCCGCATGGCCCGTGCGGGCGCCGTCGTCGTCGTGTCGCGCGCCGGTGCGGCGATGCCGGACCTGGCACTGCGGCGCCTGGCCGAGCGGATGTGGGGCGACTGCCACCGCCCGCCCTTCACGGGGATTCCCGGCGCGGTGGCCGTGGTGCGGGGCGGCCCCGTTGCCGACCTCGCGGGCGACGATCTGGCGCTGTTCCTGTCGCTGACGGGGATTCGCGTGGTGGGGCGCTGGACCGACGCGCCCCCGGATCCGCAGGTGCGCCGGCAGGCCGTGGCCCTGGAAATCCGGCGCCTGGAGCGGGCCATGGACGAGGGTGTGGACGAATCGGATCGGTATTCGGTCACGGCATCGCGCCTGGCGTTCCGGGACATGGCCCTGCGGTGGTCGTTCTTCCTGCGGGCGGACTACCGCTATCACCGGGTGAACGGACTGCTGCAGGACCGCTCCCGGTGGCGGCACTTCGGATTCCGCCTGCTGGCCCATTCGCAGCGCTTCTTCCGCGCGATGCTGGACGGCGGTCGGCGCAAGGGGGAACTGCGTCACGCCCATCGCCTGGACGTCCTGCGCCGGGAACGGGGGCAGGCATGACCGCCGCACGTTCGCGCCGCATCCGCAGCGTCTTTCATACCCTGGTGTTCTACACCGTGTGGGCCTTCGTGGGGCTGGCCTTCACGTTCGTGCTGTACGTGCCGGTACGCCTGTTGTCGCGGCCGTTCCCCGCCGTCCTGCGCCCCATGCGGGCCTTCACCCGGGGCTTCTACGGCGTGCTCGTACGGTCGCTTTCGGCCACCGGCGCATTGCGGATCGCCGAGATTGCCGGCGTCGAGCGCCTGCGTCGCGGGGGTCCGGCGGTCGTCGTCGCGAACCACCGCACGATGATGGACGTGCTGATCCTGATGTGGCTGCTGCCCGACGCCTCGTGCCTGTTGAAGCCCATGGAAAAGCCTCCCGAGGACCAGCCGCGCAACGCGATGCCGGACTTCTGGAAGCCGTTCATCGCGGCGCCCTTCTCGCTGCTGGGCTATGTGCCCATGCCCCCGGTCTGGAACGATCGCGAGGCGCTGAAGAACACGCTGGACCGGTGCCGTGCGCTGTTGGCGGAAGGCCGCCCGCTGGTCATCTTCCCCGAGGGAACGCGCAGCCCCGACGGCCGCCTGCTGCCCTTCCGGGACTTCGCCTTCCACCTGGCGAAGGACGCCGGTGTTCCGCTGATTCCCGTCGCGATCCACACCGACACCCGCTTCATGCCCCAGGGCACGGCCAGCATCAACTCCGCCCGCCGCTGCACCTACCGGCTGCGCGTCCTGGCCGACATCGTCCCCACGCCCGGCACCCGCTCGTCGGACCTGCTGGTCGAGGTCCGGCACCGGATTCAGAAGGCCGTGGCCGAGGGTGATGCGAAATACGGGTACCTGGACGCATAGGCGGTGGATGGGGGGCCTACACGGGGCGCCTGCGGCCGGGGCGTGGCGTCTGATCGCGGATCGACTTGTACAGCCGGTACATCTTGTAGGTCTGGGACTCGTCGGCGTAGAAGGTCTCCCAGGCCCAGTGGTACATCTCCTGCAGCCGCGACGGCGAAATCAGCTTCGGCTGGTAGACGACGTTGCCGCCGTTGTACAGCGCCAGGTCGTTGGTCAGGATGCGGCCTTCCTTTTCCATCTGATCGCGGGCCGGCGTGTGCGCAAAGGGCGTCAGGACCGTGAATTCCGCCAGGTCCAGATCGACCTCCAGCAGGAAATCGACCAGCCGCTTGATCGCGTCCTCGTCGTGGTTGTCCAGCCCCAGGATGATGGTCCCCTCGACCCCGATGCCGAAGCTCTTGTAGCGCTTGATCCGGTTCCGGATGTAGTCGGACGTGTCGAACACGGCCTGGTACACGTACCAGCACCCGGCCTCTGCCGCCAGGGCCAGGACCTCGTCGTCATCCTCGATGGGATGGCTGCACCAGTGCTTCTTGAAGGGGATCATGGTCCGGAACAGTTCCTTTTCCCACTCCTTGTCCTGCGCCAGCGAGTTGTCGACGACGAACAGCCGATCGTTGTCGATCAGCGAAAGCTCCTCGGCCACCCGCTCCATGGGCCGGGGTCGGAACTTCCGGCCGCCCAGGTACGGCGTGCAGCAGGGAAAGCAGTTGAAGCGGCAGCCGCGGGAGGCGTGGAACAGGTCGGCCATCCGCACGCCCTTGTGCGCGTAGCACGACGGGTCGAGGATCGAGCGTCGTGCGGGTCCCACCGACTCGATCGGCGCGTGTTCGGTCAGGAAATCGTACAGCGGCTTCAGCTTCCCGGCGGCCTGATCCGCGAACACGGCCTCCAGGCGGCCTTCCGCCTCGCCCAGGAACAGGCTGCTGGCGTGCTTCTGCACTTCCTCGGCGTGCAGCATCGAGGCGATGCCGCCGAAGATCACGTCCTTGCCCATCTCGCGGAAGCGCCGGCAGACCTCGAAGGCCCGCGGCAACTGCGAGGTCAGCATGACCGAAAGGCCGACGAAGTCCCACTCGTCCGAAAACGGCGTTTCCTGCACGTTCTCGTCGACGAACCTGACCTCGACCCCGGCGGGAATGGCGGCCGCCATCACCACCGAGCCGTGCGGGGGCAGGTTGAAGAGGGTCTGGTGCTCCAGCTTCGGCCACGAGGGAAAGACAAGGAGGAACTTCAACGTCGGGTCTCCCGGCTCAACGATTGGGGACTTTGACCAACCTTTGCCCGGTTGCCAAGAAAAATCTGCGTTCGCGTTGACAGGGCAGCGCCGCCGGCCCGGGAAGCCGAATCGGATTGACATCCGCAACGGCCGGGGGCAGCCTTCCCCCGTTGAAGCCCGGGAGCCCGATGAACGCTCCGCCTCCCCGCCCGCAGGACGATCACACGCCGGGTCCTGCTCCCTCGTCGACGTCGTGGCGCCTGCGACGCGAGGTCGGCTCGCGATGGGGCATCCGGTCGATGCTCTGGCTGCTGCGCAAGGTCGGGTACCGTCCGGCGCGCGTGGTGGTGGCCGGCATCGCGCTGTACTACGCGCTGGGATCCGCCTCGACACGGCGCTGGGTTTCCCAGTTCCATCGCCGGGCCCTCGGGCGCACGTCCTTCCTGCTGACGTACCGTTCCATCTTCGCGTTCGCCGAATCGATCCTGGACCGGGCGTTCGCGTTCCTGGGCCGGGGCAGCAGCTTCCGCCTGACCATCCACGCCCCGCCGGGCCTCCTGGACGGATCCCAGCCGCAGCGGGGCCACCTGGTCCTGGGCGCCCACCTGGGCGTCATGGAAATGGCCCGGGCGTTCGCGCAGATCCAGCGCGTGCACTTCAGCATGCTGATGCAC
Organism: uncultured Myxococcales bacterium; assembly: GCA_903847405.1. GTDB lineage: Bacteria > Myxococcota_A > UBA9042 > DTJE01 > DTJE01 > CAIZWN01. The sequence continues at coordinate 13,169 of CAINDP010000201.1, read as the reverse complement.
GCCGCCCCGTCCTCCCGCCTCTACGACGAAATGAAGCGCCTGGACCCGGACCTGGAAAAGAACGTCATCCCGGTGGCCTCCGATGCCGATGCCGTCGGGCCGCTGCTGGAGGTCCGCGAACGCCTCGAAAAGGGCGAGTACGTGGGCATCAACGGCGACCGGGCCTGGGTCAGCGGCCCCCGGGTCCGCATGCCCTTCCTGGGCTGCGAACGCGACTTCCCGGCGGGGCCCTACCTCCTGGCGGCCGCCTTGAAGGCTCCAGTGCTGTTGATGTTCCTGATCAAGACCGGGGTGCGGGACTACTCCCTGTTCATCGAGCGCTTCGCCGAGCCGGAGGACCTGCCGTCGCGCAAGGACCGGGCGGCCGGGGTCGATGCCATGGCGCGACGCTATGCGGAACGCCTGGAGGAGTACGCCCGCCGCTATCCGAACCAGTGGTACAACTTCTACGATTTCTGGGGTTCGACCGGGGAGTGACGGTCCGGGAGCACCCGTGCGCCTGCGTGCCCGGGCGGAAAGGGGGGAATCCATGGCCCGCATCGCGTTCCTGATTCTCCTGGGCGTGCACGGCCTCATCCACCTGCTCGGCTTCGCCAAGGCGTTCGGCCTCGCCGAATTGCCCCAGTTGGTGCTGCCCATTTCCCGGCCGTGGGGCGCGTTGTGGCTGGCGGCCGGCGTCCTCACCCTGGCCACGGGGGCGATGCTGCTGCTGGCGCCGCGCTGGTGGTGGGCGGTCGGCGCCGTGGCCCTGGTCGCTTCGCAGGCGGTCATCCTGTCCAGTTGGGGCGACGCGAAGTTCGGCACCATCGCCAACGTCGTCCTCCTCCTGGGCGTGGCCTGGGGCTTCGCGCACCAGGGACCCTTCAGCCTCCCCGCCGAATTCCGGCGCGACCTGGCCGTCGCCACCCCGGCCCGCCCCGGTGCGATGCTGGCGGACGCCGACCTCGCCCCGCTCCCCCCGCCGGTGCAGCGGTACATCCGTGCCAGCGGGGTGGTGGGCCAGCCCAGGGTGCAGAACTTCCGCGCCATCTGGACGGGCCGCATCCGCGGGGGCCCCGACCAGGACTGGATGGCGTTCACGGCGGAACAACTGAATACCTTCGATCTTCCGCGCCGCTTCTTCCTGATGGACGCGGTGATGAAGGGCCTCCCGGTGGACGTGCTGCACGCCTTCGACGAAAGCGGGGCGACGATGCGGGTCCGGTTGCTGTCGGTGAAGACCATGGTCGATGCCGGCGGCCCGGTACTCACCCGGTCGGAAACGGTGACCCTCTTCAACGACCTCTGCCTGCTGGCCCCCGGCGAACTGGTGGGGCCCTCCGTCACCTGGGAGCCGGTGGACGGGCACACCGTGCGGGCGCACTACACCCTGGGGCCCAACACCATCAGCGCCACGCTCCGGTTCAACGAGGCCGACGAACTGGTGGACTTTGCATCCGACGACCGCAACCCGTCCCCCGACGGCAGCGACTCCCCCCCGATACGCTGGACCACGCCGGTCGGCGACTACGGGCAGATGGGACCGGCCCGGGTCCTGCGGAAGGGCGAAACGAAATGGCACCCGGAAAGCGGAGCCTGGACCTACGGGGAGTTCGAACTGCAGTCGCTGGAATACAACGTGGGGCGTTGAACGGGGGCTGTGCGGGCCGGCGGTCCTAGGCCTTCCAGGAATCCGCCAGGCGCTTCATCGCGACCAGATCGCCGACCGAGTACACCTCGTAGGCGGTGGCGTCGGGCCAGATGCGGCGCAGGGTGCCCCGGAGGACCTTGCCGGGGCCGACCTCGACGAACCGCGTGACGCCGTCGGCCATCAGGCCCTGAACGATGTCCATCCAGCGGACCGGGTTGCGCAACTGGCCCACCAGGCCGGCGCGGATGGCGTCCGGGGCATCGGACGGGCCCCCGGTGACGTTCAGGTACAGCCGGCGCGCGGGGGCCGCGATTTCGATCGGATCCAGCACGGCCTGGAACGGCGCTTCCGCCGGGGCCATCGTTTCGCTGTGCCAGGCGCCGGACACTGCCAGCGGCACGCATCGGGCGCCCATGGATTCGAAGTGGGCCGCGGCCTTGTCCATCGCGGCCGTGGTCCCCGACAGCACGATCTGGTCCGGCCCGTTCAGGTTGGCCACGCCGCCTTCGGTGCGGTCCAGCAGCGCCGCCGCTTCCGCGATGACGACCGCAGCCTCCAGGCCCACGACGGCGATCATCGTCCCGGGTGTGGCGGTGGCCGCGTCGTCCATGGCCTTCCCGCGCGCTGCAGCCAGCCGCACGGCGTCCACGTCGGCGACGCACCCGGTGCAGGCCAGGGCCGACAGTTCGCCCAGGGAGTGCCCGGCTGCCGCGTCCGGCACCACGCCGTGGGCTTCCAGCCAGGCCCGGCACGCCAGGTTCACGGCGGTGATCGCGGGCTGCAGAACCCGCGTCCGGGACAGCGATTCAAAGGGGCCCTTGAAGCACAGGGCCGTCACGTCCGCCCCGGCCGCGTCGTTGGCCGCCTCGAACAGGCGCCGGGCGGCGGCGTCCTCCCGGAACAGGTCCGCCCCCATGCCCACGGTCTGGGAGCCCTGCCCGGGGAAGAGGAACGCGGTTCGGATGACGGTCATCGATCCTCCGGGGCGCGTCAGATGACGGTGCTGGACAAACCACCGTCCACCACCAGCGCCTGGCCCGTGATGTACGACGACTCGTCCGAGGCCAGGAACAGCGCCGCAGCCGCGACCTCGTCCGGCCGGCCGAACCGGCCCATGACGATGCGGTCCTTGTAGTTCCGCCGCACGGGCGACGGGATGGTGGCCGTCATGTCGGTGTCCACGAAGCCGGGGACCAGGCTGTTCACGCGGATGCCCTTGGAACCCGCCTCGGCCGCCAGGCCACGCGTGAACGCCAGGATCGCGCCCTTGGAGGTGCTGTAGGCCACCTGGCCGGCCAGCCCGAAGAGGCCGGCCACCGAGGCCACGGTCACGATCGAACCGGCGCGGCGCAGCAGCATGGGCCGGAACACCGCCCGGGCCCAGTGGATCGTGCCCTTCACGTTCGCGTCCAGGCACCGGTCCACGTCCTCGGCGGACATCATCGCGAACAGGCCGTTCACCGCGACGCCGGCGTTGCAGACCAGCACGTCGATGTGGCCGTCCCGGACCAGGACCGCTTCGACCGCCGCTTCGACCGCCACCCGATCGCGCCCGTCGCACTGGATCGCGGTGGCGCCCGGGACGGCGGATTCGACCTCGCGGGCGGCGTCCTCGTGCCGGATCCACGTGAACCACACGGTCGCGCCCTCGGCGGCGAAGCGCTCCACGACGGCCCGGCCGATGCCCCGGCTGCCGCCCGTGACGATCACCACCTTGTCGGCCAGGCGTCCGGGCATGCGGTTGCTCCATCCCTGGAAGGCGGCAGGGCCGCGGCCCCGCCCGGCAGGGTCAGACCTCGTCCAGCTTGACTTCGAGACTCGCGGGAACGAACGGAGGCAGGGAAATCGACGTGGCCGCCAGGGGTCCGGTGGCCGAGTCCACCGTGAAGTCCAGCCCGGCCCAGGCCACGGCCCGGTCCAGCAGGGCCAGTCCCATGTCGCGCCCCAGGCCCTGGGACCATCCGCACGCCACGACCTCGCCCGCGGGATCGCCGTCCAGGCGCAGCACGTCGCCGACGCGCACGCCCTGCAGGCCCTCCGCCAGCGCGAAGCCCACGACCTTGCGCGCCACGCCCGCGGCCCGGCGCGCCAGGATCGCGTCACGGCCCGACCAGCGCTCCTTCTGGAAGTCCATCATCCACTGAAGGCCCAGGGGCAGCGGGTCTCGGGCGACGCGGCCCTCGCGGTTCACATTGAAGAAGCGGCCGTCCAGCTTCAGCAGGTCCAGCGCGTCCAGGCCATACGGCGCGATGCCGTATTTCGCACCGGCGGCCATCAGGCGGCCGTGGACCTTCGCGGCATCGGCAGCGGGCGCCACGATCCAGTACCCGAACTCGGCGGTCTTGCCGGCGCGCAGCAGGTTCAGCGCGGTGCCGTCGAGGTCGTGGTTTTCGACCGACAGGTACGGCATGCCCAGGATGTCGCGGCCGACCAGATCCCGCAGGGGGCCCCAGGACTTCGGACCGTCCAGGCAGAACACCGCGACCTCGTCGGTCACGTCCACCACCGGGCATCCGGCCAGCAGGCGGGCCACTTCCTGGCGGGGGGCGCACGCCTCGCACAGGACCAGGATCTCGTCGTCGTTGCAGGCGATGTAGGCGTCGGCGACCACCAGGCCCGCCTCGTCGGCCAGCAGGGTGTGCAGCACGCGCCCGTACCGGAGGTTCGCGACGTTTCCGGCGAACACCTCGTCGAGGGGATAGATGGCGTCGTCGACCGTGCCCTTGAACACCAGCACGTGCCCGGCGTCCATCAGGCCCGCGGCCTGGCGTACGGCGCGGACCTCGGCGGCCACGTCGCCGTAGTGCGCGACGGCAGGCGCACCGTCTCGTTCGGTCATCACGGCGCCGGCGTTCACCAGCCAGGACGCTGCGGGGGATGCCCTCATCGCGCGCCTCCACCGGCTGCGGTCGCCGCCGCGTTCTTTTCCAGCACGTAGTCCACGAGGGTGTTGATGGACCGCAGCAAGGCGATGTTGCCTTCCTCGATCTTCACCCCGAATTCCTGCTCGACGCCCAGGACCACCTCCAGGGCATCCAGGCTGTCCAGGCCCAGGCCCGAACCCAGCAGGGACACGTCCTCGTGAAGGTCGTCTTCGGTGTAGGGCAGCGAAAGGCGGGTGATCAGGTTGCGCTTGATCCTGGCCACAACCCCGGCCCGTTCTGCAATGATCGACGTCGTCCTCGGGTCCATCCGTTCCTCGTCCGCGGGCAGGGGCTGGCCGCTTCCAGCGCCGCGATACCCTAGCAGATTCGGGCTTGAATGCAAGCGCGGCGGGGGCCCGCGGCCTTCCGGGGGGCGGTTCTCGTTTCCTTTCTAGAACGACAACGAGAGGAACTGCACGACCGCGGTCGAGGGGAGCGACCGGTCGAAGGCCAGGCGCAGCCGGGGGCCGCCGATCGCCTCCGGTCGCAGGAAGCCGGCGCGGTGGTCCTGCCAGTACCCGCGCATCTCCCGCTCGGCGGCGGACGGCGTGGCCATCACCGCCACTCCCGGCACGAACAGCGCGAAGCCGCCGCCGATCGCGCCCGCCAGGGTACCGATGGCCGCGGCCCGCAGGTCCGACCGGGCCAGGTACAGCGGGGCGCCCACCAGGGCCCCCAGGACCATGAACACGACGCCGACGCCGACCAGGGCCCGCCCGGCGGCCAGGCGCGATCGGGAGGCCGGCACGAAGCGGGTGGCCAGTGCCTTGAACTGCGCGTCGCTGGTCAGCATCTCGTCGATCAGGTTCGGGTCGTCCTCCAGGGTCTTGACCACCAGGGCCAGATCGCGGCGTTCCAGCCCGGACCTGCCGTGCGCCGGCGGGGCGCCCCGGGCCAGGACGGCGGGCTGGATCCCCAGCAGGAGGGCCAGGGCGGTTGCGAGGGGCGTCCATCGCGACATGCGGGCCTCCCGAGGTCGGAATCGTCATTCGAACCGGCATCGTACCAGCGGCGATTGCGGGGCGTCAACGTGCGGCCGGGCGCGCGTTGACACGTCCGGAGGCATCCCGGATACTCCGGGCGACGCGGCACGTGGAGCGACCCTCATGGACCCGCTGCCCATCCTCGGGTGCACGGCGGTCAGCGCCCTCGGCACGACCCCGGACCAGTTGCGGGCGTCCCTGCGGGCCGGTCGAACGGGCCTGGCCACCGGGTCCCAGGTCCTCCCCGGCGCCGCCTGTCCGGTGGGCGAGGTCCGCGACCCACTGCCCCCTCTCCCCGAATCGCTGGCCGCCTATGACAGCCGCTGCACCCGCCTGCTGGCCCTGGCCCTGGCGCCCCTGGCCCCCGTCCTGGACGGCCTGCGCGCGCGGATCCCCGCCCCTCGCCTGGGCGTCGTGGTCGGCACCAGCGCGTCGGGCAACCGGGACCTGGAAGATGCCTACCGGGCCGACGGCGCCGCAGGGTACGACTACCACCGGCGGCAGGTCTTCGGGGCCGTGGCCGTGGTCGCCGCGCGGCTGGTCGATGCCCGGGGGCCCGCCTGGACCGTGTCCACCGCCTGCTCCTCGGGCGCCAACGCCGTGATTTCCGCGGCCCGCCTGCTGCGCACGGGGACCTGCGACGCGGTCGTGGTCGCGTCGGTGGACGCCCTGTGCTGGACCACCTACCACGGGTTCCGGGGCCTGGGCGTCATGGACGCGCGGACGTGCCGGCCCTTCGACGTCGATCGCCAGGGCCTGAACCTGGGCGAGGGCGCCGCGGCGATGGTGCTGGTGCGCGACCGCCCGCAGGGCCCCGCCGACGGCCCCGACCTGTTCCTGGCGGGCTGGGGCGCGGGGTCCGAGGCCTACCACATGACGGCGCCGGAACCGGAAGGGGAGGGTGCGGCGCGGGTGATGGCCGAGGCGCTGGGCCGGGCCGGCATCGGACCGTCCGACGTGGGCTACGTGAACCTCCACGGGACGGCCACCCCGGCCAACGATTCCGCGGAATCCCGCGGCATGGTGAAGGTGCTGGGGACCGACGTCCCGTGCTCGTCCACGAAGGGGTTCACCGGGCACCTGCTGGGAGCTGCGGCGGGCGTCGAGGCGGCCATCACGCTGATGGCCCTGGCCGACGAGCGCCTGCCCTGCAACCTGGGATGCCAGACGCTGGACCCCGACGTCCAGGCCCGCATCCTGCGCGAGGACCTCGCGGCGCCGGGCATTCGCTACGCCCTGTCCAATTCGTTCGCGTTCGGTGGCAACGACACGTCCCTCGTGTTCGGGGTGCGGCGATGAAGGGGTTTCCGATTCGGGGTGCGGCGGCGATTCTGGGCGGCGATCGTCCCCTGGTGGGCGAGGGGCCCCTGCCCGAGGACGATTTCATCCCGAAGAACGTCCGCCGCCGCATCAGCCGCCTGATCGGCCAGGTCCTGCGCGCGACGAAGGACGCCGGCGGCCTGGAGGCCGCGACGGACGGCTCCCTGGTCTTCGCCACGGCGAACGGCGAAATCAACACGATCGGCGCCATTCTGCCGTCCCTGCTGGCGGACGAGCCCCAGGTGTCCCCGACCCTGTTCCACAACTCGGTCCACAACGCCGCGCCGGGCTACTGGGCGATCCTCGCGAAGCGCCTGGCCGCCTCGACGACGATCACCATGGGCGCCGCCTCCTTCGAGGCCGCGATGCTGGAGGCCTGGACGCGCCTGCACGACGGCGAGCCCGAGGTCCAGGTGACGGTGGGCGACGAGGCGATCACGGCCGCGGCCTGGGCCGATCCGTCGCACTGCACGCAGGACTTCTGCGGGTCCCTGCGGATGGTCCTGGAGGACGACGGGCCCCTCCTGGGATGGCTGACGTCGGTGGCGCTGCTGCCCGACGGACCGGCGCCCTTCGACGCCGTCGCCCTGGCCGAAGTCCTGGAAGCGACCGAAATCGCGGACGATCCGGCGACGCTGCCCGGCGGCGCGGCCCATCCGCTGGCGGGGGCCGCGGCCGTCCTGTCCTTCCTGCTGCGCCCCGGGGATGCCGGGCGCCTGCTGCTGGCACGCCCCTCGCCCGCGGGCGGCCGGTACGTGCTGGTGTTCGACAAAGAGGCCCATGGCTGAAATCCTTCCCATCGATGCCCTGCTGCCCCACCGCGGCGCGATGCGCTTCCTGGACGAGGCCGTGGAACTGGCCGCCGACCGGGCGGTATGCCGCGGGCGCGTCCGGGCCGACAACCCCTTCCTCCGCGACGATGCCCAAGGCACGCCCGTGCTGGACCCCGTCGCCCTGGTGGAGTTCATCGCCCAGGCCTCCGCCGCGCTGGTCAGTGCCCAGGACCCGTCCCGGGGGCCCGTGCAGGGCTGGCTGGTCGGCGGGCGGAACCTCGATCTCACCGGGGAACCCGTGCCCGTGGGGGCGCTCCTCGAGGTCGAAGTCACGGAAGTGGCGAAGGTGGGAGGGTTTGCGTCCTTCGACGGGATCGTGCGTCACGACGGCCGGGTGGTCGCCCGCGGGAACGTGAAGGTCTTCAAGGCCACGGAGGAATCGCCATGACGCCGATGGGACGGGCCCTGGTGACGGGCGCCAGCCGGGGAATCGGCCGGGCCGTGGCCCTGGAACTGGGTGCGATGGGCTTCGAGGTCCTGGTGAACTTCCGGACCGAAGCCGCGAAGGCCGCACAAGTCTGCGACGCCATCGTGGCCTCCGGGGGGCGCGCCGTCCCGGTGGGCTTCGACGTCACCGACGCCGACGACGTGGCCCGTGCCCTGGCGCCGTACCTCGACGCCCCCGAGGGGATCGACGTCCTCGTCTGCAACGCCGGGGTGACCTGCGACGGGCTGTTCATCGGCATGGACCACGAGGCCTGGGACCGCCCCATCCGCACCGCCCTGGACGGCTTCTACCACGTGGCCCGGCCCATCGTCCGCGGCATGGCGAAGCGCCGCCGGGGGCGCGTCGTCGTGCTGTCCTCCGTCAGCGGGATCACCGGCAACCCGGGCCAGGTGAACTACTCGGCCGCCAAGGCCGGCCTGATCGGCGCCACCAAGGCCCTGGCCCGCGAACTGGCCGCCCGCAACGTGATCGTCAACTGCGTGGCGCCCGGCCTGATCGACACCGACATGTCCGCCGATGCCCCCCGCGATGCCCTGCTGGCCGCGATCCCGATGCGCCGGATCGGGCGCCCCGAGGAGGTGGCGAAGGTGGTCTGCTTCCTGTGCGGGGATGCCCCTTCCTATCTGACGGGCCAGGTGATTGCGGTGGATGGCGGGTTGACCTGACGAGGCCCCGGTCGGGCTACTTCTCGGTGATCACGAACTCGACGCGGCGGTTCTTGGCCTTGCCTTCCTTCGTCGTGTTGTCGGCGATCGGCTTGGTCTGGCCGAAGCCCTCGGCGACCAGGCGGTCGGCCGGGATGCCCTGGTTGACCAGGTACTCGCGGACCGAGTCGGCGCGCGCCTGCGACAGGACCATGTTCTTGTCGGGGGTGCCGGTGCTGTCCGTGTGGCCCTCGACGCGCAGCTTCTTGATGAACGGGTTGTCCCGCAGGACCTTCGCCACGTCGTCCAGCAGCCCGAACGAAGCCTTCTTGATGACCGCCTTGTCCGTCTCGAAGAACACCATCTCGAGGATTTCGATCTTTTCGGCCGTCAGCACGATCTTCTCGGGCGTCGGCGGCGGGCAGCCCTGCAGTTCGGGCGTTCCGGGGATGTCCGGGCACTTGTCGATGGAGTCCTGGACGGTGTCGTTGTCGCGGTCCGGGCAGCCCTCGAACTCGATCTTGCCGGGGACCTTCGGGCACTTGTCCTTGTAGTCCGGCACGCCGTCGCCGTCGCTGTCGGGGCAGCCCTCGAACTTCGCGGGGCCGGCCACGTTCGGGCAGCGATCCTTCGCGTCCTCGGTGCCGTCGTTGTCGGTGTCCGGGCAGCCCTGGAACTCCTTCTTGCCGGGGACGTCGGGGCACTTGTCCTCGGGGTCGATGATGCCGTCCTTGTCGCGGTCCGGGCAGCCCTGCAGTTCGGCCGGTCCGGGCAGCGTGGGGCACTTGTCGATCGGGTCCGCGATGCCGTCGTGGTCGGTGTCCTTCACGCAGCCGCGGTCGATCGACGGCTCGTACGACACGCCCAGCGTGACGCGGTAGGCCGGGCTTCCGTAACCCTTCAGGGCGCCGCCGCCTGCCGCGGCCATCAGGGCGAGGTTGCCGATGTGGCCCTTCAAACCGCCCAGGAAGTCCAGCGAATTGGAGTACTTGTCGAAGGCGTTCTTCTGGATGCCGCCCCGGTATTCCATGGTCCCGATGCCTTCCAGCTTGCCGCAGATGAACGGCACGGACAGGCCGGCGCCGACCAGCAGTTCGTGGCCGATCCAATAGCCGCCCGCCACGTCGGGGATGCGCACGGGAGCGCGCAGACGGATCCCGAGGTTCACGGCCACGTTCCAGCCCTTGTTCTGGTAGTCGCCGATCAGGGTGGTGGTGCCCGTGACCAGCCGGTCGCCGTTGAAGTCCTGGGGCGTGGCGGTCGGGAAGGTCAGGTCCTCGGCCAGGGCCAGCCCGAAGCCGGCCTTGCGATCCTTGCCGAACACCGACACCTTCATGCTCAGCCGGATGTCGCCGAAGGACGTGCCCTGGGCACGGCTCAAGGACGACAGGGCGCCGGGCTGGTCGCCGCTGGTGTACAGGAAGATCGGCAGGCCCAGGGCGATGTCGAAGTAGTCCGACAGGCCCAGGCTGACGAACAGGTCCGCGACGAACTGGTTGGTGACCGCGTTGACCAGCTTGGACCCGTTGGCGTCGACGATGGCCAGCGGCTTGGCGTTCCATGTCAGGAACAGGCCGCCGCCCACCTTCAGGTGGCCCGGCTGGTTGCTGGTCTGGATGGCCAGGATGTCCCCGGGGTGCAGGGAAGGCCGGTAGAAGTCGGCGTTCAGGCGGGGATTGTCGGCCGCCCGGGCCGGGATCGCCACCAGTACCATGAGGACCGGCAGCACCCACCGCCCCCAGGACCACGTGCTCATCTTCATGTCTTCCTTCCTCCTCGGACGCCTTGCCCGGGATGGCGCTTCCAGGCCGCGCAACTCGCCACTTGGAAACCGGTTCATCCAGGTTGCCGCAGTATAATGCCCCCCAGGGTCGATGAAAAGATTTCCGCCCCGCAGACGGCGGTTTGGGCAGTGGTTTCAAGGGGGGAGGGCGTTCACGCCATGGTCGATGCGACGAACTCGGCGCCGATCCGGATCCTGGTCAGCGCGTGCCTGCTGGGCGACAAGGTGCGCTTCGACGGGCAGCACAAGCGGGATGCGTACATCGTCGAAACGCTGGGGAAATACTTCGAGTACGTGCGGGTCTGCCCGGAAGTCGAGGCGGGCCTGGGCGTGCCGCGCGAAACGATGCGGCTGGTCGGGGACGCCGGGCAGCCGCGCCTGGTGACGAGGAAGTCCGGGGTGGACCTGACGGATCGGATGGCGGACTTCACCCGGCGGCGCCTGGACGAACTGGCCGACCTGGGGCTGTGCGGATACATCTGCAAGAAGGACTCGCCGTCGTCGGGCATGTCGCGCGTCAAGGTGTACGGGGCGTCGGGAATCCCGGAACGGACCGGAGCGGGCCTGTTCACCCGAGCCTTCATGGCGCGCTTTCCACGGGTTCCGGTCGAGGAGGAGGGGCGCCTGAACGACCCCGTCCTGCGCGAGGCGTTCATCCAGCGCGTGTTCGGTCTGAAGAGGTGGCGCGATTTCGAGGCGGAAGGTCGGGATCGGGGGCGCCTGGTGCAGTTCCACACCGACCACAAACTGCTGCTGTTGACCCACGGGCGGCCGGCGTACACGGCATTGGGACGCCTGGTGGCGGCGGCCGGCGACCTGCCCGTCGATGACCTGTGGCGCCGGTATGGCGAGGGGTTCGGAAGGGCGCTGGAGCGGCCCGCGACCCGGGGCCGGACCACCGACGTCCTGATGCACATGATGGGGCACTTCAAGGGGTTGCTGGGCGCCGACGAAACGCAGGAACTGCTGGAAATCCTGGCGCGGTACCGCCAGGGAATGGTTCCCCTGGTGGTCCCCCTGACCCTGTTCCAGCACCACATCCGCAAGCACGGTGTCGCCTACCTGGCGCGGCAGGTCTTCCTGAATCCGCATCCCGTGGAACTGATGTTGCGCAATCACACCTGACACCGGGAGGTCCGTCATGCCGTCCCCCACCGTCGTGTTCCTGCACGCCTTCCCGATGGACTTCCGCATGTGGAGCGGGCAACTGGAGCGCCTGCCCGCGGGTTGGCTGGGCATCGCCCCCGATTTCCCGGGCTTCGGGGGGCGCGCACCGGGCACCGCGTCCCTGGACGAGTACGCGGACGAGGTGCTGGCGCGCCTGGATGGCGCGGGCATTCGCCGGTTCGTCCCGGTCGGCCTGTCGATGGGGGGCTACGTGGGGTTCCGGTTGGTGGCCCGGGCGTCCCCGCGCATCGCCGGCCTGGTCCTGTGCGATACGCGGGCGGCTCCCGACAACGTCGCGGCCAGGGAGCGCCGCACGCTGCAGGCCGCGCGCATCCGGGCCGACGGCGCGGTCGGCCTGGCCGATTCGATGGTGCCCGTGCTGCTGGCCGAGGGGACCCGCCGGTCGCGTCCCGAGGTCGCGTCGCTGGTGCACGCCTGTGTCGATGCCGCGACGCCCGAGGGGATCGCCCGGGCCCTCGAGGCCCTCCGGGACCGTCCCGACTCGACCCCGCTGCTGGCGGGGCTGCGGATGCCCGTGCTGGCGATGGTCGGCGAGGAAGACGGACTGTCGCCGCCGGCCGAGATGGAAGGCATGGTCTCTGCCATCCCCGGCGCGCGCCTGGAAGTCCTCCAGGGCGCCGGCCACCTGTCGAACCTCGACGCCCCCGCCGCCTTCGACGTCGCGCTGCACGCGTTCCTGGCGACCCTCTCCTGAGAAGTGGGACAGTCACCCTTTTCGGAAAAATGGGGACAGACACCGATTTCCGAAAATTGGTGTCTGTCCCCATTTTTTCAGACGCGTAGAATCCTGGTGTACCTGCCATCGGAGGCGTCCCATGTCCGTCCTTCCTCGTGACCTGTCCCCCGAGGCGCGCCGGAACGCGGCGACGAAGACGTGGAGGCCCCGCAACGCGGTCTGGGAACTGACGCTGGCCTGCAATCTGCGGTGCGTGCACTGCGGTTCCCGGGCGGGCGCGCCCCGGGCGGCGGAACTGTCCACCGCGGAATGCCTGGACGTCGTGGCGCAGTTGGCCGACCTGGGCGGCGAACTGCTGACGCTGTCCGGCGGCGAACCCCTCCTGCGGGACGACTGGGACGTCATCGCCCGGGAGGCCTCGCGCCGCGGCCTCACCGTGAACCTCGTGACAAACGGCACCCTCGTGGACGCGCGGATCGCGGGCCGCGCCCGGGCCGCGGGCCTCGCCAACGTCGGCGTCAGCATCGACGGCCCCCGGGACGTGCACGACGCGATCCGGGGGCGCGGGGCCTTCGACCATGCGGTTCGCGGTATCGGATGCCTGCGCGACGCCGGGATCAGCGTGGCCCTCCTGACCACGGTGCACCGCCGGAACCTCGGCTGGCTGGACGCGACCCGGCAACTGGCGATCGACCTGGGGGCGCACCAGTGGCGCCTGCAACTGGGCAAGCCGATGGGCG